>JBKHCX010000048.1:0-16473 GCA_046541615.1 Puniceicoccaceae bacterium
GGACACCGAACCTTGCTTCCCCGGGGCTTCCGCGGCATCAGTCCCTACCGAGGAGCCGTTCGATGAGGTCGTTGACCACCTTGGGATTCGCCTTGCCCCTGGTGGCTTTCATCACGTGGCCCTTGACCGCGTTGATCGCTTTCGCGTTGCCGCCGCGGTACTGGGCGACCGCTTTTCCATTGGCGGCGATGGCCTCCCGGCAGAGAGCCTCCAACTCCCCCTCGTCGGAGGACTGCTCCAGGCCCTTCTCGCGGACGATGTCGGCGGCGGCGGTGCCGGTGCGGAGCATTTCCACCAGGACCTCGCGGGCGATCTGGTTCGAGATCACGTTGGCGTCCACCAGCCCGACCAATCCGCACAACGCCTCCGGCGTGACCCGGCACCCGGAAAGATCGACGGACTCCCCCGCGCCCCCCAGTTCGCGGAGGAGATCGTTGGCGATGAAGTTGGCCAGCAGAACCGGATTGCCGCCGCCCGCGACCGCCGCCTCGAAAAAGTCCGCGAGCGGGCGGTCCGCGATCAGAACCGAGGCCGCCGAATAGGGCAGCCCGTGTTCCGCCATGTAGCGGCGCTGCCGGTCGAAGGGCCGTTCGGGCAGGCCGGCGGCCAGCTCGGCCTTCCATTCGGGCGAAACGACGACCGGCATCAGATCCGGGTCGGGGAAGTACCGGTAGTCGTGCGCCTCCTCCTTCGAACGCATGGCGGTCGTCATGCCCCGGTCGGCGTCCCACCGGCGGGTTTCCTGCACGAGGGCCGCGCCCTCTTCCAGGGCACGCGTCTGGCGCGCGATCTCGTAGGCGACCCCGTTGCGGACGCCGGAGATGCTGTTCAGGTTCTTCAACTCGACCTTGGTCCCCAGCCTGGCGTCACCCTCGGGGCGGATGCTGATGTTGGCGTCGCAACGGAGCTGGCCCTTCTCCATGTCGCAGTCGGAGATGCCCGCGTAAACAAGAATGCGCCGCAGGGCGGTCAGAAAGGCGAAGGCCTCCCCGGCGGAGTGGATGTCCGGCTCGGTGACGATCTCGATGAGCGGCGTGCCGGCCCGGTTGAAATCGACGAGGCTGTCCCGCTCGAAGTGGGTCAGCTTGCCGACGTCTTCCTCGAGGTGGATGCGGGTCAGCCGCACCCGCCGGTGCGGCCCTTCCTCCGCCCGGGAGGGACCGGCCACCTCGATCTCGACCGAGCCGCCCAGGCACAGCGGCTGGTCATACTGGGTGATCTGATAGTTCTTCGGGGAGTCGGGATAGAAATAGTTCTTCCGGTCCCACTTGCAGACCGCGGCGATCCCGCAGTCGAGCAAGAGGCCGACCTGCACGGTCTTGGCCACGGCCTCGCGGTTGATGACCGGCAGACTTCCGGGAAGGGCGAACACGACCGGATCGACGAGGGTGTTCGGCTCGGCGCCGAATCCGTGGGGCACGCCGGTGAACATCTTCGAGGCCGTCTTCAACTGGACGTGGACCTCGAGTCCGATGACGGCTTCGTATTTCATCGGGCGCCCCCTCCGGCCGCCGGCTCCGGGGCGGTCATCCCCGCGAAGCCATGGGCGTCCTCGAAGCGTTTGGCGAGAGCCAGCATCCGGTCCTCGCGCAGGACCGGGGCGATCAACTGGAGTCCGACCGGACATCCCGCCGACGACAGTCCGCACGGGAGGGACATGGCCGGGAGACCGGCCAGGTTGGCGGAGATCGTATAGATGTCGCTGAGGTACATGGAAAGGGGATCCGCGGTCTTCTCGCCCGCGCGGAAGGCGACGGTCGGCGTGGCGGGGCCGATGAGGCAGTCCACCTTGGCGAAAGCCTCGTCGAAGTCGCGGCGGATGAGGGTGCGCACCTTCTGCGCCCGCAGGTAGTAGGCGTCGTAGTAGCCGCTCGAGAGCACGTAGGTCCCCAGCATGATCCGCCGCTTGACCTCCTCCCCGAAGCCCTCGCCCCGGGAACGGTAGTAGAGGTCGATCCCGTCCCGCGCTCCTTCGGCGCGCCGTCCGTAGCGCACGCCGTCGTACCGGGCGAGGTTCGAGGAGGCCTCGGCGGTCGCGAGCACATAATACACGGCCACGGCGTGGCGCGAATGCGGCAGGGACACCTCCTCGACCGGGCAACCGCTTTCCGCGTAGAAGCGGATCGCGGCCTCGACCGACTCCCGGACCTCCGGTTCGATCCCTTCGGCGAAAAACTCCTTCGGCACCCCGATCCGCCACTGCCGGTCCGCCGCCGGGCGGAGGGATGACAGGAATCCGGTCTCCTGGTCGGGGAGCGAGGTCGAGTCGAGCGGATCGTGGGCGCAGACCGCGTCGAGAAAGGCCGCCGCGTCCTCGACGCATCGGGTGAAGGGACCGATCTGATCGAGGGAGGAGGCGAAGGCCACCAGCCCGTAGCGGGAGACCCGCCCATAGGTCGGCTTGAGCCCGACGGTCCCGCAGAAGGCGGCGGGCTGGCGGATCGAACCACCGGTATCGCTCCCGACGGACAGAATGGTCTCGCCGGCGGCCACCGCCGCGGCACTGCCCCCGCTCGACCCGCCGGGCACCCGTTCGGGATCCCATGGATTGGCGGTGCGCCCGAAGGCGGAATTCTCGGTCGAGGAGCCCATGGCGAACTCGTCCATGTTCAGCCGGCCGAAGACGACCGCGCCCGCCTGGCGCAGGCGCCGGACGGCCGTCGCGTCGTAGGGGCTGACGAAATTCTCCAACATCCGGCTCGCGCAGGTGAGGGGCTGGCCGCACACGGCGAGGATATCCTTCAGGGCGACGGGGATCCCCTCGAGCGGCCCCCTCCCCTCTCCGGCGGCCCGGCGCGCGTCGCTCGCCTGCGCCTGGCGGAGGGCGTCCTCCGCATCGAGACCGAGAAAGGCGCGCACGACGGGATCGACCGCCTCGATCCGTTCGAGGCAGGAGCGGGTGACCTCCACGCTGGAAATCTCCCCGGCGGCCAGCCGGGCCGACAGGCGGGCGGCCGTTTCCCGATGGAGACCGGCGGCGCTCATCCTTCGATCACCGGGGGAACGACGACCTGGTTGGCCCGCGCCGCCGGAGCGTTCCGGAGCAGGTCGGCGGAGTCGGGAGGGGCCACCGCCACATCCTCCCGCAATACGTTCTCCAGAGGGATGGCGTGGGCCATGGGCTCGACGCCATCGACATCGACCTCGCGCAGCTCTTCGACATAGCCCACGATCCGGGCCAACTGCGGCCCGAGTTTCTCCTTCTCCTGCCCGGTAAGCGAAAGGCGGGCCAGGACGCACAGGCGGTTCAGGTCAATGGTTTTCCCGGAAGTCATACAAGCGGTCAGGGAGTAGCGGAAGGACCGGACGGAACGCAAGCGGTTTCGCGTGCAAAGCGGAACGAGAGCAATCACGGACACATATTCGGGTAAATGGTCAGCCCGACTCCGGCTCGCCCAAACGCAGGCGTCGCGCCCCCCGGGTCAGGGCGAGAATCTGCTCCATGCAGAAACCTGCCCGTCACAATGGACAATCATTCTCCAGAAGCGCCTCGGCGTCGCGGAGGCGACCCTGCATCCCATGAATTCCCCTCCGTGTCTCCGGCCGCCCTGCGCTTGCCGAAGGGATGCCCTCCGTGGGAAAGCACCCTGCATCCCGCAACCCGTATCCGGCCGAACCCCGCGAATGCGACTTGACTTGCTTTCAGGAAAATTCTATGTATTTTTCCCATAAAAATTACAGGTATCGCCGATCTTCAAGCGGAGACATCGCGGTTGGTCAAGCAAGCCGAAGAGGAAGGCATTGTGCCGATTTCCCGCAATGGAAGGACGGTGGCGTTTCTCGTGTCGCGGGAGAAACTCGCGGCCATCCTGGAAACCATGGAGTTGCAAAAAGACTCCGGACTGATGGATTTGATCCGTGAGGACAAGGCCGGGACGGTTCGGTTTTCCCCTGTTCCGGATGAACTCTAAGGTCGCCTGGTCCGCCCAGGTAGCGGATTACCTCAGGGGGAAAGCCCCCGGTCCCAGACGCGATCTGCTGCATGCGATCAAGGCACTGGCGGACTGGGACGGGCGCGAAAATCCGCCGGAAATCCGGCATCTGGAGGACGAATTATCGGGCTATTCACGCCTGCGGGTCGGTCACCACCGCGTGGTCTTTCGCGAGACCGCGATGGCCGACGAGCGGTTCAGTCCTCTCTTTGTTGCTCCTTTGGCATGTTCGGCCTGAGCTGCCTGTGCCGCCGTAGCCTTTACAGCGTAGGCGCAGGGGCAAGCGTAAGCCGGAAGCCGAGGTTGTTGTTCGTGTTGCCAAGCGTGTTCCTGTTGCGATTCGCGGAGCGGCAGTTCCGTGCGTTCTTGTTCGAGCTGCGGCCGCGGTTGACGCGGTTCGAGCCCGTCGATGCCTCCAGCCGCAGGTTGATCGTGTCCAACAAGACCAACACCGCCGCCGCCTTCCAGAAACCAGAGGCCTTTCCCCGGGATCCACCTCCGTGCGAACTCCGAGGGCTGTCAACGGCGCCGGCTGACCTGTCCGCCGAAGCCTTGGCGAAGGAGGAAGCACGCCGCTCCGGACTGGCCGCCGGAAGGCTCTCGGGCATCGCCTGCGCCGAGGCGGGACGTTCACCGCGGGCCGCGGCGTTGCAGAGATCGGAGCGCGTCCCGATACGAATCCGATCCCTGTGCCTTGCGCTGCTTCGATTCCGCGCTGCACCATAACTGTCAAACCTTCCTGAATTCCGTATAACCCACCAGATCTTCGGGGCGGCAAACTCAGACCTTCGGCCGGGCGAGTATTCCCCTCCGGCCAATGGTTCGACAAAGTGGTTTTTCCGACCCGGCGGGGACCTTCCAGGAGAATCCGACCGCCTCCCGCTGCACAGGAGACCTGAAGCCCGGCAAGTTGCGGACGGTCCAACCCGTAATGCGGATCGGGAATCGTTCCAAATGGCAGGTGGGCTGAGAAATCCTCCGACATTGGTCCGAAACGTGCGTTGAACTGTCGGCACAGTCACTCGTAAATTTCCGACAGCCTGTCGCAAATCACCGACAACCCGCCCTGTCAATTAAATAGGCGGAATCGACGTTGTCAGTCTTCGAAACCGTCCGGTGCGATCAGCTCCAGCGATGCCAGCATCCCGAACCCCGAAAAAAAACCGCCCGGACTCTCCTGCCCGGTCAACATCTGAAACGCCATCAGCCGCACCGCATAGAGGTCGCTCCGCTCATCGGCCTCCTCCCCCGCTTCTGCTCCGGGGCCAGTGCCGCCCGTTGACCGCCGCGGGACAGGAGTGTCCCGACTCCATTGACCGGGGCGCGGGACGGGGGTGTCCCGACTCCCTTGCGGTCAGTCCTCGATGGGGTTTTCCGAGAGGACTTCGAAGCGGATGTCGCCCTCGACCTCGGGGTGGAGCTTGATCGTGACCGAATGGTCGCCGATCGTCTTGATCGGGGCGGGCAGGTGTACCTCCCTCCGGTCCAGTTCGATTCCGTTTTCGGCGATCTTCGCGATCAGGTCGGGTCCGGTGACCGCGCCGAACATCTTGCCGCCCTCGCCGGTCTTGACGACGATGGCGAGCGACAACTGCTGCAGCCGGCTCATGCGGGAGCGGGCTTCTTCCAGTTCCCTGGCCTCGCGGGCGGCGCGGCGCTGCCGGAGGGCCTCGACCTGGCGCATGTTGGCGCGGGTGGCCGGGATGGCCAGCTTGCGGGGAACCAGGAAATTCCGGGCGTAGCCCGCTTTCACGCGGACTTTCTCGCCTTCGCCACCGACGTTCGGGACGGGCTGGAGGAGGAGTACTTCTGACTGTGCCATGGTGTTGATAGAAAATCCGGATTAGAAAGGAATGTCCTCGTCGTCGAAATTCTCTTCGGACGAGCCTCCCGGGCGGGAGGAGCCCTCCCGGACGGGGGGCGAGGAGCGTTCGGGGGAGGCGGATGCTCCGCCGGAGTCCTGGTCGCCGCCGCGGCCGGACCCGAGGAACTGGAAATTCTCGCAGACCACCTTCAGCTTCTGCCGTTTCTCGCCCTCCTTGGACTCCCACGTGTCGAGCTGGAGGCGGCCTTCGATCAGAACCGGACGGCCCTTCGAAAGGTATTTGCCGAGGATCTCGGCGACCTTGCCGAAGGCATCGACATCCACGAAAGTGGTCTCCTCGCGTTTCTCGCCGTCGCGGGTGGTGTAGTTGCGCGAGACGGCCAGGCCCAGCTTGCAGATCGCGTTATTGCCACTGGAAAAACGGACCTCCGGGTCCCGGGTCAGGTTTCCGATGAGGATCACTCGGTTGAAAGAAGCCATGGCGCAAGCGGATTGGGGGTTGGATTTCGGCGAATCAGGCGGCCTCCACCATGACCCGGTTCACCTTCCGGTCAAGGCGGACCTTTTCCTGGATCCGGGCGGGTGCCTCCGCCGGACCCTCGAAAAGGTATTCGATGAAGATCCCGTTCGCCAGGCCGTTGTCCGCCTTGCGGACGAAGTCCTTGTTGCCGAGATTCTTGACGGATTGAACCGTGCCCGAGGCGTCTCCGATCACCGTCGAGTAGGCTTCGACAAGCTCGTCAACCGGGGCTTCGACCCCCCGCGTGTCCAATACGAACGTGGCCCGGTAGTTCCGGGTGGTTTGTTTTTTCATGATGCTTTGCTTCTGGTGTTGATGCGATTCATCGCCCGCTCCGCGCCGTGCGTCACGAGCAGTTCCAAAGCCGCTTCCGCCGCCGCGAAGGCGGGCTCGAGAACTTCCTGCTCCGGGTCCGAAATCCGGCCCAGGACCCAGTCCTTCAGGTCCATCCGCGGATCGGCCTTGGCCCCGATGCCGATCCGCAGGCGGTGGAAACCGGGACCGAGGCGGGAGAGCAGATCCGCCACCCCGTTGTGTCCCCCGGCGCCGCCCGAGGCGGACAGTTTGATGCGGCCCGGCTCCAGACCCACGTCGTCGTACACGGCGCAGAAACGCTCCGCCGGGATTTTGTAGTACCGGGCGAAGGCCGCGGCCGACCCGCCGGTGCGGTTCACATAGGTGCGGGGCTTGACCAGCACGACCGGATGCCGGCCGAACTCGACCAGGGCGGTGTCCGCCTCGAACCGCCGCTCCCAGACCCACGGAGCCTTGCGCGCGGACGCGATCCGGTCGAGAACCAGAAACCCCGCGTTGTGCCGGGTGTTCCGATACTCCCCGCCCGGGTTGCCCAGGCCGACGATGACTCGCACGCGCTCCATGATTCAGACTTACAAAAAACCCGCCGGCCGGCTCACTCCTTCGACGAAGAATTCTCCTCCCGCGCCTCTTCCTTCTTCCCGGTGATCACCTCGACCTCGCCGGCCTGGGCCTCCCCGTCCGTTTCCTCCGAACCGACGGATCCATGCACGACCGCCACCACGGGCTGTTCACCGTCGCCCATGTACTCCACCCCGGGGATGGCCGGAAGGTCTTTGATGTGGACCGCCTCGCCGACGTCCAGGTTCTCGACGTCCACATCGATCTGGTGGGGAAGATTGTTCGGCAGGCAACGGATCTCGACCTCGTGCAGATGGATGTCGAGGACGCCGCCCCCGGTCCGCACGCCGACCGCCTCGCCGCGCGTGTGCACGGGAATGTTCGCGGTGATCGCGTGGCCCTTGGTCAACTCGAGGAAATCGATGTGGAGGAACTCGTCGGTCAGCGGATCGCGCTGCACGTCCTGCACCAGCGTCATCGAAGAGAAGCCGGCCCCGTCGCTGATCGTGACGACCGACGACTGCCCCGCTGCGCGCCAGACCTTGAGGAAAGCGCTCCGGTCAACCGACAGGTTCCGCGTGCCGCCGACGCCGTAAACGACGGCCGGAATCCGACCCTCGCGGCGGATGCGCCCCGACGATCCGCTGCCGGACCGTCCGCGGGGGGAAACAGAAAGGGAAATTTCCTCCATGATGAATAGGCTTTTTCGTTGGTTTCGATTTGGGAAAACGGTAGAGAATGAGGTCTTCCACGGAAAAATCAACCCCTGATTCGGGCGAAAAACGGAATCCGGGCCCCGCCGGAGGAAGGCGTCTTGGTCTTGCCATCGCCCCCGGGACCGGGCAAACAATCGGCGCTTCATGAGCAAACCAGCAATACTCGTCACCGGTGGCTGCGGCTTCATCGGCTCGAACTTCATCCGGCATCTTCTCTCCGACGGGCGGTTCGAGGGCACGGTGGTCAACCTCGACGCCCTCACCTACGCGGGCAACGCGGCGAATCTCGCGGACCTCGCGGAGGATCCCCGCCACGCCTTCGTCGAGGGTTCCATCGGCGACGAGGAGGGCGTGGCCCGGCTGCTCGCCGGCCACGGGATCAGCGCCGTGGTCAATTTCGCGGCGGAGTCGCACGTGGACCGCTCGATCGACACCCCCGAACCGTTTTTCGAAACCAACGTCACCGGGACGCTCCGTTTGCTCCAGGCGGTCCGGAGGCACTGGAGGAATCTCCCGCCCGAAGCCGCTTCGGCCTTCCGTTTCCTGCACGTGTCCACCGACGAGGTGTACGGCTCGCTCGCCCCGGAGGATCCCCCCTTCTCGGAGGAGAACCCCCACCGCCCGAACAGCCCCTACTCGGCCTCGAAAGCGGCCAGCGACCACATCGTCCGCGCCTACCACCACACCTACGGCCTGCCGGTGCTCACCACCAACTGCTCGAACAACTACGGCCCTTTCCAGTTTCCGGAGAAACTCATCCCCCTGATGATCCTGAACGCCCTCGACGGAAAGAGCCTGCCGATCTACGGCGACGGCATGAACGTGCGCGACTGGCTCTACGTCGGCGACCACTGCTCGGCCATCCTCGCCGTGCTCCGCGGCGGACGGGTCGGCGAGATCTATAACATCGGCGGGAACTGCGAGCGCCCGAACCTCGTGATCATCGACCGGATCTGCGGGATTCTCGACGAGCTGCGCCCGCGCGGAGACGGCACCTCCTATTCGACGCTGAAGACCTTCGTCACCGACCGCCCCGGGCACGACCGCCGCTACGCGATCGACGCCGGCAAGATCGAACGCGAACTCGGCTGGCGTCCGACCGAGACCTTCGAGACCGGAATCCGAAAGACCATCGGGTGGTACCTGGCGAACCGGACGTGGTGCGACGAAATCAACGAAAAGAAGTACCAGCGCCAGCGCATCGGCTCGGCGGTCTGATCCGGCCGGCGGAGAAATTGGGGCCGGAGAGGTTTTTTATTTGGTTGATGGCGGCGGGTTCAGCGGTTTTCCTGCTCTTCTTATGACGATTCTGACCTTCGTTCGGACTTCTCTCATCCTCTCCCTGTCCGCCTTTCTCGCGGGGGGCGCGGCGGCGCAGACCTCTCCCGCTCCGGAAGGCTCCACCCTCGAACTGGTCGATCTGCCGGTTCCCGAAGACTACTACCCCGGTCTCAAGCGCATCCTCGAACAGGCCGGGCGCCAGGCGCCGGAACTCGTAAGGGTCGGCCTCGACCGGGAGATCGCCAGGGAGAATCTGAAAGTCGCCCGGTCCCGCCACTACCCGAGCGTCGGTGTCGGCGGAAACGTCGGATACCGATTCGTGCAACGCTCCGGCGAAGACGACGACTCCAGCCTCTCCGCATCCGTCTCGGCCGGGATCAGCCGTCCGCTCTACTTCTGGGGGGCCGTGAGCGCCGGCGTCGAGAAAGGGGAGATCGATTTCGAGACCAGCCTGCTGCGCACCAGGGAGCGGTTCCAGGAGACCGTGCAAAGCCTCCGCGAAGAGTATCTCCGGCTCATCCTCAACGAGATGCGCCTGCGCAACCTGCGCCTGAGGCGGAACAATCTCGAGACCCAGATGGCCCGCAAGGAGTCGGACTACCGGGCGGGCCGCCTGTCGGAGGAGGAGTACCTCGATTTCCAGATCGAGCTGGACCGCTCCCTGATCGAGATCTCCGAACTCGAGGACGAGCGGAACCAGCTTATTTCCAGTTTCCGGCGGATCAGCGGGGTGGAGACCATCCCCGAGATCCCCGGCGGGATCGCTCCCATCGACCTCGACGCACTGGAGGCGGAGCTGCGGGGCGAAGAGAACCCCGGCCCGGACTGGGTGGACCGGACCTTCAACGTGCAGTTGAACCGGAACACCATGGAAAAGATCGACCGCGACGCCATCATCATCCGCTCGCGGCAACGGCCGAACATCAGCTTCAGCGCCAGCGTGAGCCAGGCGCCGGTCAACACGGCCACGGCGAACGACGTCGATTCCATCCGGTGGTTCGCCGGGCTGTCCGTCAGCTGGAACGTTTTCGACGGCTTCGCCACCCAGGCCAGCCGCCGGATCAACCTTCTGGAGAAACGACGCCTCGAAAGCCGCATGCGGAGCAACGAGCAGCTTCTGGACGAGCAGAGGATCGAAATCCACAGCGAACTCCTGAGCATGATCCGGAAACAGCGCCTCGCCGAGCGCCGCTTCGACCTGGACTCGCGGATCTACTCCCGGGTGAAGGGGGAATACAGCGAAGGCCGCGTCTCGACGAACCAGTTCCGGCAGACCCAATCCGATTTCTATGTCAAGGAATACAACCTGCACCTGTCCCGCTTCCTCCTCCTGCGCACGATCACGGATTATCTGGTCACCTTGAACGCCGACCGGTCCACCGACTACCTCGAATTCGGCGAGACCGACGTTTGAGCGCGGTCCCTCCGAAGAAAGATTGAACGACGGCGTTCCTCCGCCGGTCTCATCCATTTCAAACCAACCCACACCTTGGCCAGCAAAGCGAATCCGTTTATCTCCCTTTTCCTGAAAATCGTCCTGCCGCTCGCGCTCATCGCGGGTGTCGTCTGGTACCTGATCGTGGGGTTTCGTCCCGAGGCGGTCGTCGAGGAGGTCACCCGGGGGGTGGCTCTCGACGCGGTCCCGGGCACTCTCACCGTCAACCCGGCCTACAGCATCACGCTCACGACCGAGGTCAGCGGGCGCATCCTCCGCAGTTCCCTCGAACTCGGGAAACGGGTCGAGAAAGGCGACTTCCTCGTCGAGATCGATCCGACCGACCTGCGGCTTCAATACGAGTCGTTCAAGGGGAACTACGAAGCCTTCAAACGCAAATTCGAGTTGCGCCTGAGCGAGACCCTTCAGCGCCGGCAGAAGAAAGAGGACCTCGAAGACGCCGAACGCCGCTACCGCGAGGGGAATCTCTCCCAGATCGAAATCGAGAGGCAGCGCGAAGACTACGAACTTTTCCTGGAAGAACAGGAGGAAGAGCGGATCAACGACGAGAACCAGCTCCAGCAGATGGAAATCCAGCTCAAGGAGTGGCAACGCACCCTGGAGAAGACGACCATCCTCGCTCCCGATTCCGGAATCGTCACCCGCATCTTCGCCTGGCCCGGCGAGCTGGTCGGCGTGCGCACCTCGCTCGCCACCCTCTACAGCGACGAGCTGCTGGTCGAAACGAAGATCAACGAGGAAAACTTCGCCGGCATCCAGATCGGCCATCCCGCCCGCGTCCGCTTCCTCGCTTTCGGCGACCGGACCTTCGCGGCCCGGGTCGAAAAGGTGCTCCCGAACGCGGATCCCGAGACCCAGCAATACACGGTTTTCCTCGAGATGGAGGAGGGCGGGGATCTTCTTCGATCCGGACTCACCGGCGAGGTCAGCATCATCAAGAACCGCCGCGAGGACACCCTCCTGGTGCCGCGGCGCGCGCTCCTCGGCCAGTTCCTCTTCGTGGTCAATGGAAACGAAGTCGAAATGCGCCGGGTGCGGACCGGCTTTCTCGGCCTGAACCAGGCCGAGGTTCTCGGCGGGGTCGAGGAGGGGGATCTGGTGATCTCGGACGAGACCGACCGCTTCCGCGACGGCGACACCGTGCAGGTCGTGCGGGCCGGAGAGCAGGAATAACCCTCCGGATTGCATTCCATGTTCCGGGGCTCCACCAATTTCCTGATCGCCGTCCGTTTCCTGCTCTCGCGGAAACGGTCGATGCTCATGAGCCTGGCGGGCATCGTTTTCGGCGTCACCTTTTTCATCGTGACCCAGGCCCAGACCTCCGGGTTCGAACAATTCTTCATCCGCACCATGCTCGGGGTCAACGGCGCCCTCCGCGTGGAGGACCGCATCCAGCAGACCATGCGCTCGATGGAGGTCGAGGGCGGCACGGGGTTCTCCATCTCGATGGAGGACGGCGTCGATTACGTCGAGGGGGTCGAGCACCCCGAAGACATCATGGAGGCCGTGCTGCGCTTCCGCGAGGTGGTCGCCGTGGCCGAAGTGCTCCGCGGCTCCGCCGAAATCAAGGGGAATTTCCGCG
This sequence comes from Puniceicoccaceae bacterium, assembly GCA_046541615.1. Classification (GTDB taxonomy): domain Bacteria; phylum Verrucomicrobiota; class Verrucomicrobiia; order Opitutales; family Puniceicoccaceae; genus Puniceicoccus. The sequence goes on from JBKHCX010000048.1 coordinate 12,189, forward strand.
AGATGTTCTGCAAGCCCTACGGGATCGTGCTCGAGAACTTCCTCGAGGTCTCCGATCTCGGCGGGCAGATGCTCTACGGGGATCTCGACAGCTTCCGCGACAACCCTTTCGGCCTTCTGGTCGGCTCGCGGCTCGCCCGCCGGATGCAGCTCGAAGTCGGCGATCCGGTGTTCCTGCGGGCCCGCGGCGAAAGCCTCCGCTTCCGCGTCTCCGCCATCTACGAAACCGGGATCGAGCAGGTGGACAAGGAGCGGGTCTTTGTCCACCTCCCGGCCGCCCGCACCCTCCTCAAAAAACCGTTCGGCGTCTCCTACATCCAGGTCAGCCTTCTCGACCACGAGCGGGCGCCCGAGGTCGCCGAGCGGATCGAGCGGGTCGTCTGGCACGGCTCCATGAGCTGGCAGCAGCGCGAGAAAACCTGGCTCCAGGTCTTCCGCGCGCTGCGGGTCTCCTCGGGCATCACCGTCTCGTCCATCATTCTGATCTCGGGCCTCGGCATGTTCAACACGCTCGTCATGATCGTCATGGAGAAAACCAAGGAGATCGCCATCCTGCGCTCCATGGGCTATCGCCGCAAGGACGTGGGGCGCATCTTCCTCTGGCAGGGGTTCAGCGTCCTCACCCTGGGGGTGATCCTCGGCTGCGGCCTGGGCGCCCTGTGCACCTATGCGATTTCGCGCCTGCCCATCCGCATCCGGGGCATCTTCGCCACCGACAGCTTCGTCGTCCACTGGGACTGGGTCCACTACGCGGCCGCCGTGCTCATCGCCGGCGTGATCGTCATGGTCGCCTCCTATTTCCCCGCCCGCCGCGCCTCCCGGCTCGAGCCGGGTGACATCATCCGGGGAACCAGCGGATGAACCCTCCAGCCGACAGGGATCCGGTTCCGCCCGCCGACCCGGCGGACACCGGCGGCTTCTCCGAAGAGCCCGTCCTCCGGTGCACGAACATCCACAAGTACCTCGGCCGGGCCGAGGCCCGCGTCCACGTCCTCCGGGGCGTCGGACTCGATCTCCACCGCGGGCGGATGTACTCCATCGTCGGGCCCTCCGGCTGCGGCAAGAGCACGCTGCTCTACCTCCTCGGACTGCTCGACCGCCAGGACGAGGGGAAAATCTGGATCGGGGGAACCGACATGGGCCGCTCGAGCGACGCCGCCCGGACCGCCGTCCGCAACTCCTCCATCGGCTTCGTCTTCCAGTTCCACTTCCTCCTCGCCGAATTCACGGCGCTCGAGAACCTCATGCTCCCCATGCGCAAACTCGAGAAACTCTCCGAGGACGCCATGCGCGAACGGGCCCAGGCGCTCCTCGACGAGGTGGGCCTCGGCGACAAGAGCCACCGCATGGCCAACGAACTCTCCGGCGGCGAACAACAGCGGGTCGCCGTCGCCCGCGCCCTCGCCAACGAGCCGGCCGTCATCTTCGCCGACGAGCCGACCGGCAACCTCGACGTGCGCAACTCGACCATGGTCTTCGACCTGCTCCGGAATCTCTGCCACGAGCACGGCCAGGCCGTTCTCATGGTCACCCACAACCAGAACCTGGCCAACCTCTGCGACGAAGTCCTCTGCATGCAGGACGGGGAGTTCGTCGATCCGACCATCGCCTAGCCCACCGCCGTGCCCGAGATATCCTTCACTTCCTCCGAACTCGAGCTGCTCGCCCGGGCCGTCCACGTGGCGGACTGGGTCGCCAACAGCCACGCCGGGGACTCCGCCGGGGAGCGACTGCCCCTCGACGAGATCCCCGACAAGATCTACCGCGCCCTCAACGCCGGGAAAATCCTCGAGCCCTGGCCGGAGGATCCGGAGACCGGCCGCATCTTCGAACCCAGGGAGTGGGAGGAGAAAAACCTCACGGAAATCGTCGATCCCTTCGCCGACGAGGCGGCCTACGAGCGGATCATCGAACTGGCCGCCGACCAGGTCTTCCGCGAGCTGTTCGGAGAGAACGCCTTCGCGGACACGCCCGAGAAGGCGGCCGGGATCCTGGCTTCGATCGAGGACGCGATCGAGCAGCGCTGCGAAGAGGGCGCCTCCATCCGTATCTCCATCGACGGATGGCACCCCCGCCCGCAGGATTTCGCGCGGGACTGAGGAAGGCGATAGGAAGCGATTTTTCACAGAAAAACCTTGGCATCGTTTCCGGCGTTCTCCATGTTGGTTCCTTTTCGGTGGGGTATCCAAGCGGCCAACGGATGCTGACTGTAAATCAGCCGGGTCTATCCCTTCACAGGTTCGAATCCTGTCCCCACCACCATTTTCCCATTCTCCGGCCGGGCCTTCCGGATTCTCCGACGGTGGCGGATCTTCCGAACATCCATTCATGATTCCTGAAACGCCCCAAAGCGGTCGGGAACCGGCCGCGGTCTATCTCGTCGGCGCGGGTCCGGGCGACCCCGATCTGCTCACCCGCAAGGCGGAGCGACTGATCCGGTCCTGCGACGCGCTCGTCTTCGACTACCTCGTGGCGGAGGAGATCCTCGGCTGGGCGCCCGCCCGGGCGGAACGGATCTGCGTGGGCAAGCGGGCCGGATTCCATTCGCGCCCGCAGGAGGAGATCCAGGAAATCCTGGTCTCGCTGAGCCGCGCGGGCAGGACCACCGTCCGGCTGAAGGGCGGCGACCCCTTTGTTTTCGGTCGCGGCGGAGAGGAGGTGGCGGGACTCCGCGCGGCGGGGATCCCGTTCGAGGTCGTGCCGGCCGTTACGGCGGGCGTCGCCGCGGCCGCGCGGGCCGAAATCCCCCTCACCCACCGCTCCTTCAACTCCTCCGTCGTCTTCCTGACCGGACACCTCGATCCCGCCAAGAAGGAGCCGGGGGTCGATTGGGCCGCCTACGCGCGGCTCCGCACGACCCTCTGCCTCTACATGGCGATGAAACACCTCGGATCCATCCGCGACGCCCTCGTCCTCGGCGGCCTGCCCCCGGAGACCCCCTGCGCCGTCATCCAGTGGGCCACCACCGCGCGCGAAAGAATCCTCCACTCCACCCTCGCCGCCCTCGCCGAGGACGTCGCCCGCGCCGGGCTTTCCCCGCCCGCCATCGTCCTCATCGGGGAAACCGCCCTGCCCCCCACGGAGAGCCCGCATGCACCCGGGGAACGGTGAGGAGGACACCGGTCTGGTCCTCCGGCTGACGGAATCGGGCGAGAACTTCTGGTGCCTCGCCTTTCTCTCCCGCCTCTCGGGACTCTACCATCCGCTGGTCCGCAAGAGCCGCACCTCCGCGCGCCCGGACCTTTTCGACACCGCCCGCGCGCGGGTGACCCGGGCGAAGCAAGGCGGACTCCGGTTCCTTTCCGAATACCAGCCGCGCCGGCGGCGCACCGGGATCGGCAGATCCTACGCCGCCATCCGGACGGCCTCTCGGTTCGCCGAGATCCTCCGGCGCAACACCGCCCACCTTCCCGAGCCCGCCGCCATCTGCGATCTCTCCGAGCGGTTCTTCGACGAAATCGAGGCGGGCGCCCCGACCGGCCCGGCTTTCTTGAAAACCCTCTACCTCCTCGCCAAAGCCGAGGGGCTCCCCGTCAAAGAAGACTGGGTGGCCGGCCTGCCGTCCGACGACCGGACGAGGCTCCGGGCCATCCTCCTCGCCCCCCTCGGCGAGCAGGGGCCGGAAGCCGCTTCGGCCGAGGATCTGGCCGCATCCCTGGAGAAATGGCTCGTGGCCAAGGCCGATTTTCTGATCGGCGGTTGATTCCGCCGGGGGCAGGTCCCGATGGCGCCGCTCGATCGGAACCTCCCGCGGCGCGGCAAGGCGAACCCTCTCGGAACGCCCTACCGAACCCGCACGGCCAGCCACAGCCAGCCGGCGAGCAGGACCAATCCTCCGGCCGGCGTCACCGGCCCGATCGCGCCGGGGGCGCCCGCCGCCAAGGCGTAGATGCTCCCCGAAAAAAGAACCGTTCCCGCGAGAAGGCAAACGGCGACGCCCCTCCACCGGCCCAGGGACGGCGGCCGCCAGTCCGCGAGAGCCATCACGGCGAGGACATGGAAAAGCTGGAACCACACGGCCGCGTTCCAGCTCTCGCGCGCCTCCGGGGCGTCGAGAAAATCCCCGGGAGGATGCGCGCCGACCGCGCCGCCGAGCACCCCGAGGAACCCCAGCAGCCCCACGCCCGCAAGGATCACCTTGTCGCAGCGCTCGGAAGCCGGATCGGAATTCATGGAGAAGAACCTACACCCCCGCCCCGGCCGGGACAACGATTTTCGGCGACCGGCCCATACGACTGAAGTCATGCGACCCCGTAGTTGGATGACTTCAGTCGTCCAACCCGGAA
>JBKHCX010000049.1:0-16281 GCA_046541615.1 Puniceicoccaceae bacterium
CCCGCTCACCCATTCCGAATACAATCCCATGCGCCGCGGGACAGGAGTGTCCCGCCCCCCGGGGTCACCGCCCCATGACGGACCGGGTCGATGGGGTCAGCGGTCCAGCAAGTGCGCGAGCGCGCCCTCCAGATTCGAATGCCTGAACCGGAACCCGTCGCCGAGCAAGGCGGCGGGCACGGCATCGACTCCCTCGACAAGGGTTTTGCTCCCCATCTCGCCGAAAGCGAGACGGATCGCCGTCCGCGGAACCGGAAGAACGCACGGACGCTTCAAGACCCGGGCGAGGGTTCGCACGAATTCGGCGTTGGTCACCCGGCCCGGCGAAACCACGTTGAACGCGCCCGAAGCCGTCGAGCGGAAAAGCAGATGGCGGCAAATCGAGACATAATCGTCGATCGATACCCAGGGGAACGGTTGTCGGCCCGAGGCGATCCGGCCCCCCGCCCCGGCCCGGAACACCGGCAGGAGCCTGGCCAGCGCTCCGCCCTCCGGGGAAAGAACCACCGCCGTCCGCAGCACGCGGACCCGCGTCCCGATGCGCTCCGCCTTGAACGCCTCCTGCTCCCAGTGGAGGCAGACACGGGAGAGAAAATCGCCCCCGGGGCCGGCCTCCTCGTCCAGGGCCGCGCCGAACTCCGTGGCCGGGTAGTAGTTGATGCCGGAGGCGGAGAGCAGAACCTCCGGGGGCGTCGCGAGCCGACCCAACCCCTCGACCAGCAGCCGCGTCGCGCGCACCCGGCTGGAATAGATCCTCTCCCTGACCTCGCCCGTCCACCGTTGGGCGATCGGCTCACCGGAGAGGTGGATGACGGCCCGGCAGCCCTCCAGTTTCTCCGCTTCGAACCGCTGCTCCTCCGGATCCCAGAAGACGGTTCCCCCGCGGCCGGAGCGGCTGACCACCACCACCTCGTGCCCGAGGCGCCCGAGTTCGCGCCCGACCGCACGGCCGATCATGCCCGTGCCACCGGTGATCGCGATTCGCCAGCTTTGCGGATTCTCGTTCTTCGTAGGAGCGTTTGCCTTCATGTCTTACCTTCCGTCCAACCCGGGCACCCGCGGACTCACCCAGTTCGCCGGATCGCCGAAAGCGCGGACCGCCGCCGCCGCCGCCCGCACCCGGTTTTCGAGCGCGCACTCGCTCGGGGTTTCGACGGTGTAGCTCATCCGGGTGTGCGCCTCCAACATATAAATCTGCTCCGGCCAGTTTTCGCGGATTTCCGGAACGCTCGGCGGATGGATCAATCCCTCGCGAGCGACCGCCCAGCCGTCGATTTCCTCCCCTTTCTGCAGGCCGCAGATATCCTCGAGCACCCCGAGGAGCGCCTCGCAAGGATTCGCCCGCCGGTCCGGATTGTGCTCGTAGAGATAGGCGCCGTCCGCCTCCCAGTCCTCGTGCAAGCCGAGGGAGGCGCGGAAGGACCAGCCGCTTTCCGCCAGAAACGCGCGGTGGAGCCTCGATTCCCGCGCCGCGAGCCTGCGGTAGTCGCGGTTCAGGTCGATTCCCTCCGCCGTTTCCCGGGTGCCGCGCACGAGCCCGGTCGGATTGATCACGGGAAAAACCACCCAGCCGAAATCGCGGGAAAACCAGCCCTTCTCCAGGGCGCACCGGATCCCCAGCGGCCCGGCGGGTTCGTCGCCGTGGACGCCCGCCGACACGTACAAGCGATCCCGCCCCGGGCCGCCCCGCGTGAGAACCGGCAGGGCGAAGCCGCCCGCCTCGCCGAAGGTCCGGACCGAGAAGCCCGCCCCGGCGGCCAGCGAGCGAACCGCATCGAGATAGCCGGGAACCGAAAACAGATCCCCGGTCCGGCACTCCCGGCGGCCCGTCTCCCGCCCGGAGGTCATCGCCGCGCCCGCTCGAAGGCCTGCTCGAGGTCGGCGACCAGATCGTCGGCGGACTCGATTCCGGGGGAGAGCCGGACCAGCGACGGCGTCAGCCCGGCGGCGGTCTTCTCCTCTTCGGCCATCGAGGCATGGCTCATCGAAAACGGAAGCTCGATCAACGACTCCACCCCGCCGAGACTGACCGCCAGTTGGAAGAGTTGGGTCGCCTGGACGAAACGGACCGGATCGACCACCCCGGAGTCGATCTCCGCCGACAGCATCCCTCCGGGCCCCGACTGCTGCCGCAGGACGATCTCCCGCCCGGGAAAATCCTCGAATCCGGGGAAGCGGACCCTCTTCACACCCGGCTTCTCCCGCAGGTAGGCCGCGATCCGCCGCGCGTTCGCCTGATGTACGCTCATCCTGGCCCCGAGCGTCTTGATCCCGCGCAGAACCAGCCAGGCGTCGAAGGGGCCCTGGCCGAGTCCGACGGAGGAGATGACGAACTCGAGATCCGCGGCGTGGGTCTCGTCGCGGCAGATCACCGCCCCGCCGACCACATCGCTGTGCCCGTTCAGGTACTTCGTGGTGGAATGCACGATCAGGTCCGCCCCGAAATCGAAGGGCCGCTGGATGGCGGGGGTCAGGAAGGTGTTGTCCACCACGGACAGGATCCCTTTCTCCCGCGCGATCGCGGTCATCGCCGCGATATCGACCACGCGCATCATGGGATTGGTCGGGGTCTCGATCCAGATCATCCGCGTCTCCGGGCGAACCGCCGCGCGGACGGCCCGCTCGTCCTCCATCGCCACCAGGGAAAACCCGATCCCGTACCGGTCCAGGACGCGCAGGAAGAACCGGAGCGTCCCCGCGTAGGCGTCCCGCCCGCAGACCACGTGATCCCCCGACCGCAGCAGAAAGAGCACGGCCTGGATCGCGGCCATCCCGCTCACGCAGGCCCACGCCCGGTGCCCGCCCTCCAGTGCGGCCAGATTCTGCTGGAGCGCCTCGCGGGTCGGGTGATCGCAGCGCCCGTAATTGAAGCGCGGCGGCTCCCCCGGCCGCGGAAAGGCGAAAGTCGAAGCGGGATAGATCGGCGTCGTCACCGAGCCGTGCGTCCCGTCGGAGTAAACGCCGGCGTGTACCGCCTTCGTGTTCAGGTGAAGCTTTCCGTCGTCCATGCCTACTGTCTAGCAGTCCGCCGGATGGAAACAACCGCAATCCAAAACCCTCAGGCACTGTCCCGCGTTCGCCCCGGGCGGATCCGCCGCAGTTTTCCGGTGATCCAGCCATGGCGGGGCGCGAACATCCAGGCGAGGAGGAAGAAGAGGCCGGTGGCCACGGCCATCATGCCCGAGGTCGTCGTGCCCGCGAAACCCAGCCAGGGCGGAACGACCAGGGCGAGCAAGTGGCCGACCCCCGCCGAAGCGGCCCCGATCCCCGCGCCCAGGAGCAGGAGCGGGCCGAGACGATCCGTCAACAGGTGGGCCGCCGCCGCCGGGGTAACGAGCATGGCGATCACGATGATGCTGCCCACCGCCTCGAAGGCGGCCACGGTCGTGACCGCCACCAGGGCCATGAGCAGGTAGTGCATGAAGCCGGCGTTGATTCCCATAGCCGTGGCCAGCTCGGGGTCGAAGGAGGTCAATTTCAGCTCCTTGTAGAAAAGAGCGACCACAGCCAGGTTGAAGAGAAGCACCCCGCCGAGGACGAGGACCGCGCGGGGGACGCCGATCGTCGCCCCGCCCAGGGTGACCTCCCACCCGACGTCGAGCGGAGTCAGCTCGATGGCCCCGTAGAGCACGCAGCCCGGATCCAGATCGACGTGATCCGCCGCCCGCACGATCAGCAGGAGCCCGACGGCGAAGAGCGTGGTGAAGACGATGCCCATCGAAGCACCCCGGTCCACCTTGCCCGAATGGCTGATCCACTGGGTGAACACCGCCGTGAGGACGCCCACGGCGACCGCCCCGAGAAACATCCCGAAGCTCGCCCGGCTCCCGGTCACCAGAAAGGCCACGGCCAGCCCCGGAAGCACGGCGTGGCTGATCGCGTCGCCCATCATGCTCATGCCGCGCAGGACGAGAAAGGCCCCCGGGATCGCCGCCGCCATCGCGCAGAGGGCGCCCGCCACGACGATCCACGTATCGAAGGGGAACCACGTCATGGCCGCCCTCCTTTCGCCCGGAGCGGGTGCGGACTGGCCACGAGGGCGCGGGTGCCGAGCTTGCGCTCCAGCTCGCCGACCAGCTCCGCCCCCAGCACATGCTCGACGGCGTCGGCGTCGCGGTCCACATGGCTGGCCGCGATGTCGGCGTGGGTGATCAAAAACATCTCCCAGAGGCGGTGGTTCCGCGTCATCCGGACCGCCTCCCCGTAGCCCGCCTCGGAGAGCTGGAGGGAGTCGCCGTCGAAGGACTCGACATAGCCGTCGCGCGCGGCCCGGCGGAGCGCCGCCCGGAAACGCCGGGCACTCCAGGAACGCCCGCCGCGGAGTTCGCGGATCGGGACGGGACGGTTCTCCGGCGCCCCCTCGTCGGCCCCGGCGGCGGCCCGGCCCTCCAGGATTTCGTAGGCCCCCCGCAGAAGGTGTTGCCGGTCGATCCTGCGGTTCAGCCGCCGTCGCTCGATCCCGCGGCGGACGACACCGCGGGCCGTGCCGAAGAAGAGACTGGCGACGAAGAGCGCCGCCGCCGCCAGCACGATGACGGCCCCCGCGGGCAGCCCCGGCAGGAGGGCGCTCACGCTGGAACCAATCCATCCGCTGGCGGCCCCGATCGCCGCGGCCAGCGGAAGCATGGCGGAGAGACGGTTCGTCCAGAAACGGGCCGCCGCCGCCGGTATGATCAGGAAGGCGATGATCAGGATCAGCCCGACCGCCTGGAGACCGGCCACGGTCACCAGGGCGACCAGCCCGAGCATGACCATGTCGAGCCGCCGCACCGGCCAGCCCTGGCTCCGCGCGAACCCTTCGTCGAAGCACAGGATCATGAACTCCTTGCGCAGGAGGAGAGAGGCGGCGACCACGGCGAGCGCGACCCCCGAGAGGAGGAGGAAATCGCTCCACACCATCGAGGCCGTCTTTCCGTAGATGAAGGATTCGAGCCCGGCCGCGCTCGCCCCGGGCATCGACTGGACCATGCCCAGCACGGCGACCCCCCCGCCGAAGAACACGCTCAGCACGATCCCCATGGCGGCGTCGTCCTTGATCCGCGAGGTTGCGCGCACCGCCAGAACCGTGAGCACCCCGAGCAGCCCCGTGGCCATGGCCCCCGCGAGCAGCCAGACGAGATCGCGCCCCTCGCCGCCCGAGGCCGCCGCCAGCAGAAAGGCGATCCCGATGCCCGGAAGGCAGGCGTGGGAGAGGGCGTCCCCCATCAGCGACCGCTTGCGCAGGAGCAGGAAGGTGCCGATCAACCCGGAGGCCAGCCCGAGGATGCTGGTGCAGAAGACAACCAGCCGCGTGTTGTACTCGCGGAGGGTCAGCACCCGCCAGAACACCCCGGCCTCCCCCGTACCCGCCCCGGACGGATCCTCGCCCGCGAAGCCGATTCCGGCAGGCGGACCCGCCCGCCCGGACTCCGCCGCCGGGGCCGCCGCCGGCGCAACGGCGCAAAGCACCACCGCAAGGACCAGAACCCACCACGGGCGGAACCGGAACCGGAGCCGGGCCGGGGCGGGCGGGGTATCCCCGCGGTATCCAACCCGCCGCCGCGGGCCGGGAGTGTCCCGCCCCCCTGTGGACGGCCGCGGGCCGGGGGAATCCCGGAACGGCGCTTCCACCACACCAACCCCGGCAAAGAACCCCTTCACTCCAGGACTCCGAATCACCACCAGCTCTCACACCCCCCGTGGCCGCGAAAGGGCGTGCCCCGCCTCGGCCAGCAGGGTGAGCTTCCCGCCGTAGGTTTTCCTGAGGTTCTCGTTGTGGAAAACCTCCTCCGTCGGCCCGGCGGCGACCACCCGCATGTTGAGCAGGACCACCCAGTCGAAGTACCGCTCCACGGTCGCGAGGTCGTGGTGGACGACCAGCACCGTGCGCCCGCGTTCGCGCAGTTCCCGGAGCAGATCGACGATGGCCCGCTCCGTCGCCGCGTCCACGGCGGCGAAGGGCTCGTCCATGAGATACACCTTCGCGTCCTGTGCGAGAGCCCGGGCGAGGAAGACCCGCTGCTGCTGCCCCCCGGAAAGCTGGGCGATCTGCCGGTCGGCGAGGTGTCCGATCCCGACCTGGCGGAGCGCGTCCCGGACGATCTCCCGGTGGTGGCGCCGCACCGGACGGCACCAGCCGATGCGCCCGTAGGTTCCCATCGCCGCCACCTCGAGCGCGCTGACCGGAAAATCCCAATCGACGCTCTCCCGCTGCGGGACGTAGCCGACCAGGCCCCGCTGCCGCCGGTAGGGCCGCCCGTACACCCGCACCTCGCCGGAGGACCGCGGCACCAGGTCCAGGCAGGCCTTCAGCAGCGTGCTCTTGCCGGCCCCGTTCGGCCCGACCACCGCCACCAACTTCCCCTCGGGCAGGTCGAGATCGATGTCCCAGATCACCGGCTTGCGGTGGTAGGCCACCGTCAGGTCATGGATCGAAAGCGGGCACTCGGGCGGATGAACGGGCTCGGCCCTCACTCCCTTTCCTCCCCCAGCTTCCCGTTCAACCCCCGGGGCGGAACGTCTCCCCCGAGGGCCGCGGCGATGGTCGTCACGTTATGATCGATCATCCCGACGTAGGTTCCCTCGTAGGTCCCCCGCGGCCCCATCGCATCCGAGAAAAGCTTGCCGCCGATCCGCAGCTCGTGGCCCCGGGCGGCCGCCCCCTCCACCAGCGCCCGCACGTTCTTGTCCGAAACGGAGGTCTCCACGAAGACCGCCGGAATCCCCGACGAGACCAGGAAATCGACCAGATTCTCGATATCGCGCACGCCCGCCTCCGATTCCGTGCTGATCCCCTGGATACCCTTCACCTCGATGCCGTAGGCCCGCCCCAGGTAGCGGAAGGCGTCGTGGGCGGTGACCAGCACCCGCCGCTCTTCGGGAATGGAGCCGATCGCCTCGGCCGCGTAGGCGTCGAGCGCCTCCAGCCGCTCCCGGTAGGCGGCCGCGTTGGCACGGTAGAATTCCCCGTTCGCCGGATCGAACCCGGCCAGCGTCTCCTCCACCACGCCGGTCGCCAGAATCCATCCGCGCACGTCCATCCACACATGGGGATCGTAGTGGTTGTCTTCGTCGGTGAGGACATAGTCCCCGCCGTCCAGAACCTCGGCGGTCACCGGCACGACCGGTTTCCCCCGGCCGGCCATGCGCACGAACAGGTCGGACATCTTGCCCTCCAGCATCAGCCCGTTGTAGAAGATCACGTCCGCCCGGCCCAGCGCCATCACGTCGCCGCGCGTGGGCTTGTAAAGGTGGGGGTCGATGCCCTCTCCGATCAGGCCGCGCACCTCGGCCTTGTCCCCGGCCACGTTGCGGACGATGTCGGTGATCATGCCGACCGTGGTCACCACCGTGTACCTTTCAGGATCGTCCGCGGCCGCTGCGCCGGGGAAGAGAGCGAGCGCGGAAAACGCGGCCAGAACCAAGGCCAGGGGCCGGCCGCGCCGGCCCCGCGAAGAGAAGGATCCGGCGCCGCCGGAGGAGTCGCTGTCTGGATGGATCGGTTTCATGGTGTTCGGTTGGATTATTTGGATCGCATGTCACGGGTGTAGCCTGGACTACATGCGGGTGTAGCATGGGCTACTTTTTGCCCTTGTCAATCCCCGTTTGCCCGGGTTTTCTCCTTGGCCATGTCGTCCCCGCAACCCGAGCCGGAGGCCCGCCGCCACGAGCGGGTCCGCCGCCAGCACTCGAACGAGCTGGCCCAGGACTATGTGGAGGCGATCCAGGAACTGTCGCGCAACGGCGGCACGGCGCGGGTCACGGATCTGCAACGGATTTTCGGGGTCTCGCACGTGTCGGTGATCCGGGCGCTCCGGCGCTTCGAGGAGAGGGGCCTGCTCGCCCGCGCGCGGGGGGCGGGCATCCGGCTGACCCGCGACGGCACGCGGATGGCGGAGGAATCGGCCTCGCGGCACATGCTGGTCGTGCGCTTCCTCCGCCTTCTCGGGGTCTCCCGCCCGCAGGCGGAGGCCGACGCCGAGGGCATCGAGCACCACCTCAGCGGCGAGACCCTCGACGCGCTGAAGAACTTCGTCGCCCGCGGGGAGTGATCGATCCCTGTCCCCGGCTCGAATGGCTGACTTCAGCCGTCCGACCCGGGACGGCCTGGCGGGAAAGACATTCCGGACGGCGGCTCCCGCATTCCGGCCGGTCCGCCGTGGATCCGCCGATCCCGCCTCGGCACACCCCCCGCGGCATCCGCCGAGAATCGGCTTGTTTCCTCCGGGCGGACCGGCTTTGCTCGGAGTTTCCATGGCCGCTCGTCCACACTTGCTCACCCTTCTGCTGCTGCTTCTCCTACCGGCTCTTCTCGTGCGCGCCGGAGACATGGCGCGGATCGAGACGGGCGGCGGAGCCATGCTCAAGGGGGAGATTCTCGCCGAAAAGGACGACCGGATCGTCGTCGATCTCGGTTTCTCGGTCATCAGCGTTCCCCGCGAGGCGATCGTCCGGACCGTCGTGGACGATGCGGACGGGGAGCCGGTGTTGCGCGGCACGGACGATCTCTACCGTGTGGTCGAAGACGCCGGGATCCTGCCTCTGCGGACCTTGGTCGACCGGCACGGACCGGCCGTGGTGATGGTGCGCACGCCGACGGGGCTCGGATCGGGTTTCTTCATCCACCCCGACGGCTTTGTCGTCACCAACGACCACGTGATCGCCGGCGAGCACGAGATCACCGTGACCGTTTTCGAGGAATCCTCCTCCGGACTGAAGAAGGAGACCTTCGAGAATGTGGCGATCATTGCTTCGAGTCCGGAGATGGATCTGGCGCTGCTCGCGGTCCGCGCCGGGGAGGACCGGGAGTTCGAGACCGTCCCCCTCGGGGATTCCGCCGACCTGCGGGCGGGGCAACCGGTTTTCGCGATCGGCAGCCCGATGGGGCTGGAGCGGTCGGTTTCGGAGGGGATCGTCTCCATCGCCAACCGCCCGATCAACGGCCGCCTCCATGTGCAGACGACGACCCAGATCAGCCCCGGCAACTCGGGCGGACCGCTCTTCAATCTCCGGGGGGAGGTCGTCGCCGTGAACAACATGAAGGTCGTTGCCGCTGGCGCCGAGGGTCTCGGCTTCGCCATCCCGGCCAATGTGCTGAAGTTTTTTCTCGGCAACCGGGACGCCTTCGCCTTCGATCCGACCAATCCGAACTCGGGGTTCCGCTATCCCGCCCCGCCCTCGCCCTACGACGGGACGGCGGAAGCGGGCGGATCCCGTTCCGGGGAATAATCCCTCGCGATCCGACACGACCCCGGAACCGTGAGGGAATCCGGGCTGGATCGGAGAGATCAATCCGGGGAAGAAAAATGGAATTAACCAAGCACGAAGCACAAGCACTGGGGAAGATCGAACGTCAGGAGCTGCAATTCCAAAAATGGAAGAAAGCCATTGCAGGTTTATGCGTCATCATGGTTGCTGCTGGGATCTGGTTTATGAATCTCCTCGGAGACATTCCGGAGGACTTCAAGGGACGAATCGAAATGCAGGCGATAATCTATGCCGCAGCCATCCCCTATCTGTTTTTCTTTTGCGGAATGACAGGCTATCTGATCGGCATGTTGCTCAGGAACTGGAAGGGTAATCCCGAAAGAGTGCTACTCATTGCCCTGCTTAAAAGATCACAGACAAACGAGCCGGAACCAGGCGGGAGCGCGCAATCCGGTTAACGCGCCCATGCCGGCCACTCTCAAGACGGAGCGAGTTGGTTTTGCGCAAAGTCGAACGGCGGTGACTACGAGAAGGCGGAAACGGCACTTTCCGGCTCGTTCACCCCTCGAATATTGAGGGGATTCTTCCCCACGGCTCGGCCATCGGGCTACAGTGTCACGGGCTCCAGTGTGCCGTCCGGATGGAGGATGGCGCAGACCTGCTGGCAGACGTCCAGGCAGACGCTCCGGCCCTTGCGCAGAACGCTCTGGCAGCGGGTGTGGCCCACGATCTGGGGAAAGGGCAGGTCGTCGGAGAACTCCTCGACGAAATCGAGCCAGAGGGGGCCGCCGACGGGATCGAATCCGCCCCGGGGCGGACCCGCGCCGAGCAGGGGGTGGCCGTAGTCGGGCGGCGGGTCGGCGACCAGCTTCCGCATGGTCTCGTTCAGCGCGGCGACGCCGTCCTTCAGGCCGGCGTCCCCGGGCCAGAGCGGGGCGGCCACTCCCGCGTGGGTGATCAGCCAGCCGTTGCGCTCCGCCGCGAGAACGGCGTGTTCGCCCCACAGGTCGATCGGCGCCCGCCCGGTGTCCGGATCCGGGGCCAGGAGAACGTCCACGGTCAGGATCGAGAGGTCGTTGACGGCGTAGAACTCGAAGTTGTTCCTCATGTCCGCGTCCATCGCCTCGATGGGCTTGCGGAAGGACCAGTATTTCCAGTCGTGGTTGCCCCAGAGCAGGGTCGCGGGAACATCCCCCTGTTCGAGAAGGTTGCCGACCGTGCGGACCAGGCGGCGGATCACGGGGAGGAGACGACCGTGCCGCGACTTGGAGTCCAGCAGATCGCCGAGAAGGATCACCTCCCCCGCCCTTCGCTCGGAACCCAGGCGGAGGCAGCGCAGGAGGAAGTCCTCATCCTGATGGACGTCGGGAACGATAAGGATCGGCTCGCCTGGCATTGATCCATTCTATCAGAAAACCGGTCGTCGCGCCCGAACAATTTTTCAGAAAGAGGCGTTTTTTTCGCGCCTCGGCGCGAGCACGGCCTTGCGCGTGAACAAAAGTGGAAAGAGCACCCGGCACAACCATGAATAAATCGCTCCCGGTTTTTTTGAGGCTTGCAGGATTCCCGGGCTTTCTCGCAAGCTTCGGAGCGGAACTTCAGAACAAGGAGACACCGATCATGCACAAACTCGTATTACTCAGGCACGGCGAAAGCCAGTGGAACAAGGAGAACCGGTTCACCGGGTGGACGGACGTCGATCTGACCGGGACGGGGCGCGCCCAGGCCGAATCGGCCGGGCGCTATCTGAAGGAGAACGGATTCACCTTCGACCTGGCCTTCACCTCGGTGCTCAAGCGGGCCATCCGGACCCTCTGGATCGCGATGGACGAGATGGACCTGCTCTGGATGCCGGTGCGCCGCGCCTGGCAGCTCAACGAGCGCCACTACGGGGCGCTCCAGGGGCTGAACAAGGCCGAAACCGCCGAAAAATACGGGGACGAGCAGGTGCTCATCTGGCGGCGCAGCTACGACATCCCCCCGCCCCCCCTGGAAAAGGACGACGAGCGCTTCCCGGGCAACGATCCCCGCTACGCGAACCTCGACCCGGACCAGCTGCCGTTGACCGAGTGCCTGAAAGACACGGTCGAGCGCTTCCTCCCCTACTGGCACGAGTCGATCGTCCCCGAGATCCGTTCCGGCAAGAACGTGCTCATCGCCGCCCACGGCAACTCGCTCCGGGCGCTCGTCCAGTACCTCGACGATCTCACCGCGGATGAAATCCTCAAGCTCAACATCCCGACCGGCATGCCGCTGGTCTATGAGCTGGACGCCCGCCTCAAGCCGACCAAGAGCTACTACCTCGGCGATCCCGAGGAGGTGAAGAAAGCCATGGAGGCGGTCGCCAACCAGGGGAAATCCGAAAAATAGCCTCCCGTGCGGAATTCCTCCTTGGCGATGCGATAAAATTCCTATTCCATCGGAGCGCTGAAGATTACCTTCGCTAATACACCAAACTCGAAAAGCACAGAACCATGCCAGTAGCCACACCGAAACAATTCGAGGCGATGCTCGACGCCGCCCAGGAGGGCGATTACGCCTATCCGGCCGTCAACGTCACGTCCATCGTCACCATCAATGCGGCCCTGAAGGCCTTCGCCGACGCGAAATCCGACGGCATCATCCAGTTCTCGACGGGCGGCGGCCAGTTCGCCTCGGGCCTTTCGGTCGGCGACGCGGCCTTCGGCTGCATCGTCCTCGCCGAGGCCGTCCACCGGCTCGCCGAGAAGTACGACATCCTGGTCGCCCTCCACACCGACCACTGCCAGCCCGAGAAGGCGGAGGGTTTCCTCAAGCCGCTCATCGAGGCGACGGCCGCCCGCCGGGCGAAGGGGGAGGGCAATCTTTTCAACTCCCACATGCTGGACGCCTCGGGCCTGCCGCTGGAGGAGAATCTCAAGATTTCCTCGGAGTACCTGGAGCTTTGCCGGGAGCAGGAGATGATCCTCGAACTCGAAGCCGGAGTGGTCGGCGGCGAGGAGGACGGCGCCTCCGGTTCGGAGGACACGCCCGACGAGAAGCTCTACACCACCCCCGGGGACATGGTCGCCGTGTACGAAGCCCTCAAGGGGAAGGGCCGGTACATGTTCGCCGCCACCTTCGGAAACGTCCACGGCTCCTACAAGCCGGGAGCGGTCAAGCTCCGCCCGGACATCCTGAAGCAGGGCCAGGACGCGCTCAGGGAGAAGTTCGGCAAGGACGCCTACTTCGACCTCGTCTTCCACGGCGGTTCGGGGAGCGCTCTCTCCGAAATCCGCGAGACCCTCGACTACGGGGTGGTCAAGATGAACATCGACACCGACACGCAGTACGCCTTCACCCGGCCGATCGTCACCCACATGTGCGAGAACATCGAAGGTGTGCTGAAGATCGACGGCGAAGTCGGCAACAAGAAGGTCTATGATCCGCGCTCCTACCTGAAGAAGGCGGAGCAATCGATGGCCCGGCGCCTGGTCGAGGCCGCCGAAGCCCTCCGCTCGAACGGAAGGTCGATCGCCGGATCGGTATAGCACCCTCGGCCACCGGAAAATTCGCAACAGGCGGGTGCCGGATGAACTTCCGGCACCCGCTTTTTTCTCCGGGCGGTGTCCCTCGAACGGCGGCCGGCGGCGCGTTCCACCGGCGCGGCGGCGCGGTCCCGCTCCCGAATCGCAGGCGCGGAGACCGCAAGGCCGCTATCGGGCGTTTCCGTCCGGTTCCCCGGCCCCCGCCCGGCTATGCCCGCCGGAGCCGCGGCGAGGTGAGCGCCCGGGTCATCGCCTCCAGCTTGATCGCGGTCTCCTCCAGTTCCCTCCCGGCATCCGAGCCGCTGACGATTCCCGCCCCACCGAAGAGGCGCGCCCGGGCGCCCTCCACGCGGGCCGTCCGCAGGGCGACGGCCAGTTCGCCGTCCCCGGAGGGTTTCTCCCATCCGAAAAACCCGGTGTAGAGTCCGCGCTCGAAGGGTTCGAGGCGCCGGATCAGCTCCAGGGCCTCCCCGCGCGGGTATCCCCCGACAGCGGGCGTGGGATGGAGGGCCTCCGCTAAACGCAGCAGCCCGATATCCGCCGGGCAGGTTCCGGAAACGGCGGTCCGCAGGTGTTGCACGTTGGACAGGCGGAGGAGATGGGGGTTGGCCGAGATCCTGGACGAGAGCCCGAGGCTCTCGAGCGCCCGCCGCAACCCATCGACGACCCACCCGTGCTCGCGCAGATCCTTGTCGCCGGACAGGAGCGCCCGCCCGAGCGCGGTGTCGGCGGACAGGCCGCTCCCGCGCGGCGCCGATCCCGCGATCGCCTCCGTCGCGAATTCGCCCCCGCTGCGGCGCACGAGCCGCTCGGGCGTGGCCCCGATCCAGCTCGCTCCGTCGCCCGCGGAGTGCGAAAACGCGAAGCAATCGGGGAACGCCTCGCGCAGCACGCCGAGGGTCTCGAGGGGGCGGAACGGTTTCTCGGCGACAAGATCCCGCCAGCGCGACAGCACCACCTTCGACAAGCGCCCGGAGGCGATTTCGGCCAGGGCGGCCTCCACCCTCTCCCGGAAACGTCCCGGATCCTCGGAGGAGGTGGAGACAGCCCCCGGGGTCGGATCCGGCGCCTCGATCTCCCCGTAGGTCATTTCCGAAAAGGTCCGGTGGGCGCGGAGTATCCGCTCCGCCTCCGGCTCCAAAGCCGAGTCCGGATCGATCCGCACGTTGGCCACCGCCACGCACTCGATCTCCGTCCGGCAAATCTGCCAGCGCGGGAGGAACACGGAGCACCCCGGGGCGTTTTCCCCGGCGAAGGCGAAGGAGTGGAAGAAGAGCGGTCCGGAGAACCATCCGTCCAAATCCCCCGTGGCGATGATCCGGTCTTTCCAGGCATCGACGAATTCGCGGGCTTTCCGGAAACGGTCTCCGCCGGTCGCCGTGAAGAGGGCCGCCGATTCGGCCCCGGAAACCGATACCGGACTGCGCTCGCAGTACAGATGAGGCTGGCCGGGTTCGTGGATGGAGCGCAGCACCGCGAGCGGATCCAAATCCCGCACACGCAGCGATATGCTGGCGACACGGGGGGCGCCGCCCTCCCTGGCCGACTCCCTGCAGTAGGCGAGAAACCGGAGAAGCCCCTCCCCGTCGCGGGCTCCGAAACGATCGGCGGATACGGTTCGCATGCGCTCTGCCCGGGTCTCCGCTCAGGGCCGCGGGAAGAGGATGATCTTCCCGCCCAGGCGCCGGCCGGCGAGCGAGCGCCCCCAGTCCATGCGATCATCCCAGCGGTCGATCGCCTCCGCCCCGATGCGGTCGAGGATGGTCGCGCTGACCCCCGGAGTGACCGGGACGAGCGCTCCGGCGGCGAGGCGCAGGCCCTCGGCCATCACCCCGAGCGAGGTCTCGAGGAGCTTCCGGTCCTCCGGGGAGTCGGATTTCGCCAGCTTCCACGGCGCGCGCTGTTCGGCGTAGCGGTTGATCGCCTTCACGAAATCAAACACCGACTCGAGGGCCGAATGGAACAGGAACCCCTCGTAATCACTGCGGACGCCCGGCCACACCTCCCTCCACTTCGCCATCAAGGCGGTCTCGGGCTCCTCCTCCACGGTGACCGCCGGGACCTCGCCGCCCGCGTAACGCGCGCCCATGTTGAGCAGCCGGCTCAGCAGATTCCCGAGATCGTTGCCCAGTTCGCCGTTGTAGCGGGCGAAGAACAACTCCTCCGAAAAATCGCTGTCCTGCCCCACCGTCATCTCCCGCATGACGAAGTAGCGGAACGCGTCCGCGCCGAACCGCTCGATCAGCGCGAGGGGATCGACCACCTGGCCCGCGCTCTTCGACATTTTCGAGCCCGACAGGGTCCACCAGCCATGCACGAGAAGGTGCTTCGGCGGTTCGATTCCGCAGGCGTGGAGCATGATCGGCCAGTAAACGGCGTGGGGGGGCAGCAGTATGTCCTTTCCGATCACATGGCAGTCGGCCGGCCACACCTCGTCGAACCGGCCGGTGCCGTAGCCCGCCGCGGTAATGTAGTTCGTCAGCGCGTCGAACCAGACGTAGGTCACGAAATTCTCGTCGAAGGGCAGCGGAATGCCCCAGCTCAGGCGTTCCACCGGGCGGGAAACGCACAAGTCGTTCAGCGGCTCCTTCAGGAACTCCAGCACCTGGCTCAGCCGGAAACGCGGGTAGATGAAATCGGGATGATCCCGCAGGAACCCGATCAGCCAATCCTGGTAGGCGCTCTGCCGGAAATAGTAGTTCCGCTCGCGGATCTCCTGGACCTCGCCGAATTCCTCCGGCCAACGGCCGTCCACCTTGTCTTTCTCGAGAACAAATTGCTCCGCGCGGGTGCTGTAGAACCCGGAGTGCTCGGCCTCGTAGATCTCCCCGGCGTCGTAGAGGCGTTGCAGCAGATCCCGGACCACGCGCCGGTGCCGCTCCTCCGTCGTCCGGATGAAATCGTCGTTCGAGATCGAAAGATCCCGGCACAGGCCCTGGAAATGACCGGCGAGCCGGTCGGTGAACTCGATCGGCTCCACGCCCTGTTTCCGGGCCGACTGCTGCACCTTCTGGCCGTGCTCGTCCATGCCGGTCAGGAAGAAGACCTCCCGGCCCGCCATCCGGCGGCTCCGGGCGATCACATCGGCCAGCACCTTTTCGTAGGCATGCCCCAGGTGGGGAAGCCCGTTCGCATAGTCGATCGCGGTCGTGACGTAGAACTTTTTCATCGATGCCCGATAGCGAATCCCCACCTTGGCCGAAACTCAACCCCGGAAACGCCGGGGAGGCCGGGGAGGGCCGGGGCGGATGCAACCCCGGCCGCGTGGAACGGTGATGGAAGCTCTTCGCGTTCGGCAGGATCGGGCCGCCCGGAGGGTGGACACTCCTGTCCACCCCTGACCACCCACCCATTCCGTATCCGACGCCGATCACGACGCCGCGGGACAGGAGTGTCCCGCCCCCCCCCGCGCCCGGAGGGCGGACACTCCTGTCCACCGCTAACCACCCACCCATTCCGTATCCCAACACGAATCCGGCGCCGCGGGACAGGAGTGTCCCGCCCCCCCCCGCGCCCGGAGGGTGGACACTCCTGTCCACCGCTAACCACCCGCCCATTCCGTATCCCAACACGAACACGACGCCGCGGG
>JBKHCX010000050.1:0-16082 GCA_046541615.1 Puniceicoccaceae bacterium
GGCGGGGGGGGGTGGTGGCTGGTCGAACGGCTTGCGGACGATGGGGACGAGTCGGTCGCATTGGCGCCGGACACAAAGATTACCGTGGAGACCGGCACGATCGAGGAAGTGGTGGAGGCCTCCGGAGAGGTGCGCCCGGTCAAGTCTTCGGCGGTGCGCTCGGAAATTTCGGGACGGATCGCGAGGATTTTCGTCGAGGACGGAGAAAGGGTCGGGGCGGACCAGAAGCTCATCGAGCTGGACCAGGCCTCGCTCCTGACCGAACTGCGCGAGGCCGAGCGGAATTTCCAGTCCCTCGAGCTGCAGGTCGAGCAGGCCCGGTGGAATTACGAGCGGGAGAAGGAGCTGTTCGAGGAGGGACATATCCAGGAAAAGACATTCATGGACACCCGGATCGCCTTCGAACTGACGGAGATCGAGCTGGAGGTGCGCCAGGCCCGCCTTGAGAAGGCCCGCGATAATCTCGACAAGACGACGATCCGCGCACCCCACGAGGGCATCATCACCGAGATGGAATTGAACGAGGGGCAGGTGATCACCGGAGCGACATCCGTGAACGAGGGCACCCAGTTGATGCGGATCAACAACCTTGACCGCCTGTTCATCCGGATCGATGTCAACGAGCTGGATATCGGCAGGGTAACGGAGGGAATGCCCGCCCGGATCACCTTCGACGCGCTGCCCGACGAGGAGTTTTCCGGCGAGGTCTCGCGGAAGTTTCCCTATGCCAGGGAGGAGGGGGGCCAGCGGCTCTTCCGCCTGCACATCTCCTTCGATGCTCCCGACGAGCGCGTGCTGCCGGGGATCAGCGCGAACGTGAGCCTACCGGTGAAAGTCGCCGAGGACGTGCCGGTCGTGCTGATGTCCGCCGTCTTCACCGAAAGGGGGGAGAAAGTCGTTTACCGGGTGGACGAGACCGGGCGGGTCAGGCGCCGGGTCGTCGAGACCGGGATCGACGATCTCCAGAAGATCCAGATCACCAGCGGTGTCGAACCGGGCGATGTCCTTTCGCTGAAGCGCCCGGATCCCGCGCAAACGGACGGCTGATGGCCTTGTTCGAGCTGAAAGGCGTGAGCCGCCACTACCGCATGGGGAGCGAGACGGTCCGTGCGCTGGACAACGTCGATCTCGTGATCGAGAGGGACGAGTTTCTGGCGATTCTCGGGCCTTCGGGCTCCGGGAAGAGCACGTTGATGCATCTTCTCGGGTTCATGGATTCGCCGACCTCCGGGAGCCTTCTTTTCGACGGTGTCGAAGCGGGGCGCTTGAAGGAGCCCCGGCGGGCGTGGTACCGCTCCCACGCGCTCGGCTTCGTCTTCCAGTCCTTCAATCTGTTGCCGCGTCTGTCCGTGCTCGACAACGTTCTCCTGCCCTGCATCTACCGGCACGAACGGATTCCGAAGCGCCGGGAGCGCGCCCGGCAGGCGCTGGAGCGGGTGGGCATGGGGCACCGCCTGCGGAACCGGCCCGCCCAGCTCTCGGGGGGAGAGCGCCAGCGCGTGTCGATCGCGCGGGCGCTGATCAACCGGCCCAAGCTTATTCTCGCCGACGAGCCGACCGGTGCGCTCGATTCGGCGAACGTCGGGAAGGTGCTGGATCTCCTCGGCGAACTCGCCTGCGAAGGGATGACCATCGTCATGGTCACGCACGACATGGAGGTCGCCGGGCACGCCCGGCGGATCGTTTACATGCGGGACGGAAAGATCCGGAGGGAGGAACGGCGATGAACCTGCTCGCGGGAATCCTGCAGGGTTTCGTGGAGATATGGGCCCACAAGTTCCGTACGCTCCTTTCCATGACCGGAATCATCCTCGGTGTGGCGGCCCTGGTCGCGATGATCGGCCTGGTCCAGGGGATGATGGTGCAGTTCCGGGAGTCGTTCGAGGCTTCCGGCGGCCTGAAGCGCCTGGAGGTGGCCGATTCCGAACCGCCCGAGGAGCAGAGGCCGAAGGCCTTCCTTTCCGAAGGCCGCACGATCACGGACTATCTGGTCCTTCGGGAAACCCTGCCGTTGGCCGACTACGTCGCCGCGTCGATCCGGCTTTCCTGGATGCCGGCGCGCTCCAGCCAGGGGTTCCAGTTCGGCCCCTTCGAGGCTGTCACACCCGAGACGGCCCTTGCGGAGGATATCCGCGTGAAGGACGGGGGGCGCTTCATCGCCAGTCTCGACGTTCTCTACCGCAAGTCGGTCGTGGTCATCTCGCCGGCCCTGAAGATGGGCCTGTTCCCGAAGGGCGAAGCCGTCGGCGAGACTCTGGCCATCCGCGGAAGAACATTCACCGTGATCGGTGTCACCAAACTCGATCCGGGCGCCTCCATGTGGCACTGGCGGAACCGGTTGTCCTACATCCCCATCACGACCGCCGTCGAACGGTTCGACCGTGCGAACGAAAAGGTCAGCGACCTGGTGGTGAACGCCCGCGACGTGTCGGATCTCCCCTCGCTGGAGGCGCATGTGGCCAATGTCCTGCGGGTCACCCATAATGGAATCGAGGATTTCGAGGTGCGCAACCGCGAGGAGGAGCTGGCGGAGTTGCGGACGATGCAGCGCTCATTCCTGTATTCGCTCGGGGGCGTCGCGGCGATCACCCTCCTGGTCGGGGGCCTCGGGATCACGAACGTCATGCTTGCCTCGCTCAACGAACGCATCCGGGAGGTGGGCGTGCGCAAGGCGGTCGGCGCCCGGCCCATCGACATCTTCGCCCAATTTCTCTCGGAAGCCGTGATGATCGGATTGATCGGGGGATTCATCGGCCTGCTGGCATCCGTCGGACTGATCGATCTGCTCAACGGCATCGTCCCGGAGGAACTCGGCGGGCGGGTGCTCCTCGTGGAATGGGCGCTGGTCGCCGGGTTCGCCTTCAGCATGATCGTAGGCGTGGCCGCGGGGATCTACCCCGCCTTCAAGGCGGCCCGGCTCGATGTGGTCGAGGCCCTTTCGCGGGAGTAGGGCCGCCGCGCGCCGCGGCCATCGGGCCCTGCCCGGCGGACGTCGCGCTCAAAACAGATCATAGGCCACGGTGACCCCCGCCGTCACGATCGAGACCATGCTCATGAGCTTGATGAGGATGTTCAGGGACGGACCCGAGGTGTCCTTGAAGGGGTCTCCGACGGTATCGCCGATGACGGTGGCCTTGTGGACGTCGCCGCCTTTTCCGCCATGGTTCCCCTCTTCGACGTACTTTTTCGCGTTGTCCCAGGCACCGCCGGAATTCGCCATGAACACCGCCAGCACGAAGCCCGTCGAGAGGCTTCCGGCGAGGAGACCGAAGACCCCCGGCACCCCGAAGAGGAATCCGACGGCGACGGGGACCAGCACGGCCACAAACGAGGGCGCGATCATTTCACGCTGGGCGCCGACGGTGGAGATCGCGACGCAGCGCGCGTAGTCGGGCTGGGCCTTCCCGGTCAGAATCCCCGCCGTTTCCCGGAACTGCCGCCGCACCTCCTCGACCATCTTCCGGGCCGCCCGCCCGACGGCGTTCATCGTCAGGCCGCAGAAGAGAAACGCGACCATCGCCCCGAGGAAGATTCCGAGAAGCACCTTCGGATTGATCAGGGTGACCCCGAACCGCTGCATGAAATCGATCAGATCCAGTGAGAGGACGGCCTCGGCGGCGCCGGCCGGGGAGCCGTCGGGAAAGACGAATTCGCGCCCGCCGGAAACGAGGCGGCCGATGGCGATCTTCAACACCTCCACGTAGGAGGCGAGGAGGGCCAGCGCGGTGAGGGCGGCCGATCCGATCGCGAACCCCTTGCCCGTGGCGGCGGTGGTGTTGCCGAGGGCGTCGAGGGTGTCGGTCCGGGCGCGGACCTCGGGGCCGAGGCCGCACATTTCGGCATTGCCGCCGGCGTTGTCGGCGATCGGGCCGTAGGCGTCGGTCGCGAGGGTCAGGCCCAGGGTGGAGAGCATTCCGACCGCGGCGATTCCGATCCCGTAGAGACCCTCGCCGAGGCCCGCTGGGGAAAAGCTCCACTCCCCGGAGGCGAACCCGTAGGCGAAGGTGGCTCCCGCAATGATCGCGAGGGCGGGGATCACGGTGGACACAAAGCCGACGCCGAGCCCGGAGATGATAACCGTGGCCGGACCCGTCCGGCCCGAGGAAGCGATGCCGCGGGTCGGGCGGAACTCGTGGCTCGTATAGTATTCCGTCGATTTCCCGATGATCAGGCCGGTCGCGAGGCCGGCGACGATCGCCCCCCATATCCCGGTCGAGTTCGGCAGGTCGAGCGCGCGGAGGGCCACGAAGGACAGCAAGACGATGAGGAGCGAACTCAGGTTGACGGCCTTCCCGAGCGAGCCCATGAGCTGGCGTTGGCTGGCCCCAGGTCTGGCGCGGACCAGGTAGATGCCCGCGATGGAAACCAGGGTGCCGATTCCGGCGATGATCATGGGGGCGACGACCGCCTTGAACTGGGTCACGCTGTCGGCGCCGGCGAAAGCCGCCGCCCCGAGCGCGGCGGCCGCGATGATCGAGCCCCAGTAGGATTCGTAGAGGTCCGCTCCCATTCCGGCGACATCGCCGACGTTGTCCCCGACGTTGTCGGCGATGGTGGCGGGATTGCGCGGGTCGTCCTCGGGTATGCCGACCTCGACCTTTCCGACGAGGTCCGCCCCGACATCGGCCGCTTTCGTGAAGATGCCGCCGCCGACCCGGGCGAAAAGCGCCTGGAGCGAAGCCCCCATGCCGAAGGTCAGCATGGTGGTCGTCAGGATGGTCAGCTTCTCCTGCGGAGTGGCGCCTTCGATGAACCGGTTGAGGATCAGAAACCAGATCGATATGTCCAGAAGCGCCAGCCCCACCACGACCAGACCCATGACCGCTCCGCTGCGGAAAGCGAGTTTGAGGCTGCTGTCGAGCGACTCCTTGGCCGCCTGGGCCACCCGCGCCGAGGCGGATGTCGCGGTTTTCATGCCGAAGTAGCCCGCCAGTCCGGAAAAGAAGCCACCCGTCAGGAAGGCGAAGGGCACCCACTGGTTCTGCAGACCGAGGCCGTGGGCGAGCAGGAGAAAGAGGAGGAATATGGCTCCGAAGAAAAAGCCGACGACCTTGTACTGCTGCCGGAGATACGCCATGGCTCCCACCCGGACGTGCCGGGCGATCTCGCGCATGGCCTCGTTCCCTTCCGGATGGGATCGCATGTTCCGGAAAAAAAGCCAGGCGAACAGGAGAGCCGAGACGGAGGCGGCGGGAGTGATCCAGAAAAGGGGAGTTTCCATCATGGGCCGGGAAAAGGGGCATAAAGTATTAGGATTGTTCTCGTGGCAACACCGAAAAATTAGCCTTGGTGATTGACGGCAGCGGGATTCGTTCTGCGGGGTTGCATTGTCGTCGGCGGCCGTGTACGGCTTTCACGCTTAATGAAAGTATTGATAGCAGACAAAATCTCTCCCACGGGAGTCGAGTTCCTGCGCCGTCAGCCGGACTGTGAAGTGGTGGAGGCCTACGGGTCCCCGCCCGAAGAAATCCTCGAACGGGTGGCGGATGTGGATGCGGTCGCCGTGCGTTCGGAGACCCGGATCACCGCCGAAGTCATCGCGGCGGCGCCGAAACTGAAGGTCGTGGGCCGGGCCGGGGTCGGTGTGGACAACATCGACATCGAGGCGGCGACCGACCGGGGGATCATCGTGATGAACACGCCCGGCGGCAACACCATCGCCACGGCCGAGCTGACCTTCACCCACATCCTCTGCGGCGCCCGGCCGGTCGCCCGCGCCGACCGCTCGATGAAGGAGGGGCGCTGGGACCGGAAGATCCTGACCGGCTCGGAACTGATGGGGAAGGAACTCGGGATCTGCGGCATGGGCCGGATCGGGACCGAGGTCGCCAAGCGCGCGATCGCCTTCGGCATGAGGGTGCTCGCCTACGATCCGTTCCTGACCAGGAGCCGCGCCGAGGCCCTCGGCGTCGAGATGCTCCCGTTCGAGATGCTCTGCGAGCGGGCCGATTACATCACCGTCCACATGCCGCTGACGGAGGAGACCCGCCACATGATCGACGCGGAGGCCATCGCCCGGATGAAGGACGGCGTCCGCCTCTTCAACTGCGCCCGGGGCGGAATCATCGAGGAGGCCGCTCTCGCCGAGGGCCTTCGCAGCGGCAAGGTGGCCGCCGCCGGGCTCGACGTTTACGAGTCCGAGCCGCTGGACGCGGATAGCGGGCTGCGGAAGATCGATTCGCTGGTCCTGACCCCGCACCTCGGGGCATCGACCCGCGAGGCGCAGGAGAACGTCGGCATCGAGATCGCCCGGAACATCCACGAAGCCCTCGTCGGCGGCATGGTGCGCAACGCGATCAACATGCCGACCGTCGATCCGCGCGATCTTCAGATGCTCGCCCCGTATCTCGAGCTGGGGGAGAAGCTGGGCGCTTTCGTCCAGCAGCTCAGCAGCGGAACCGTCGAGAAGCTGCGGATCACCTACTTCGGGAAGATCGTCGATCTCGACGCCATCCCCCTCTCGCGCGCGATCCAGCGGGGCTACCTCCGCCACATCTCCGGCGAGGGCGTCAACGACGTGAACGCCCCGAAGAAGCTGGCCGGTCTCGGGATCGAGGTCGGTGTCACCAAGAGCAACAAGGACTGCGGCTACACGGAGCTGATCGAGGTCGAGGCCGTCGAGGACTCCGGCAAGACCCGCACGGCCGCGGGCAGTCTTTTCGGGCTGCGCCAGGAGCCGCGGATCGTCTCGATCGACGGCCACGGGCTGGAGGTCAACACCACCGGAACCCTTCTCGTCCTGAAGAACAAGGATGTGCCCGGAATCGTCGGCTTCATCGGAACGGCGCTCGACAAGGACGGGGTCAACATCGCGAACCTTTCGCTCAGCCGGGACAGCGGTGAGGGCTACGCGGTGAGCGTTTACGAGCTGGATTCGGCCCCTTCGACCGAGACGCGGAAACTCATCAGCGAGCATCCGGGGATCGAGAAGTTCAAGGTCATCCACCTGTAACGGCCGCCGCCGATGGCCCTCCTGCCCCCGCTTCTGTTCTCCCTGGCCGGAGGGTATCTCCTCGGGTCGCTGTCGTTCGCCGTGTGGATCGCCCGGTCGCGCGGTGTCGATATCCTGAACGAGGGGAGCGGCAATCCGGGGGCGACGAACGTCAAACGCGTTCTCGGGCGGAAGGCGGGGAACCTGGTCTTCGCCCTCGACTTCCTGAAGGGGACGGCCGCCGCCGGGATCGGGCTCTGGCTGGCCTCGGACGCGGGCGGGATCGCCGGGGCCGCCGGGGCGGTGCTCGGGCACAGTTGCTCGGTCTTCATCGGCTTCCGCGGCGGCAAGGGCGTCGCCGTCACGATGGGGGCCCTGCTCGCGCTGATGCCGCTCGTCCTCCTGTGCGGATTGGTCGTGTGGGGGATCGCCTTCCGCCTGAGCCGGTTCGTGTCCCTCGCCTCCATCCTCTTCGCGGTCTCCCTGCCGCTCGCCGCCTGGCTGCTCCACGAATGGAAGGGGGTGGGGTCGCCCGCCCTGACCGTCTTCGCGGGGGTGATTGCCGTCTTGATTGTCGCGAGGCATCGTTCCAATCTCGTTCGTTTATGGAAGGGGCGGGAACACAGGTTCACCGGCTCTTCCGGAAAGTGAGACTATGAATGGCGCGAGGAAAGAGATACCGGTCGGATTGATCGGGTTCGGGACGGTCGGGCAGGGGGTGTGGAAGCACCTCGAGGCCCGCGGGAGCGAGCTGGCCGAGGATGTCGGCGCGCCGCTGCGGATCGCGGCGGTCGCGGTGCGCGACCGCTCGCGCGAGAGGGAGGTCGCCGTGCGGCCCGGTTTGTTGACGGAGGATCCCATGGCCGTCGTCGGCGATCCGGACATTCCCGTGATCTGCGAGCTGGCCGGCGGCACCACCGGGGCTCTCGAATGGACCCGTGCGGCCCTGGCCGCCGGGAAGACGGTCGTGACCGCCAACAAGGCCCTTCTCTGCGGGCACGGGGGGGAGCTGATGGAGGCGGCCGCGGCCGGGGGCGGGCGGCTTTTCTTCGAGGCGAGCGTGGCCGGGGGTATTCCGGTCATCAAGACCCTCCGCGAGGGGCTGGTGGTCAACCGCTTCGACCGGATTTTCGGTATCCTGAACGGGACTTCGAACTTCATCCTGACCAAGATGGAGCGCGACGGGGCGGGCTTCGAGCAGGTCCTGGGCGAGGCGCGCCGCCTCGGCTACGTCGAGGCCGACGAGTCGCTCGATCTCGACGGGTGGGATGCGGCCCACAAGGTGGTCGTCCTCGCCTGGCTCGCCCACCGCCTCTGGGTGCCGACCGCCGACATGATCGTCGAGGGCATCCGCGGGGTGAGCCTCGCCGACATGCGTTTCGCCCGCGAGCTGGGTCACCGGATCAAGCTGATCGGGAGCGTCGTCCGGGCCGGGGCCGGGGGGCGGGTTTTCCTCGCCGTCCGGCCGACCCTCGTTCCGATCGCCTCGCTCATGGCCGATGTGGACGACGCCTACAACGCCGTGCGCCTCGAGGGCGATCTCTCCGGGCCGACCGTCCTGATCGGGCGGGGCGCCGGCCAGGATCCGACCGCCAGCGCGGTGGTTTCCGATCTGGTCGATGCCGGGCGCGCCCTGGTCGCCGGTTCGCATCCGCGCTCGCGCTCGCGCCGGGCGGGGGACGCGGTGGGCGTGGCCGGCCTCGAATGCGTGATCCAGGAGTATTACATCCGGCTCACGGTTGCGGATCGGCCCGGGGTGCTCGCCGAGGTGGCCGGCGCCTTTTCCCGGCAGGGCATCAGCATCGCGACCGTGATCCAGCGCTACCACGGGGAGGAGGGCACCGCCTCCCTCGTCCTCGTCACCCACGAATGCTCCGAGAAGGATCTGCGCGCGGCCCTCGACGGAGTCGCTGGCGGAGAGTCCGTTCTCGGCAATATCCTCGTATGCCCCATCCTCGATCCAGAATGAGCCCGTCCGTCCTCCGGAAATGAGAATCGTGCAAAAATACGGGGGAACCTCGGTCGGCGACGTGGACCGGATCCGCAAGGTCGCCGACCGCATCGCCGCCGCCCGGTCCGGGGGGGACGAGATCGTCGTCGTGGTGTCCGCCCGGTCCGGGGTGACGAACGAGCTGATCTCCCGGGCGAGGGCGCTCAACCCCAATCCGAACGACCGCGAGATGGATCTCCTGCTCGCCGTCGGGGAGCAGGAGACCATCGCCCTCGTCGCCATGGCCCTCGACGCGATCGGGGTGCCCGCCGTGTCGCGGACCGGCGCCCAGGCCGGCATCATCACCGATCCCTCCCACACCCGGGCGCGGATTCTGGAGATCTCCGGCGGCGACATCGACGAGCAGCTGCGCGGGGGCAACGTGGTCATCGTCGCGGGCTTCCAGGGCGCGAATGTGGACGGGCAGACGACCACCTTCGGCCGCGGGGGCTCCGACCTGAGCGCCATTGCCATCGCCGCCGCCCTGAAGGCCGACCTGTGCCAGATCTTCACCGACGTGGAGGGGGTCTTCACGGCCGATCCCCGGATCGTGCCCGACGCCCGCAGGCTCGACCGGATTTCCTACGAGGAAATGCTCGAACTGGCCAGCAGCGGCTCGAAGGTCATGCAGACCCGGGCCGTCAAGTTGGCCCAGAAATTCGGGGTGCGCTTCGAAGTACGCTCCAGCTTCAATGACAAACCAGGGACCATCGTGAAAGAAGAAGTCGTCTCCATGGAGGATGTCGCCGTCAGCGGCGTCGCTCTCGACCGGAATCAGGTCAAAATCGTCGTCAGCGACATCCCGGACCGGCCCGGGACGGCGGCTCGTATCTTCCAGGCCCTCGCCGACGAGGGGGTTCTGGTCGATATGATCGTGCAGAATCTCGGCCGCGAGGGCCGGGCCAACCTCACCTTCACCGTGCCGGAGGAGGACGCCTTCCGCGCGGAGAACGCGGTCAAGGTGCTGAAGGAGGATTTCCCCGACGCCCGGATCGAGACCCACGACCGCATCGCCAAACTCTCCGCCGTCGGCGTGGGGATGCGCTCCCACACGGGCGTGGCCGGCAAGCTCTTCGGCGCGCTCGCCAACCGGAAGATCAACATCCAGATGATCAGCACCTCCGAGATCAAGATCTCGGTCGTCATCTCCATCGACGACGCCGAGGAGGCCCTGCGGACCCTCCACGAGGTTTTCGACCTGGGCAGGGTCGGCGCGGCGCCCGCCGGGTGAGGCACTCGGACACTCCACCGCTCCACCAATCCATGAACTTCATCTCCACCAGAGGCGGCGTCGATCCCGTCCCGTTCCAGCGGGCCGTCGCCACGGGCCTGGCGCCGGACGGCGGTCTGTTCGTCCCGGAGAACCTGCCGGATCTCTCGCGGGAGATCGCCTCGTGGGAAGGCCTGCCGTACCCGGAGCTGTGTTTCCGGTTCTTCTCGGTCTTCGCGACGGATACCGGTCCGGCCGAGCTGCGGGAGACGGTTGACCGCTCCCTTTCCACCTTCGACCACCCGGAGATCGCGCCGCTCCGGCGGTTGGACGGGCGGACCTCCGTCCTCGAATTGTACCACGGGCCGACGCTGGCCTTCAAAGACTTCGCCCTCCAGTGGCTCGGGCAGCTCTACGGCCGGCAGATCGCCCGGAGCGGGCGTCCCATCGCCGTGCTCGGGGCGACCTCGGGCGACACCGGGGCGGCCGCGATCCACGGCCTGCTGGGACAGGACGGGGTCACCCTGTTCATCCTGTATCCGGACGGGCGGGTCTCGCCCCTGCAGGAGCGGCAGATGGCCTGCACCGGCGCGGCCAACGTCTTCCCCCTCGCCATCCGCGGCACCTTCGACGACGCCCAGGCGGCCCTCAAGAAGGTCTTCGGCGATTCGGCCTTCCGCGGGGAGGTGGGGCTCTCGGCCGTCAATTCGATCAACCTCGCCCGGATTCTCGCCCAGTGCGCCTACTACATCTTCGCGAGCCTCCGACTGCCGCGGGAGCGGCGCGGAGCCGTCCGCTTCGTCGTTCCGACCGGCAACTTCGGCAACATTCTCGCCGGCTGGATGGCCGCCCGCATGGGCATGCCGGCCGCCGGATTCGTCGTGGCCACGAACCGCAACGACATCCTCCACCGCTTTTTTTCCACGGGACACTACGAGGCGGGAGCCGTCCATCCGAGCCTGGCTCCGTCGATGGACATCCAGGCCGCTTCGAACTTCGAGCGTTTCCTCTACTTCCGCACCGGGGGCGACTGCGCCCGGGTCGCCTCCTGGATGGGCGTTCTCGCCGCCGGGGGCGCGGTCGATCTGCCGCATCCGGAGGGCGCCGGATTCGCCAGCACCGCGACCGGGGACGAGGCCATCCCCGGCGTGATCCGCCGCGTGTACGACCGGTTCGGCTACGTGGTCGATCCGCACACGGCCTGCGGATTCGCGTGGGAGCCGCGCCCGGAGGAGGAGACGGTGGTCCTCGCGACCGCTCATCCGGCCAAGTTCCCCGAGACGATCGAGGCCGCCCTCGGGTTCCCGGCCACCCATCCCTCGCTCGAGGCGTTGAAGGAACGTCCGATCATCCGATATCCCCTTGATCCGGAACCCGAGGCGATCCGGGATTTCATACGAACCCGGCTCTCGCCGTGAGTGGGATCAACGCCTCCGTCTGCATCCTCGCCAAGGACGAGGAGGAGAATCTCCCCCGGTGCCTCGCGCCCTTGCGGGAGTTCGACGAGGTGATCGTCCTCGATTCGGGAAGCTCCGACGCGACCGCGAAGATCGCCTCGGAGTGGGGCGCCCGGGTCATCGAGGAGCCGTGGAACGGCTTCGGCCCGACCCGGAGGAAGCTCTTCGAGGCCGCCACCCGCCCGTGGATTCTCTGGCTCGACGCCGACGAGGTGCTTTCGGACGGGCTGCTCGCGGAAATTCGCAACTGCGCCCGGGCCGATCCCGACGTCGATGGCTACCAGATCAACCGGATCAACCACATCGGAAACAGGAGGGTGCGGCACGGGCTCTGGTATCCGGACTGGAACCTGCGTTTCTTCCGCCGGACCGCCTGGATCCTGGACGAGCGCGACGTACACGAATCGGTCCGGGTCGAGGGTGGGGTCGGGCGGTTCCTGTCGCGGCTCGACCACTACAGCTATCGCGATTGGAGGGACCGGAGGGAACGCGCCGCCCGCTACGCCAAACTCTGGGCGGCCCAGGCCTTCCGCGACGGGCGCAGGGCGACGTTCATCGACCAGATGGGCCGCTGGTTCGGTTGTTTTGTCAGGGGTTATTTTCTCCGGCTCGGATTCCTCGACGGCCTTCTCGGGATCCGGGTCGCTCTATCGACCAGCGCGGAGGCCGCGGACGAATGCCGGCGTCTGCGGCGCATGTGGGCCAAGTTCGGCGGCTGATCCCGGCCGGCGGAGCGAGTAGGTAGAATGCTGGGTCGGCTCCACCGCTACGTTCTCCTCGAGGTCTGCGTCTTCGTCCTCGGGGCGGTCTCCGTGTTCGTCTTCGTCTTCCTGACCGGCAACGCGGTGAAGAAAGCGGTCGCCCTTCTGCTGGAGGGCCAGATCTCCCTGCCGTTTTTCCTGCAGATCCTCTGGCTGATGGTTCCCTACGTCGCCCTCTACGCCCTCCCGCTCGGATTCCTGGCCGGGATCCTCCTCGCTCTCGGCCGCCTGTCATCGACCCGGGAGATCCTCGCCATGAAGGCCGCGGGCATGAGCGTCGCCTCGATCGGCCGGCCCGTCTTCCTGCTCGCCCTCCTCGGCTGCGTCCTCTCCGCCTGGTTCAACAACGAAATCGGCCCCCGCAACAAATGGGCCTACCGCGACCGGCTGGCGAACAGCCTCGAAGAGGATCCCCTCCGGTTTTTCAAGACGGGCCGCTTCATCCGCGATTTTCCCGGCTATGTGATCTTCGTCGAGGAGCGCGCGGGCGACGAGATGCGGGGCTTCCGGGTGTGGCAGACGGACGGCGACGGGAAGGTCACCCTTTTCATCCGGGCCGACACGGCGGAGATCCGCTTTCTCCGGGAGGAGGGCGACCTGCGGCTGACACTCCGCGGAGGCACCTTCGAGGAGCGCGCGCCCAACACCCGCTACGGGCGGCCGCCGGAGATCGGGGCCATGGTGGCCTTCGAGGAGTTTCCCATCCGCCTCGAACTGGACGCGCTTCTGAACCGGACGTCGAAATACACCCTGAAACCATCCTACCTGACCTATTCCGAGCTGCGGGAGAGAATCCGCGACGATCCCGAGCGGGCGCTGGTGTACAAAGTCCAGATCCAGCAGAATTTCGCCATGTCGGTCTCCGTCCTGGCCCTCGTGGTCGTGGCGGTGCCCCTCGGGATACGGGTCGGCCGCAAGGAGACCCTCGCCAATCTCGGCATCGCCCTGGCCCTCGCGCTGTTCTACTATTTTCTGGTCACGGCGGCCACGTGGTTCGGCGACCGACCGTCCGTTCATCCCGAGATCCTGATCTGGCTGCCCAATCTGCTATACGGAGGAATCGGCCTGTGGCTCATCCGCCGGGCCGACCGGCGCTGAGCCCCGCCCGCCGGGGGCATGGCTTCAGCCTGCCGCGTCGGAGTGGGTGTCTTCCACCGGTACGGCGCGGGGGGAGCAGCCTGAAGGCTGGACACCATACCCGCGCAGCGGGGAAGGAAGGTTCGGTGTCCAGGCTTCAGCCTGCCGCGTCGGAGTGGGTGCCGCGCCGTGGTCGCCGGGTAGTTGGATGACTTCAGTCGTCCAACCCGGAACAGCCTGGGGAAAAGACATCCCCGACGGCTTCGGGCGACGCGGGGAGCGTGTGGACGATCCGGCCGATCCGGCGCGGGTTCGCCGGCCCCATGAATCGCGAAGTTGATGCTCGACACCGGCGCCGGAGGTCGTCGGGATAACTCCTATGATCTTTTCGCCGGGTAGATTCATCCGAGACGCAGTGTGGCTCGCAGCCTTCGCATTGCTTGCGGCGGGATGCGTTTCGAGCAGCCGGAACGAACCGGAAGCGGGTCCCGAAGTGGGGCCGGTCGCGGCCGTTCTCGACGGCGACGAGGACGCGGACCCGTTGGCCGCCGAAATTGATCTGTCGAATGAAGCGGCGGAGGATGCCGGTTACGATCCCGATTGATTGGTTCGACGATCCGCGGGTCTTCGTCTATGGCACGCTGAAGCCGGGCGGGCTCTATTGGCCCCGGTTTTGCGCGGGCCGCGTGCGGACGGTCCGCGGGGCCCGGGTGCGCGGGCGGCTCTACGATCTCGATGCCGGCTACCCGGCGCTCCGGATCGGAGGCACGGAATGGGTCCGCGGAGTCGTTTTGGATCTGGCGGGCCCGGAGGTGTTGCGCGGGATCGACCGACTCGAGGGCTTCGAGCCGGGGCGGGCCGAGGACCGGAACGAGTACAACCGGCGCCGCACCGAAGCGTTCGATCCTGGCGGGGAGGCGCTCGGGTGCGTCTGGACCTACGAGATGGACCTCCGCCGAATCGAGGCCTCCGGCGGAAGGCTGATCCCGGAAGGAGTCTGGGGGGCTTGACGCGGGGCAGTCCGGCGCCGATTGTCTGCCGCCGGATGCGAACCACCACCACCAGAACCGAGACGGAGGACTTCGGGGAGACCATCCGTTTTCTCTACGCCCTGCGGAACCGGGGGTCGCGGTACGGCCTGGACCGGATGATCCGGTTCGCCGCGGCGTGCGGGCATCCGGAAAGGGCCGTTCCCTGCATCCATGTGGCCGGCACCAACGGCAAGGGCTCCGTCTGCGCCCTCATCGAAGCCGCCTTGCGGGCGGGCGGCTTCCGGACGGGGCTTTATACCTCGCCGCATCTCGTTCACCTCGGCGAGCGGATACAGATCGACCGGGCGCCCCTGCCCGAGGGGGCGATCGCGGAGATGACCGCCGCCCTGCGCGCGGCGGCGCTCGGCCTGGCCGACGAGTCGGATCCGGAGTATCCCAGCTTTTTCGAGTTCATGACGATGATGGCTTTCCGCCGCTTCGCCGCCGTTCCGGTCGATTGCTCGGTGCTCGAGGTCGGCCTGGGCGGCCGCCTTGACGCGACCAACGTGGTGGTCCCGGAGGTCTCGGTCATCACCTCGATCGGACTGGATCACACGGACATCCTCGGCGACACGCTCGAGCAGATCGCCGCGGAGAAGTCCGGCATCATCAAGCCGGGCGTGCCCGTCGTGATGGGTCGCGTCCCCCCGGGGGCGGAGAGGGTCATCCGGCGGACGGCCGAAGCGATGGGCGCCCCCCTGACCTCGGTGGCGGACCGGTTTTCGCCGGATTCCCTGCCGGAGACCAACCTGGCCGGCGGATTCCAGCGGTGGAACGCGGCGACCGCCCGGACGGCTCTCGAGGCGATCGCGGCAAAGTTCCCGTTGGAAGCGTCAACGGTCGATCGCGCCTTCCGGGCCGTCGTATGGGCCGGACGATGGGAGGAGCGGGCCGTCGGCGGGCGGCGGGTGCTTTTCGACTGCACCCACAATCCCGAGGGGGCGCGCGAGCTGGAGGCGAACCTCCGCACCCGCTTCGGCGGGCCGGACGGGAACCTGGATGTGATCGTGGGGAGCCTCGGGCTGGAGCGGGCGCGCGCGGTGCTGGCGGTGGTCGCGCCGTTCGCCCGGCGCATCCATCTGGTGCGCCCTTCCCAGCCGAGGGCCAGCTCCTTTCGGGAGATGCGGGACAGCCTGCCCGCCGGCTTCCGGGGCGAGGTGATCGACTCCGCCGTCGGGCGCATCTTTCCCGGCGGAGACCGGATCGACCTCCCGCCGGGCCGCGACCCGGTGTTGGTGACCGGATCCGTTTACCTGATCGGCGAAGTGCTGCAGAGACTGGGGGAGCGGGAGATGCCAGCGGCCGGGAATCTCCAGGACCGCATCTGACCATCCGGGATTTCCGCGGATGCGTCGCCGGGTCGGATCCGCAAGGCGCGGGTGTCCTGGACGTCCGGCGGGAATCCGAAGCGGGCGGGAAGGAAGCGGGCGGGAAAAAACGGATGGAGGTGGTGATTGATTCTCTGACAAGCGCGAGAATCCCTCTCGATGAGGATTCTGCTTCGGTGCCGCGCGATCATGGAGCCATTCAGCCCGGGATCCGGAAAGGACTGGAGGCGCGGGGCGGAATCGAACCGCCGAATAGAGGATTTGCAGTCCCCGGCCTTACCACTTGGCTACCGCGCC
>JBKHCX010000051.1:0-16079 GCA_046541615.1 Puniceicoccaceae bacterium
GGATGAGGGCGGCGTAGAACACGACCAGTCCGAGGAGCAGGGGGTAGTCGCGGTCCGTCGCCGCCTCGATGAAGAACCGGCCGAGTCCGGGGATGTTGAAGATCATCTCGATGACGAACGAGCCCGTGAGAATGCCCGCGAGAGCGGGCCCCAGGAAGTTGACGACCGGTAGGAGGCTGGCGGGCAGGGCGTGCCGCCAGAGAATCCGCCTTCTCGACAGGCCCTTGGCGCGGGCGGTGCGGATGAAGTCGCTCCCGAGGGTTTCGAGCATTCCGGAGCGGGTGAGCCGGGTCAGGAAGGCGGCGTAGAGGACGGCCAGCGTCGTGGCCGGGAGGACCGCGAAGCTCCACCGGGGGAAGGGGAGGGCGTCGCCGGCCCCCGCCCCCCAGCCCACCGAGGGAAGCAGGCCGGCCATACCGCCGAAAACGAGCGCCAGGAGGGGCCCGATGACGAAGGTGGGCAGGCAGATGCCGGTCATGGCGAAGGCGGTGGCGAACCGGTCGCCCGCCCGGTTGTGGCGGAGGGCGGCGAAGGCTCCGAGGGGGATGCCGATCGCAAGGGCCAGGAGGAAGCCCGGGAGGGCGTAGGCGACGGTGGTCGGGAAATGGCTGGCGATGATTCCGGAGACCGTGTATCCCGGGTGGGAATAGGAATAGCCCGGATCGAGGCGCAGGAGATTCCCGAGGAAAAGGGCGTATTGTTTCCAGAGCGGCTGGTCCAGTCCGTAGAAGGAGACGACCTGCGCGCGGCTCTCTTCGGGGATGCTCTTCTCGTCGGCGAACGGGTCGCCGGGGGCCGCCCGGACGAGGAAGAACGTAAGGGTGGCCACGGCGAAGAGCACCGGCACGGCGGTCAGCAGGCGTTTCAGGAAGTAGCGGAACACTGGGGGGAAGGCTGTCCGCCATCGGGCGGGGCCGCTAGGAAAAAAATCCCCGGGGAACTACTTGGCCGTTTCCTGGAAGCGGGATTCCCGGATGACGGTGACCTTGATGGTGCTCGGATACTGCAGCTCGCTCTCGATCCGGTTGCGGATGCGCAGGGCGAGTCGTTTCGCCACCTCGTCGGGGACGCTTTCCGGATCGACGATGACGCGGATCTCGCGGCCGGCCTGGAGGGCGTAGCAGTCGCGCACGCCGTCGAAGCCGCGGGCGAGGTTCTCGAGCGAGCGCACGCGCTGGATGTAGCCCTCCGTGGTGTCCGCGCGGGCGCCGGGGCGCGAGGCGGAGATGGCGTCGGCGAGCATGACGAGACCGGCGTAGGGGCTCTCGGCGGGGACCTCCTCGTGGCTGGCGGCGACGGCGTTGACGACTTCGGCGGGCTCGTCGTGGTGGCGGAGGATCTTGGCGGCGGCGGCGGCGTGGCTGCCCTCGAATTCGTGGTCGATGGCCTTGCCCAGGTCGTGGAAGAGCCCGGCCCTCTTGGCGAGGTTCGGATCGAGCCCGATTTCC
This sequence comes from Puniceicoccaceae bacterium, assembly GCA_046541615.1. Taxonomy (GTDB): domain Bacteria; phylum Verrucomicrobiota; class Verrucomicrobiia; order Opitutales; family Puniceicoccaceae; genus Puniceicoccus. The sequence goes on from JBKHCX010000051.1 coordinate 1,449, forward strand.
GAGGCCAGCAGGGAGCAGAGAAAGGCCACCTCCACGCTGTGGTCGAGGGTGTTCTGGTTGTAGGAGTGGCGGAAGTGGAGCTTTCCGAGCAGGGACACCACCTCCGGGTGGACGCCGGAGAGGCGGAGCTTGCGGATGGCTTCCTCCCCGAGACCGATGACGGCCATGTCCATCGCGCCCATCGCCTTCCTGTGCTGTTCCTCGATGCTGGCGGGATGGATCCGCCCGTCCTTGATCAGTGCCTCCAGGGTGGCCCGGGCGATCTCCCGGCGGACGGGGTCGAAGCCGGAGAGCAGAACGGTGTCGGGGGTTTCGTCGATCAGGAGCGACACGCCGGTCACCGACTCGAAACTGCGGATGTTGCGCCCCTCCCGGCCGATGAGGCGGCCCTTCATCTCGTCGTTGGGCAGGGCGACCGTCGTCGAGGTCTCCTCGCTCATCGGGTTGGAGCCGATCCGCTGCATGGCCGCGAGAAGGGTGGCCCGCGCGCGCGATTCGATCCGGCTCTCGGGGATTTCCAGCAGATCCCGGCGCAGCTCCTCGAGGTATTGCCCCGACTCCTCCTCCACCCGGGCCACCAGTTCCCTCCGGGCCTCTTCGCGGGTCATCGAACTGATTTTCAGGAGCTTCTCCTCCCCGGCCGCGCGCAGTTCCTCGGCCTCCGCCTGAAGGGCTTCCACCCGTTGCTGGACGGCGCGCACCCGTTCGATCCGCCGCCGGACTTCCCCGGAGCCGTTGACTTCGCCGGACCCGTTGGCAGGAGTCCCGGGCGGATCGTCCTTGCCCGCGCGCCGTATCCGCGAAGGCAGGAACCGGAGGGCTACGGCCACGGCGAGAGCCGCCGCCAGAAGGGCGGCGATCAATGCGATGCCCACTTCGATCCAGAATTCGGTCATAACTGAACTGGGGAAGGAGCGGGGCTCCACCTTCGCCGTTTTCGGAGGCGACCCTAGGCGCGCGGACCCGGGGGAGGCAAACAAAAAAGGCCAGGCACCCTACGGCACACGAGGACATCAGCTACCGTTGCTCCCTTCCGGGCCTGGCGGGGTTCGCTGGTCCTGCGTTGCATAGGACCCGGCCAATGGAGAAAGAAGACCAGGATCCGCGCGGATGCAACCGCAAAATCGGATCGAATCGGCGGATTCCGCGATTCGTTCACCCGGCGGCCCGTTCGTCGGCGAGCTTGCGCAGGTAGGGCCAGGAGTAGATGCCGGTCGAGTGCCCGTCGGAAAAGTGGAAGCAGGCCGCGTAGTTGCCGACCTTCTCCCAGCCGACGACCCGGACGCCCGGGAAGAAACGGGGGCCGTCCCCGCCGTGGCGTTGCCCGAGGATATCGACCTCGCCCATGTTCTCGGCGCTGGGCGAGCGCTCGCGCAGGAATTCGTGCGGGAAATAGTCCTCGCGGCCGTCGGGCCAGAGGACGGCGACCTCGTCGCCGATGATTTCGATCCGGGTGGGTGGCGGTTGCATGGGTTCGGCTGAAAAAAGACGAATTTTTTTAAAATAGGGTATTGACGGGGCGCAAACGAAAACTCATTCTTCTCCGCTTTCGTCCAAACACACACATTCATCGAACACAGCAACGAAACCAAATCCCAACAGGCACTTTCGCCGCCCTTGTAGCTCAGTCGGTAGAGCGCGTCCTTGGTAAGGACGAGGTCGGCGGTTCAAATCCGCTCGAGGGCTCCAGTCCAAAACACCTCCAACCAGAAAACAAGCACGAAACCATCTCATGGCCAAAGAATCATTCGAACGCACGAAACCCCACCTGAACGTGGGCACCATCGGTCACGTCGACCACGGGAAGACGACCCTGACCGCCGCGATCCTGCAGACGCAGGCCGGCAAGGGGCTCGCCCAGGTCAAGAGCTACTCGGACATCGCCAAGGGCGGTACGGTCCGTGACGCGTCCAAGATCGTCACGATCGCCGTCTCCCACGTCGAGTACGAGTCGGACAAGCGCCACTACGCGCACGTCGATTGCCCGGGGCACGCGGATTTCGTGAAGAACATGATCACGGGCGCCGCCCAGATGGACGGGGCCATCCTCGTGGTCAGCGCGGCCGACGGCCCCATGCCGCAGACCCGCGAGCACATCCTGCTCGCCCGCCAGGTCGGGGTGCCGAACATCGTGGTCTTCCTGAACAAGGTCGATCTCCTCGACGACGAGGAGCTGCTCGAGCTGGTCGAGATGGAAATCCGCGACCTCCTTTCCAAGTACGAGTTCGACGGTGACAACATCACCATCGTGCGCGGGTCGGCGCTCGCCGCCCTCGAGGAGAAGGAGGAGGGCAAGGCGGCCATCCAGAACCTGATGGACGCGATCGACAACGACATCCCCGAGCCCGAGCGCGCCGTGGACAAGCCTTTCCTGATGTCGGTCGAGGACGTGTTCTCGATCACCGGGCGCGGGACGGTCGCCACCGGGCGGATCGAGCGCGGCAAGGTCAAGGTCGGCGAGGAAGTCGCCATTGTCGGCCTCGAGAAGGAAGGCAAGACGGTTGTCACCGGAGTGGAAATGTTCCGCAAGACCCTCGACTCCGGCCAGGCCGGGGACAACGTGGGTCTCCTCCTGCGCGGGATCGAGAAAGACGCCATCGAGCGCGGGCAGGTGATCGCCAAACCGGGCAGCATCACCCCGCACACGAAGGCGAAGGCGGAGATCTACGTCCTGACCAAGGACGAAGGCGGCCGCCACACCCCCTTCTTCAAGGGGTATCGCCCGCAGTTCTTCTTCGGCACGGCCGACGTCACCGGGATCGTCGAGCTTCCGGAGGAGGTCGAAATGGTCATGCCGGGGGACAACCTCGGGATCAACATCGTGCTCCAGAAGCCGATCGCCATGGAGCCCGGGCAGCGCTTCGCCATCCGCGAGGGTGGCCGCACGATCGGTGCCGGACGCATCGCGGAGGTCATCGAATAAGGATTCCGCCGCGGTTCAGCCTTTCACGGGGGTGCCGGGGGCGCGCGGGTCGCGCTCCCGGCATCGCTATCGTCGAAAACGATCACCAATTTGCAGGAGGGGAGAATAGCTCAACTGGTAGAGCACCGGTCTCCAAAACCGTAGGCTGGGGGTTCGAGTCCCTCTTCTCCCGCCATCAACCGCCGATTCCACAATGAAAAATCCGTTCCGATCCATCCGCACCTTCTGGAAGGAGATGACGATCGAGCTGCGCAAGGCCTCCTGGCCGACGCGGAAAGAGCTTCGAGAGTACACCATCGTGGTCCTGATCGGCGTGGCGATCCTGGGTTCTTTCATCGGGGTCTCCGACTTTTTTCTCCTGAACTCCATCGAACTGGTCACCGAGTGGGTGCGGCCCGTCGGCTGATCCCACGCCCCGATCCCATGGTTTCCAACAGCACTCTCAGCGGCCACCGGTGGTACGCCATCCAGACCCTCTCCAACCAGGAACAGAAGGCCAAGGCCTATCTGGAAAAGTTCGTGGAGGTCGAGGAGCTGGGCGACCGGATTTCCGAGGTGCTGATGCCGACCGAGACGGTCACCGAGGTCAAGGCGGGGAAGAAGTCGCAGCGCACGCGCAAGTTCTATCCCGGCTACATATTCGTGCAGATGCGTCTCTACGACGACGACGGGAACCTCGACCAGAAGGTGTGGTACTTCGTGAAGGACGCGCAGGGCGTGATCAATTTCGTGGGAGGCGAGCGTCCGGTCCCCCTCAAGGGCGAGGAGATGGACCGCATCATCAAGCAGGTGAGCGAGGCGGAGGGCAAGGAGCGGCCCAAGGTCGAGTACGAGGTGGGCGACGAGGTCAAGATCAACGACGGACCTTTCGCGAACCTGACCGGCAAGGTGGACGAGGTCGATCCCGACCGGGGGCGGCTCAAGGTCTCGGTTTCCATTTTCGGACGGTTTACCCCCGTGGACCTGGAGTATTGGCAGGTCGAAAGGGTCGAAGAGTAAGGAACAGCAATGTCTAAAAAAGTCATAGGAGAAATTCGTCTGCAGCTGCCGGCCGGCTCGGCCAATCCCGCCCCGCCGGTGGGACCGGCCCTGGGTGCGCAGGGGGTCAACATCATGGCCTTCTGCAAGGACTTCAACGCGCGGACCAAGGAGCAGTCGGGAACCATCCTGCCGGTGGTGATCACCGTGTACGCGGACCGTTCGTTCAGCTACATTCTCAAGAGTCCGCCGGCTCCGATCCTGCTGAAGAAGGCGGCGGGTCTGGCGAAGGGCTCCGGCGTGCCCAACCGCGACAAGGTGGGCAGGGTCACCCGCAAGCAGATCGACGAGATCGTCGAGATCAAGAAGAACGACCTGAACGCCGCCGATCCGGGGCAGGCCGCCAAGATCATCATGGGGACGGCCCGCAGCATGGGGATCGAGGTGGTTGACTGATTCCTCCGCGCTCCCGGCGAAGTATCGATAACATTTTGCATCATGGCTACAGCGACACACAGCAAACGCTACCGGAAGGCGGCGGAACTCACCCCCGAGCGGGAGGCCCTTGAACTCGGGGACGCCGTGGCGGTGCTCCAGGGGCTCCCGAAGGCCAACTTCGACGAGACCGTCGAGATCCAGGCCCGCCTCTCGGTCGATCCGAAACAGAGCACGCAGATGGTGCGCGGCACGGTCAGCCTGCCGCACGGCAGCGGCAAGACCGTGCGCGTGATCGCCTTCACCGAGAACCCCGGCGAGGCCCTCGGGGCCGGGGCCGACGAGGCCGGGCTGGAGGATCTGATCGCGAAGGTGCAGGAGGGCTGGACGGACTTCGATGTGGCCGTGGCCACGACCGCCGCCATGAAGGAGGTCCGCAAGGTGGCCCGGGTCCTCGGCCCGCGCGGCCTGATGCCGAACCCCAAGGCCGGAACCGTCTCCGACAACCTCGCCGAGGCCATCCAGGCCGTGAAGGCCGGGCGGGTCGAGTTCAAGATGGACAAGACCGCCAACGTGGCGATCGTCGTCGGCAAGCGCTCCTTCTCCGCCGAACAGCTCGTCGAGAACGCGACCGCCGCGATCGACGTGCTCGGCCGCTCCCGTCCGGAAGGCCTGCGCGGCAAGTTCGTCCGCCGGCTGACCCTGAGTGCGACGATGAGCCCCGGCATCGCCCTCTCGCCCTCGATCTACGGGGATTTCTGAACCCGACCCGGTAGGACCCTTTTGCCATGAGACCCGAAAAAGAACTTCTCGTCCGCGACGTCGACCAGCACCTCGACAAATCGGACTACGTGTTTCTGACCAACTACGAGCGGATCACCGTCGAGGAGACGGCGGCCCTGCGCGCCTCCCTCGCCGCCGAGGCCGCCGAGTTCCACGTGGTCAAGAACAGCGTCCTCAACCTGGCCCTGCGCCGGCGCGAGAAACCCGACCTGCAGGAGTGGCTGAACGGCCCGACCGCGATCATCGTCGGCGGGGAGAACCCCTCCGGCGTGGCCAAGGTCCTGAAAAAGTTTTTCAAGGACAAGGAGAAGGTCGAGATGAAGGCCGGCCTTCTCGGCGACCAGGCCGTCTCGGCCGACGATCTCATGGAACTCGCCGACCTGCCCGGTCTCGACGAGCTTCGCGCGAAGTTCCTCTCCCTGCTCAACACGCCGGCCCAGCGCTTCGTCACCGTGGTCAACGCGGTTCCGCAGAGCGTGGTCAACGTGCTCAAGGCCTACGCCGACAAGGGGGCCGGAAACTGATTTTTCCCGGCGGCCGACGCCGCCGGGGACGAACCAACCAACAACGCATACACGCAAACAACACAACACCAAGAGTGAAACGGGCAGGGGGCCCTCCCTTAAACAGGCCGTTCCCGGCCGCTGTCCGTTCAGGAGGCAAACATGGCAGACATCACCAAAGAAGACGTAATTGAATGGCTCAGCTCGCAGTCGGTTCTCGACATCGCGGGCCTCGTGAAGGAGCTGGAGGAAAAGTGGGGCGTCAGCGCCGCCGCTCCGGTCGCGGTCGCGGCCGGCGGAGCCGCCGCGGGCGAAGCGCCGGTCGAGGAGGAGAAGGACGAGTTCGACGTCATCCTCGCCGACTTCGGCGCCAACAAGATCGCGGTCATCAAGGAGGTCCGGGCGATCACCGGTCTCGGCCTGAAAGAGGCCAAGGAAATGGTCGAGGGCGCCCCGAAACCCGTCAAAGAGGCCACCACCAAGGACGACGCGGAAGAGATCAAGAAGAAGCTCGAAGCCGCCGGCGCCAAGGTGGAGGTCAAATAATATCGAAAGTTCTTTCCCACAGATCGAATTCCAGCCAGACCGCGCGGGTTTTTCCCGCGCGGCTGTGCTGTTTCCAAGTCCCGGGCGGTCCGTCCCCGTTTCCGCCACCCGTCAACACCAGTCCGCACCCAATCGCCATCATGTCCCAACGCATCAACTTCGGTAAACTGAAAGAAGTCATCGAGCCGCCCAATCTGATCCAGAATCAGATCGACTCCTTCAACGAATTCCTGCAGATGCAGACGCCGCCGAGCCAGCGCGCGAACATCGGTCTGCAGTCGGTTTTCCGCGACATTTTCCCGATCGAGAGCTACGACGGGCGCTGCATACTGAACTTCTCCAGCTACAAGCTGACCGAGCCGAAGTTCTCCGAGATCGAGTGCCTGCGCGACGGCATCACCTACTCGGTCGCCCTCTACGTGAAGTTCTCGCTGCGCGAGGACGAGCAGGTGAAGGAGGAGGAGATCTACATGGGCGAGCTGCCCATGATCACCACCCGGGGCAGTTTCATCATCAACGGGGCCGAGCGGGTCATCGTCTCCCAGCTCCACCGCTCGCCGGGCCTGTGCTTCGAGGAGACGCCCCACACCAGCGGCAAGATGCTGCATTCCTTCCGGATCATTCCGGACCGCGGCACCTGGCTGGAGGCCCAGTTCGACCAGAACGACCTCCTCTACGTCTATCTCGACCGCCGCCGCCGCCGCCGCAAGTTCCTGATCACGACCCTGCTCCGCGCCATGGGCTACGCGGACAACATGAAGATCATCGACATGTTCTACGATCTCCGGTCCCTGGCGATCGAGGAGGGGCTCCAGATGGAGAACGTGTCGAACCTCATCCTGATCGAGGACATCGTCGATGCCGAGAAGGGCGTCGTGCTCGCCCGCGCCTTCGAGCCCCTGACCAAGACGACGATCCGCTCCTTCGAGAAGGCGGGGATCGAGAATATCGACGTGATCGACACGAGCTTCGACGACGGGTTGATCGTGCGCTGCCTCAAGAAGGATCCGACCCGCAACGAGGAGGAGGCCCTGCGGTTGATCTACAAGCAGCTCCGCCCCGGCGAGCCCCCCACGACGGCCAACGCCAAGGCCCTGCTCAAACGGCTCCTGCAGGATCCGAAGCGCTACGACCTCGGACGGGTCGGCCGCTACAAGATCAACCAGAAGCTGAACCTGTCCACCGACCTGGAGAACCGGGTCGTCAACGTGGAGGACATCGTCGAATCGACCCGCTACCTGATCAAGCTCAAGCGGGGCGAGGGCTATGTCGATGACATCGACCACCTCGGCAGCCGCCGGGTCCGGACCGTGGGCGAGCTGCTCGCCAACCAGTGCCGGATCGGTCTGGCCCGCACCGAGCGTCTCGTCAAGGAGCGCATGACCCTCCTCGACCAGAGCGTCGATTCGATCATGCCGCAGAAGCTGATCAACCCGAAGGCGCTGAGCACGGTCATCCGCGATTTCTTCGCCCGGAGCCAGCTCTCCCAGTTCATGGACCAGATCAACCCGCTGGCCGAGCTGACCCACAAGCGGCGGCTCTCGGCCCTCGGGCCCGGCGGGCTCAACCGCGAACGGGCCGGCTTCGAGGTGCGCGACGTGCACCCGAGCCACTACGGGCGGATCTGCCCGATCGAGACCCCCGAGGGTCCGAACATCGGTCTGATCAACTCGCTGTCGATCTATTCCAAGGTCAACGAGTTCGGCTTCATCGAAACCCCCTTCCGGGTGGTCACGGACGGGCGGGTGACCGACGAGGTCGTCTATCTCAACGCCGACCAGGAGGAGCCCCACGTGATCGCCCAGGCCAATTCCGAGATGGACGACAAGGGGAACCTGCTGGGCCGGGTGACCTGCCGTTTCCGCGACCAGATTCTGGAAGTCGGGGGCGATCAGGTCGATTACATGGACGTGTCGCCGAAGCAGGTCGTTTCCGTCGCCGCCGGGCTCATCCCCTTCCTCGAGCACGACGACGCCAACCGCGCGCTCATGGGCTCGAACATGCAGCGCCAGGGCGTGCCGCTTCTGCAGACCGAGGCCCCCTTCGTGGGCACCGGGATCGAGGCGCGGGTCGGCAGCGATTCCAAGACGGTCATCCGCGCCGAGGCCGATGGGGTGGTGGCTTCCGTTGACGCCCGCCGCATCATCATCACCCCCGACGGGGAGACCACGCCGAAACTGCTGCGCAACCCGAAGAGCGATCCGGGCAAGGGCGTTTTCGTTTACCACCTGCGCAAGTTCATCCGCTCGAACGCCGGCACCTGCTTCAACCAGCAGCCCCGCGTGCTCCGGGGGCAGAAGGTCGGTCCGGGCGACCTGCTGGCCGACGGCGCGGCCACCGACCAGGGCGACCTCGCCATCGGCCGGAACGTGCTCGTGGCCTTCATGCCGTGGAACGGCTACAACTTCGAGGACGCGATCCTCCTGAGCGAGAAGATGATCAAGGACGACATCTTCACCTCCATCCACATCGAGGACTTCGAGGTGACCGCCCGGGACACGAAACTCGGACCCGAGGAGATCACCTACGACATCCCCAACGTGGGCGAGGACGCCCTCCGCAACCTCGACCACAACGGGGTCATCCGCGTGGGCGCCGAGGTCAAGCCGGGCGACATCCTCGTCGGCAAGATCACGCCCAAGAGCGAGACCGAGCTGGCCCCGGAGGAAAAGCTCCTGCGCGCCATCTTCGGTGAGAAGGCCGCCGACGTGAAGGATTCGTCCCTGACCGTGCCGTCCGGGGTGACCGGGATCGTCATGGACGTCAAGGTCTCGACCCGCATCGAGGGCGAGCCCGAGAAGCTCTCCGCCTCCGACCGCAACCGGCAGAAGAAGAAGATCAACGAGGACTACAAGGGCCAGTACGAGCGCCTGCGCGAGGAGCTGACCGAATCCCTCTCGAACATCCTCCTCGGGGAGAAAATCCCGCTCGACGTGAAGAACGCCGAGACGGGGGATCTCATCATCCCGGCCAACCGCAAGATCACCAAGACCCTTCTGCGGAAGCTGGCGCAGGTCTCCAAGCACATCGACATCGATCCCTCTCCGGTGCGGATCAAGATCATGGAGATCGTCAAGGGCTTCCAGACGAAGTTCGACGAGATCGAGGCGGACCGCGACCGCCGGATCGCGGCGGTCGAGCGGGGCGACGACCTCGAGCAGGGGGTCATCAAGAGCGTGAAGGTCTATGTCGCCACGAAGCGCAAGATCCAGGTCGGGGACAAGATGGCCGGCCGCCACGGGAACAAGGGCGTGGTCGCGCGGATCGTTCCCGAGGAGGACATGCCCTTCCTGCCCGACGGCACGCCGATCGAGATCTGCCTGAACCCGCTCGGGGTGCCGAGCCGCATGAACGTCGGGCAGGTGCTCGAAACCCATCTGGGCTGGGCCTGCAAGAAGCTGGGCATCAAGGTGGCGACGCCGATCTTCGACGGGATCCCCGAGGAGAAAGTGCGCGAGTACCTGCGGGACGCCGGCCTGCCGGATACCGGCAAGAGCGTGCTCTACAACGGCCAGACCTGCGAGAAACTCGACCAGGAGGTCGTCGTGGGCTACATCTACATGCTCAAGCTGAACCACCTGGTGGCCGAGAAGATCCACGCCCGCGCGGTCGGCCCCTACAGCCTGATCACCCAGCAGCCGCTCGGCGGGAAGGCCCAGTACGGGGGCCAGCGCTTCGGGGAGATGGAGGTCTGGGCCCTCGAAGCGTACGGGGCCGCCTACACGCTCCAGGAGTTGCTGACCGTCAAATCCGACGACGTCCAGGGCCGGACCAAGATCTACGAGTCGCTCGTCAAGGGCGACCGCAGTCTCTCGGCCGGGACGCCGCAGTCGTTCAACGTCTTGATGAACGAGATCCAGAGTCTCTGCCTCGACATCAAGAGGGGCAAAGTGTCGCTGTCGCTGTAACCGCCAACCGAAAAGGAAATCATCTATGAGCATGGAAGACAGGAGCGCCGTCCAAACGGTTGAAACCGACGAACTCTACAACAGCGTCTCGATCTCGATCGCCTCGCCCGAAACGATCCGCGAATGGAGCAGCGGCGAGGTCCGGAACCCGGAGACGATCAACTACCGCACCTTCAAGCCCGAGCCGGGCGGACTCTTCTGCCAGCGGATCTTCGGTCCGGTGCGCGACTACGAGTGCGGGTGCGGGAAGTACAAGGGCATCAAGTTCAAGGGCACGGTCTGCGAGCGCTGCGGGGTCGAGGTCACCGTCTCCCGGGTCCGCCGCGAGCGCATGGGGCACATCGACCTCGCCGTGCCGGTGACCCACATCTGGTTCCTCAAGAGCATGCCGAGCCGCCTCGGTCTTCTGCTCGACATGACCGCGCGGAACCTCGAGCACGTCGTTTACTACGAGCACTACATGGTGACCGATCCGGGCCGCACCCCGCTCGAAGTCAAGCAGTTGCTCAGCGAGCAGGAGTACCTGCAGGCCCAGGACGAGTACGGCGAGGACGCCTTCGTGGCCAAGATGGGCGCCGAGGCGATCCACGAGGTGCTCGGCAAGATGGAGCTGGAGCCCCTGGTCGATGAGCTGCACGAGCAGATGCACGCCACCCGCTCGAAGCAGATCAAGAAGAAGCTCTCGAAGCGCCTCAAGGTGATCCAGGGCTTCATCCATTCGAAGTCCAACCCGAACTGGATGGTCCTCGAGGTCCTGCCCGTGATCCCGCCGGATCTGCGTCCGCTCGTCCCCCTCGAAGGGGGCCGTTTCGCGACCTCCGATCTCAACGATCTCTACCGCCGGGTGATCAACCGGAACAACCGCCTGCGCAACCTGCTCCAGTTGAAGACGCCGGACGTGATCATCCACAACGAGAAGCGGATGCTCCAGGAGGCGGTGGACGCCCTCTTCGACAACGGCCGCCACGGCCGCGCGGTGACCGGGGCCGGCAACCGTCCGCTCAAGTCGCTCAGCGACATGCTCAAGGGCAAGCAGGGCCGCTTCCGGCAGAACCTACTCGGCAAGCGCGTCGATTACTCCGGCCGGTCGGTCATCGTGATCGGTCCCGAACTCAAGCTGAGCCAGTGCGGCCTGCCCAAGAAGATGGCCCTCGTCCTCTTCGAGCCGTTCATCATCCGCCGGCTCAAGGAGCTGGGCTTCGTCCACACCGTCCGCGGGGCGCGCAAGATGATCGAAAAGCGCTCGCCGGAGGTCTGGGACATCCTCGAGGAGGTGACCAAGGGGCACCCCGTCCTTCTCAACCGGGCGCCGACCCTCCACCGCCTGTCCATCCAGGCCTTCGAGCCCGTCCTCATCGAGGGCGACGCCATCCGCGTACACCCGCTCGTCTGCACGGCCTACAACGCCGACTTCGACGGGGACCAGATGGCCGTACACGTGCCGCTCTCGATCGAGGCGGTCATGGAGGCCAAGATGCTGATGATGGCGACCAACAACATCTTCTCGCCCTCGAGCGGCAAGCCCATCCTCACTCCCTCCCAGGACATCGTCCTGGGCTCCTACTACCTGACGATGGACCCGCGCGAGCTGCCCCCCGAGGGGCGCCGGGTGCCGCTCATGGGGAGCACCGACGAGGTCATGCTCGCCGAGGCCGAGGGCGTGCTCCGCAAGCACGACTGGATCGACATCCGCAACCCCGATTTCGGGCGCAGGACCGTCTTCGGCAAGCCGGACAAGAAGATTCTCCGGACGACCGTCGGGCGGGTGATCTTCAACACGATCTGGCCGGAGGAGATCGGCTTCTTCAACGAGCTGGCGCCCAAGGGCAAGCTCGGCGACCTCATCCTGGCCACCTACGAGCAGACCGGCCAGGAGGAAACGATCGAGACCCTCGACCGCCTGAAGGAGGTCGGTTTCCGGACCGCGACCGGGGCCGGGATTTCGATCGGGATCGACGACATGATCATCCCCCCCGGCAAGCCGAAGATGATCGCCGACGCCCGCAAGCAGATCGACGGAGTCGAGAAGCAGTACCGCAAGGGGCAGCTGACCCCCGGCGAGCGCTACAACAAGATCATCGCCATCTGGTCGAAGCTCACCGACGACATCGCCGAGACCGTGTACACCGGGCTCGAGCAGAGTTCCACGGTGGACTACGTCAACCCGGTGTACCTGATGATGCACTCCGGGGCGCGGGGGAACAAGCAGCAGGTCCGGCAGCTCTGCGGCCAGCGCGGCCTCATGGCCAAGCCCTCCGGCGACATCATCGAGCGGCCGATCCTGTCCTCCTTCCGCGAGGGCTTGTCCGTTCTCGAGTACTTCATTTCGACCCACGGCGCCCGGAAGGGCCTGGCCGACACCGCGCTGAAGACGGCCGACGCCGGCTACCTGACCCGCAAGCTCTGCGACGTGGCGATGGACTGCATCACCACCGTGGAGGACGACCACAACCGCAACGGGATCTGGAAGCGCCCCATCATGGACGGCGACGAAACCATCGTCGGACTCGCCGAACGGATCGCCGGGCGTTGCGCGGCCGAGGACGTGCCGAACCCGACCGAACCCTCGGAGCTGCTCGCGGCCGCGGGCGGACTCATCGACGAGGCCACGGCCAGGAGGATGGAGACCCTGGGCATCGAGCGGGTCAAGGTGCTCTCGCCCCTGACCACCCGCCAGCGCTACGGGGTCACCGCGAAGGAGTACGGGATCAACCCGGCCACGAGCCGCATGGTCGAGATCGGAACCGCCGTGGGGATCATCGCCGCCCAGTCCATCGGTGAGCCGGGCACCCAGCTCACCATGCGCACCTTCCACATCGGCGGGATCGCCAGCCAGGTGCTCCGCGACCCGAAGATCGTGATCCGCAAGGGCGGGACCATCCGCTATTCGGAGGATCTCCGCAAGGTCGAGACGGCCGACGGCCACTCCGTCGTCCTCAACAAGACCGGCGCCGTCTCGGTGACCGACGAGAACGACCGCGAGATCGAGAACTACAAGATCCCGGTCGGCTCCATCCTCTTCGCCGCCGACGGCGCGGCGGCCGAGCCCGGCACCCTGCTCGCCGCGTGGGATCCCCACAGCGTGCCGATCCTCTCCGAAAAGGGCGGGCGCATCGGCTTCCGCGACATGATTCCCGGCGTGACCATCAAGCGGGAGCAGGATCCCGAGTCCCAGGGGATCACCAACGTCGTCATCGAGCACAAGGAGGACCTCAACCCGCAGATCCTCATCCTCGACGAAAAGGGCCGGGAAATCTCGACCTACGCCATTCCGGTCGGCGCCCAGATCGTCGTCGAGGAGGGCGACGAGGTGGACCGCGGGACCTGGCTGGCCAAGACGCCCCGCCAGGCCTCCAAGACGCAGGACATCACCGGGGGGCTGCCCCGGATCGCCGAACTCTTCGAGGCGCGGCGCCCCAAGGAAGCCACCGACATGGCCAAGATCGACGGCCGCGTCGTCATCTCCGGCACCCTCCGCGGCAAGCGCCGGCTCTTCGTCACCAGGAAGGATCCGGAGGAGGTCGCCTCCGAAGGGATCACCAAGGACGACGAGGATACCGAGGAACACCTCATCCCGCACGGCAAGCACCTGATCGTGCAGCCGGGCGACTACGTGACCAAGGGCCAGCACCTGACCGAGGGCGCGGCCGATCCGCACGAGATGCTCGACATCCTCGGGCCGAACGCCGTCCAGGAATACCTCCTCACGGAGATCCAGAAGGTTTACCGCCTCCAGGGGGTGACCATCAACGACAAGCACATCGAGGTCATCCTCTCCCAGATGCTGCGCAAGGTCCGGATCACCGATCCGGGCGACTCGGAGTTCTTCTGGGGCGAACAGATCGACCGGTTCACCTTCATGGAGGAGAACGAGCGGCTCGAGGAAGCGGGCGGGAAACCGGCCGAGGCCGAGCCCGTTCTGCTCGGCATCACGAAGGCGTCCATCGAGACCGAGAGCTTCATTTCGGCGGCCTCCTTCCAGGAGACGACCCGCGTCCTGACGGAGGCGGCCACCCTCGGAAAGAGCGACGACCTGAAGGGCTTCAAGGAGAACGTGATCATGGGGAACCTGATTCCGGCCGGAACCGGTCTCCCGGCCTACCGCAACCTCCGCATCGACACCCTGGGGGTCGAGATGGGGAAGAAGGATTCCGCCGAGGCCCCGACCGAGAAAGTGGGCTGAACCGACGAACGCTACGAGAAACACATCCACCCATCCAACGGAACACACCATCATGTCCAGAATCTGCGCAATCACAGGCCGCCGCCCCGTGCGGGGCGGTCGAATCACCCGCAAGGGCCAGTCGAAGAAGAGCGGCGGCATCGGCACGCACGTGGTCAAGAACACGAAGCGCACCTTCCGCCCGAATCTCCAGCGGATCCGCGTGCGGCTGCCCGGCGGCCAGGTCAAACGGATCTGGGTCTCGGTCAAGGCGCTCAAGTCCGGCAAGGTCGTCAAGGCCTGAGGGGGCTCCCCTGGCCCGCTCCAGCACCCGGATCCGGATCCTCCCGTAGCCGGGACGCGAACGCGGCCCGGAGAACCCGCACCCGGACC
>JBKHCX010000052.1:0-15954 GCA_046541615.1 Puniceicoccaceae bacterium
TTTGAGGTGGATTTTTTCTGTTCGTAGGGCCGCGTGCTCTTGACGGCGATAGCCCGAAGAGCGACGGCTGTTGCGCGCGCGGCGCGAGCCGGTACGAAGCATCGGGAAAACAAATTCGTACAACATATCAGATCCAGTAGTCGAAATCGTCTTCTTTCCGCTGTTTGCGGAAAATGCGGAAGATATGGGCGGGGCAGACCTCCGGGTGGAGCTTCACGAAGTTGCGCGGGCCGTTCCAGAGGTAGTTCGCCCGCGGCATCTCGCTCTGGTCCGTCTCCGGGAGCAGGTCCTGCACGAGGAAAGGGTGGGAGTCGTCGATTCCGTAATCCCCGAGGGGAAGGGTCACCCAGGCGGTCTGCTCGTGGTAGGGATCGAGGTTGACGATGGTCAGGATGATGTCGAGGCCGCTCGGATCCTGCTTGAGGTAGGCGATCATCTGCGGGTTGTCGATATCGACGAACCGGAGGTTGAACGTCCGCTGGAGGGCGGGGTGGTCGCGGCGGATGTGGTTCAGTCGGCGGATCAGCGGCCGGAGATTGCCCGGCGTGTCGAGGTTCCAGGTCTTGATCTCGTATTTCTCGGAGTGGTCGTACTCCTCCTTTCCGGGGTAGGACTCGTGGACGCATTGCTCGTAGGCGGGGCCGTACAGGCCGTAGTTCGAGGAGAGGGTCGCCGCAAGCACGAGGCGCTGCACGAAGGCCGGGCGTCCGCCGTACTGGAGGCACTCGGGGAGGATGTCGGGGGTGTTCGGCCAGAAATTCGGCCAGAACACGGATCTGCGGGCGGGTTCGCAGAGTTCCCGCAGGTAGGACTCCAGTTCCGCCCGGGTGTTCCGCCAGGTGAAATAGGTGTAGCCGTGGGTGAAGCCGGCCTTGCCGAGGCGGTATTTCAGCTTCGGCCGGGTGAAGGCCTCGCTCAGGAAGAGCACGTCGGGATGCCTGGTCTTGATCTCCCGGATCGCCCACTGCCAGAAGGCGAAGGGTTTGGTATGGGGATTGTCGATACGGAACACCCGGACTCCGCAGCCGATCCAGTGGTCGAGGACGGATTTGAGTTCGATCCACAGTTCGCGCCAGGTCGCGCACTCGAAGTCGAAGGGGATGATGTCCTCGTAGCGCTTCGGCGGGTTCTCGGCGAACTGTACGGTGCCGTCGGGGCGCCACTTGAACCACCCGGGGTGCTCGCGCACGTAGGGGTGGTCCGGCGAGCACTGGAAGGCGATGTCGAGGGCGACCTCCAGGCCCAGCTCCCCGGCTTTCCAGACGAACCTGCGGAAGCTCTCGAGGGTGCCGAGCGCGGGATGCACGGTTTTGTGCCCGCCTTCCTCCGAACCGATCGCCCACGGGCTGCCGACATCGGCGGGGGTGGCTTCCAGCGTGTTGTTGCGTCCCTTGCGGTTGGTCCGCCCGATGGGGTGGATCGGAGGCAGGTAAACGATGTTGAAGCCGAGGTCGGCGATCTCCGCGAGCATGTCCTGCGCATCGTCGAAGGTGCCGTGCCCGCCGGGGGTTTTCGAAAAGGAGCGGGGGAAGAATTCGTACCACGCGCTGAAGGCCGCCCGCTTGCGTTCGACCCACACCTCCCGGGGGGGCAGGACGGTTTCCCGGCTCCGGTCGGGAAAGGACCGGGCGTGCTCCAGCAATTCCTCTCCGAGGAGGATGTGGATCTTCTCCCCCATGGGGACGGCCGGCTCGCGCAGCAGGGTCAGCATCTCTTCGATGAGCGGCCGGGCCTCCGCCCCGGCCCGGCCGAGGAGCGCCTCGACCATTCCGGTGCCGATCGCGATCTCGACCGGAAGCGGCTGGGCCGAATCGACCTTCTTGCGGAATCCGTCGCGCCAGGTCAGGAACGCGTCCACCCACCCGGCGACGGAATACTCGTGGATGCCGATCTCCCCGGGATGGAAGGCGCCGCGCCATTCGTCGTTGGGGAGCGGCTCCAGGTCGCTCTCCCGCCACGAGTCCTCTCCGAGCCGGCGGAAGCGGAGGACCGCGCGGAGCGTGTCGTGGCCGTCGGCGAAGACGTGGGCGGACACGTGCACCGGGTCGCCGACCACCACCTTGACCGGGAAGCGTCCGTGGTCGCAGGAGGGTTCAACGTTTTCGATGACCACCCGGCGGTCGCCGGTATCGGGGGGAGGGGAGGCGTTCATGCGGATTTTGTCAGGTCGCGGTACAGGCGCACCGTCTCGTCGGCGATCGCCTTCCAGGAAAAGGTGGTTTCCGCCCGGCGGCGGCCGGCGGCGGCGAATTTGCGCAACTGCTCCGGATCGGCCATGATCCGGTTGATCGGGCGGGCCAGGTCGCGGGCGAAGGTGTCCGGATCCTTCGGCTCGAACGGGGCGGACTCCTCCCGGGCCACGGGGACGAGGTGGCCGGTCTCCCCGTGGACCACCACCTCGGGGATGCCCCCGACCGCGGAGGCGACCACGGGGGTCTCGCAGGCCATCGCCTCGAGGTTGATGATCCCGAAGGGCTCGTAGATCGAGGGGCAGCAGAAAAGGGTCGCGTGGGAGTAGATCTGGATCATCCGGTCGCGCGGGAGCATTTTCTCGATCCAGACGAGATGACGGCGTTCGCGGGCGGCCGCCGCGAAGGCCTCCTTCATCTCGGCCCCGATTTCCGGCGTGTCCGGCGCCCCGGCGCAGAGGACGACCTGGATCTCCGGATCGAGATAGCGGAGGGCCCGGACCAGATGGACGATCCCCTTCTGCCGGGTGATCCGCCCGACGAACAGCAGGTAGGGCCGCGAGGGATCGATCCCGTTTTCGACGAGCGCTTCGGTGCGGTCCGTCTTGCGGTACTCGTCGGTGTCGATCCCGTTGTAGATGACGGCGACCTTCCCGGGATCGACATGGAAATTGCGCAGGACGTCGTCCCTGGTGCCTTTCGAGACGGCGACGACGGCGTCGGCCATTTCGATGGCGGTTTTCTCGACCCACAGGGAGAACTCGTAGCCTCCGCCGAGCTGTTCCCGCTTCCACGGGCGCAGGGGCTCCAGCGAGTGGACCGTCACCACCAGGGGGATCCCGTAGTTGAGTTTCGCCATGATGCCGCCCAGGTGGGTGTACCATGTGTGGCAGTGGACGAGATCGGCGTCGATCCCGGCGAGATTGAATCCGAGGCAACGGGAGACCGAATCGAAGACCGGCCGCAGGTTCGGCGGGAATCCGCCCGTCGCGCCGATCCCCTCGAAACCCCGGACCTGGAGATTGCCCTCGGCGCCGGACTGTTCGCCGAAGCAGCGCACATCGACCTGGATGCGCGAAGCGAGATGGCGGCTCAGGTAATCGACGTGGACCCCCGCCCCTCCGTAAACCTGTGGTGGATACTCGTTGGTCAGGATCAGGGCTTTCATGGCGGTCTCCGCTCAGGCGTGGACGCCGAGCCTGCGGAAGCGGTCGTAGCGGTGTTGGAGGAGATCCTCCGTTTTCAGGCGGCCCAGGCGGTTCAAGTGGCGGGTAATCGCCGACCGGAGGTTCCCGGCGGCGCCTTCCGGATCGGTCTGGGCGCCGCCGAAGGGCTCTTCGATCACCTCATCGACCACGCCGTGTTCGAGAAGGGAGTCGCTGCTCAACCGCAGCGCTTCGGCCGCGTCCGGGGCGAATTTGCGGTCTTTCCACAGAATCGCCGCGCACCCCTCCGGGGAAATGACCGAATAATAGGCGTTTTCGAGGATCAGGACGGAATCGGCCAGCGCCACCCCGAGGGCGCCCCCCGAACCGCCTTCGCCGATGACCACCGCGATGATCGGCACCTCCAGAAGGCTCATTTCCCGGATGTTGACCGCGATCGCCTCGGCGACGTGGCGTTCCTCCGCTCCGATCCCGGGAAAGGCCCCCGGGGTGTCGATCAGCGAGAGGATCGGCATTCCAAACTTGTCGGCCAGTCGCATGAGGCGAAGCGCCTTGCGGTAGCCCTCGGGGTGGGGGCAGCCGAAATTCCGGCGCAGGTTGCCCTTGGTGTCGCGGCCCTTCTGCTGGCCGATGACCATGACGGGGCGCTCGTCGAAGTAGGCCGGGCCGCCGACGAACGCCGGATCGTCCTTGAAGAGGCGGTCGCCGTGGATTTCCTCGAAGCCGGTGAACAGGAAGCCGATGTGGTCGAGCGAAGTCGGCCGTTTCGGGTGCCGTGCGAGCTGCACCCTCTGCCAGACGGTGAGTCCGGAGTAAACCTCCCGCTTGGTTTTCTCGATCTTTCGCTCGATTGCCGTGATTTCCTCGGAGACATCCATGTTGCTCTGGGCGGAAGTCTCCCGCAGTCGGCGGAGCTGGTCGTCGAGTTCCCGGAGGGGCTTCTCGAATTCCAGTGAGAAATCGGAGTTTTGCATTTTCGAAGCAAAAGCGGCACTTCCGCGGGTGTCAATGGGTATGGCGGGCGGCCGCCCGCCCTTTCGAAAGCCCCGAGAATTTGGGTTGAAAGAATCGTCTCCCTACCCAAGCCTGTTCCGCTTTCACCCATGATCATCGAACCAAAAGTCCGAGGCTTTGTCTGCGTGACCGCCCATCCCGAAGGGTGTGTCGCCAATGTAAAGGAGCAAATCGAAGTGGCCCGCACCGTCGGGAAGACCGCCGGAGGGCCGAAACGGGTGCTCGTGGTCGGTTCGTCGACGGGGTACGGCCTGTCCTCCCGGATCGAGTCGGCCTTCGGGTGCGGGGCCGACACGTTCGGGGTCTTTTTCGAAAGACCGGCCTCGAACGGACGGCCGGCGTCGGCGGGGTATTACAACGCCGTCGCTTTCGAGGCCGAGGCCGCGCGGGGGGGGCTCTACGCGGGCAGCCTGAACGGGGACGCCTTCTCCGACGAGTTGAAGGAGAAGGCCGTCGCGAGGATACGGGAGGAGATGGGGCCGGTCGATCTCGTCGTTTACAGCCTCGCCTCGCCCCGGCGGACCGATCCCGCCGACGGGCGGACCTATAAATCCGTTCTCCGCCCGATCGGGAGCCGCTTCGAGAGCAAGACGGTGGACACCGACAAGGATGTCGTCCACGAGATCGCGATCGACCCCGCCGAAGAGGGCGATGTCGAAGCCACGGTCAAGGTCATGGGCGGAGAAGATTGGGAGCGCTGGATCGACGCCCTGGCCGCCCATGGTCTCCTGGCGGACGGTTTCCGGTCCGTCGCCTATTCCTATCTCGGCCCCGAGCTGACCTGGCCCATTTACAAGAACGGGACGATCGGCAAGGCCAAGGAGGATCTCGACCGGGCCGCCGCCGCGATCTCCTCGCGCTATTCCGACCGGGGCGGGGCCGCCTACGTGGCGGTCAACAAGGCGGTGGTCACGCAGGCCAGCTCCGCGATTCCCGTGGTGCCCCTGTACATCTCCATCCTTTTCAAGGTGATGAAGGAGAAGGGCATCCACGAAGGTTGCATCGAGCAGATCGCCCGCCTGTTCCGCGAACGGCTGTACGCGGGCGGTCCGGTCGATCTCGGGCCGGACGGGCGGATCCATGTCGATGATCTCGAGATGCGCGCCGACGTCCAATCGGCCGTCGCCGGGATCTGGCCCCGGATCGGAACGGAGAATCTCAGGGAGCTGTCCGACTACGCGGGATACCAGGCCGATTTCCTGAAATTGTTCGGGTTCGGGATCGAGGGGATCGACTACAACCGCGACACCGATCCGGACACCGCCCTTCCCGGCGGGGCGGACTGGTAGGAGCCGGAGGATCCTTTTCCTGCCATGGCCGACCCTGCGACGAAGGCTTCCGGCGGCGGACCCGGGTTCGCCGTCCTCTTCGATTGGGATGGGGTGATCGTCGATTCGTCGCGCCACCATTCGCTTTCGTGGAAGGCCCTGGCGGCCGAGACCGGGCGATCGATCACCGACGAGCAGTTCCGGGAAAGTTTCGGGCAGATGAACCGCGTGGTCATTCCCGATCTCTTCGGCTGGTCGGACGACCCGGAGGAGATCGACCGTCTCGGGAGGCGGAAGGAGCAACTCTACCGCGAAGTGGTCGCCCGGGAGGGGCTGGTTCCGCTCGAAGGCGCGCGCGAGCTGATCGACGCCCTGGGCGAGGCGGGGGTCCCCCGCGTGATCGGCACCTCGACCGAGCGCGAGAACATCCGGGTGGCGCTGGAGGTCATGGAGCTGGAGGATTCGTTCGAAGGCGTCGTCGCGAGCGAGGACGTGACCCGGGGCAAGCCCGATCCGGAGGTGTTTCTGCGCGCGGCCGGGATCGCGGGCCTGCCGCCGCCGCGATGCGTCGTGCTCGAGGACAGCCACCACGGGCTCCAGGCCGCCGCGGCGGGCGGAATGCGCTCGGTGGGGGTGTTGACGACCCATCCCCGCGGGAAGCTCGGACATGCCGACGTGTTCGTCGGGAGCCTCGCCGAACTTTCGGTGGAGCGCCTCCGGAGGCTTGTCGAGAGTGCGCATAGCCGACCGGACGAGACCGGTTGAACGGTTGATTCCGGCCGGTTTTCGGCCATCGCGCGAGCGCGAGGCCTGCGTCGGGAGGAGCTGAAGCAACCTCCCCACTTTGATCTCGGCCATCGCGCGAGCAGCGCGAGGTCCTGCACGAACGCACAGTTCGGACTGGTCGTTGTTCCGGAAAAACTTGTAGGGCCGCGCGCTTGCGCGCGTGCCGCCGCTCGAGCCTCCACGCACTCGTGGTTCCCCCTGGTTTCCGGTATTTCCCGGTTTCCGGCCTTGCATCGACGCCCGAGGCCTGTTTATGTCCTCGGTGATGTTAAAACCAAAAAATCGTTCACCGTGGCGTCTCCTCCTGGGAGCGGGCGCCTTGTCCGCTCTCTCTTTTTCCGCTACCGCGGAAGAGGCGCCGGCTCCCGCCGATATGTCGCCGCCGCAGTTGTTCGGCTTTATGGTCGCGCAACAGGTCGGTCTTGACGACCTCGGCTTCAGCGAGGAGGAGAAAGACGAGTTTCTCACCGGCATTTCCGCGGGCCTCAAGGGCGGAAGCATGGAGGAACTCCAGGCTCAGCTGCCGCGGCTCCAGGAATTCCTCCAGGAGCGTTCCACGGCCGCGCAGGCCGCTGCCGCGGCCGAGAACAAGGCGGCCGCCGCCGATTTCGTCGCGGAATTGGAAGACGATCCCGACGTGATTCTCGATCCGGAAGGTTTTTACTACGAGGTTATCGAGGAGGGCGGCGATGTCGTTCCGGGGGAACAGGACGAAGTGGTCGTCAACTACAAGGGCACCCTTGTCGATGGAACGGTCTTCGACAGCTCCTACGACCGCGGCGAGCCGGCGACTTTCCCGATGAACGGCGTGATTCCCGGCTTCTCCGGCGGCCTCTCCAAAATCGGCGAGGGTGGCAAGGTGCGCATCTATATCCCGGCCGAGCTGGGCTATGGCGACAACCCCCCCCAGCAGAGTCCGATCCCCCCGGGCGCCATGCTCATTTTCGACGCCGAAATCGAGCAGGTCCTTCCCGCCGGGGAAGGCGAGTAAGCCTCGGGCGTTTTTTCACGCGAGAACGGGCGGTTCGGAGACGGACCGCCCTTTTTTTATTCCCCGTCCGGCCAGGTCCGCTCCAGAAAAGGTTCCCGCCCCGAGCCGCGCTTGTACCTTTTGTAGTGGACGGGATTCTTTCGATGGTAGTCCTGGTGGTATTCCTCCGCCGGATAGAAGGGACCCGCCGCGGTGACCGGCACGACGATGGGATCGTCGAAACGCCCGCTTTCGGCGAGGGCCTTCTTCGAGCGTTCGGCTGCCTTCCGTTGTTCGGGGGAGTGAACGAAAATCTCCGGTCGATACTGGGATCCGCGGTCGGCGAACTGGCCCCCGGCATCCGTGGGGTCGATCTGCCGCCAGTAAACATCGAGAAGCTCTTCGTAGGTGATCTCCTCCGGATCGTAGAAAACGCGGACGCCTTCGGTGTGGCCGGTTCGTCCGTAGGCGACTTCCCTGTACTCCGGGTCAACCTCCGGGCCGCCCGTGTAGCCCGAATAGACGGCTTCGACGCCGTCGAGAACCTCAAAAGGCGGCTCCATGCACCAGAAACACCCCCCCGCGAAGGTGGCGACGGACAATGCCTCCAATTCGGCCGGGATCTCCGCTTTGGAGGTGTCCGCGGGTGCGCCGCAGGCGGAGAGCAGGGGAAGCAGGAGTAATGGAATAAGAAGTCTTCGGACCATGGCCATGGAGGATAGGCGGAAAGCCCGGAGATGCAACAACGGGGAATACCCGGTGAACGCGTCACTCCCGCCCGACGGGGGTGCTCGCCTCCGGCCGTTGCGACCGGGAGATGATGCCGGTCTGCGATCTGCTCGACGCGGGCCCGGTGTGCGCGAACGAGAAGGCGCGGGGTCCGCCCGGCCGCGGAATAACCGCCGGGGTTGTTCGTCCTGAATTGCCACTTGATCCCGGTTTCGGGTTCTGAGATTCTCGGCGTCCCCTCGAAAACCCCTAACAACAACACCATGCACAAAGTAAACATCGTCCTCCGCATCCTCCTCGGCCTCGGCCTCATCGCCTTCGGCCTGAACAAGTTTCTCGGCTTCATGCCGCCCCCGGAGCTGGCGCCCGGGGCGGAAGCCCTCATGCGCGCGATGGGGGAGTCGGGTTATCTCCTCCCGGCCGTCGGCATCGTCGAGACCCTGGCCGGAGTCCTTCTGGTGGCGGGCGCCTTCGTCCCCCTGGCCCTCCTCCTCCTCGCCCCGGTCAGCGTGAACATCGTGCTTTTCCACGTGTTCCTCGATCCGGCCAACCTGGCGCCGGCGGTCATCGTCGCCGGCCTGAATCTCTATCTGCTTTTCACGCGGATCGAGAGCTATCGTCCGCTTCTTCGCATGAAGTAGGAGCCGTCGCCGGCGCGGGACTTTCCTTTCCATGCCGGCCTTTCCGACCGGTTCCGGATTCTGCGGCACGGACGGGTTCGCCTCTGCCGAAAGGGGGGATCCGTTCCGGATCCGCCCGCCCTGGCATGCCGCGTCACTCCCGCCAATGCGCGGCGGCCCACGGGGTCGGCAGAATGTAGTGGCGCAGGTGCTTGAGCAGACTCTTCTTCCGCTCGCCGCGGAGGCCGGCCTTGACGTGCTCCCAGGGGGTCCGCGGGGGTGTTCCCTTCGTGTAGATGCCGCGGATCGCCTCGCCGGGGTGGAGTCCGCCGGGAAAGATGACGATCCGCGCGTCTTTCGGCAGTTTCGGCGGCAGGAAGTAGTTCAGCGGGAAAAGGCGGCGGCAGTCGCGCCGGAAATGCCGCACCCACGGCCTCGGCCACATCCTCACCCCGCCGGGGGCGCGCCTCGTCACGTAGCGCTGTTCGAACCGGTACCGCAGGGCGATCGCACGGGGGGCTTCCGCGAATTCGTCGAGGAGCGGCTTCAGCCCGCCGACCGGAAACCGGTAGGCGGAGGTCTGCCCGAGGCGCTCGAGCGGATTGCTCGGGTTGCGGGCGAGGATGACGTCGTCCCGGTCCCCGTATTCGAAAAAACAGTCGAGGCTGCCGGTGACGACCAGGTCGAGGTCGAGGAAGAGGACCGGCCCCTCCAGATCCCCGAGACGTTCGTTCCAGAGGCGGCATTTCGGCCAGATTCCCCGCTCCATCTCCGGAACCTCGAAGTCCAGACCGGGCAGGGGGAAGGTCTCCACCTCCTCCCGGATCCCCGTCGGATCGTCGCAGAAACAGACGAAGCGGAAGGGCGGCGTGAGGTTCCGCGCCACCATGGCGTACAGTCGGTTGATGAAGGGCGGACCATACTTGGGCCCCCAATTGATGCAGATCACCTGTCGCGGGAGCCCCATGGGAAAATCAATACACATACAGCAGACAGGAAAGGCCTGTTCGGTTCAACTGTTTTGTAGGTCGGAGCCGTCTCGTTTCCAGTTTCGGCTTTGCATCCCGCCCGGTGTTTGCTTTGCTCGGGACCTATGCCTGATCCAACCCCTTCGTTCACCCGATACGGACACTTCGACGAGCACGACCGGTGCTTCCGACTGACGGCGGAGCCGCCGATGAAATGGTGGAACCTGCACTGCACCGCCATCGACAACGAGGGCGACGAGATGTACGCGGAGACGGCCCACTGCAACGACGGGCCCGTGTGGGTGCGCGACGCCGAGGGGGTCACCTGCAATCTCGTCGGCTACGACCAGAAATACCATTACGTGCGCGATGACGAAACGAACGTCACGTTCTGCCCCGCCGGCCTGCCGGCGCCGACCGACGTGGCCGGCCGCAAGGTCGGATTTTACTGCGAAAAGACGGTGATGGAGTCGCGCCACGATGGGCTTTCCGCCCGTCAGCGGGTGTTCGTGCCCCGCCATCTGCCGGTCGAGGCCACCACGGTCTGGGTGACGAACGAGAGCGACCGCGCCCGCAAGGTTTCCGTCTTCGCCTACGCCTTGTTTCAATTGACCGGCGTCGATAGGGAGGGCCGGGGCTTGTGGAAGGAGAACTCGGCCCATGTCCTCCCCGAGATCGGCGGCGTTCTCGCGGCCAACCGGCACAAGGACCTGCCCAACGACCGTTTCAAGGGCTACCACATCGCGCTGGAGAACTTTTTCAACGGCAACGGCTACCGCGATCACTTCACGCGCCTCGACTACTCCGTGTCCGCTCCGCGCATTCTCTGGGGCTGGGACTGCGACGGCCGCCCCGGCTGCGGCCCCGACTGCGCCGGAATCGTCCAGGTGAAGCTCGAACTCGCTCCCGGCGAAACCGGGCGGGCCGATTTCCTGATCGGCCAATGCTCGGGCAGGGAGGAGGTGCTGCGGTTGCGCAGCCGGGTTTCGCCGGAGAAACTCGACGCCTGGTGCGACGAGGCCAGGGCCTGCGAGGACGCCCGCGCCGCGGCCTGGACGGTCGATGTGGGCCACGAGCTGTACAACGGGCTTTTCAACATCTTCCTCAAAAAGCAGCTCTACAACTACCTCATCAACAAGAGCGGCTTCCGCGACAATCTCCAGGTGGACATGGCCCTGGCCATGGCCGATTCCGAAGCCGCGGAGGCGAACCTCGTCCGGGCGCTGGCCAGCCAGTACGCCGATGGTTCGGTGCCCCACGGTTTCCGCCCCCTCAACCGCCTGAAGTACTCCGACAAGCCCGCGTGGATTCTCCAGGTGTTGCCCGCGCTGGTCAGGGAATCGGGGAACTTTGATCTGCTCGACGTCGAGGTGCCTTTCTTCGAGTCCGGCGAATCGGGGAGCGTCTTCGAGCACGCCCTGCGCGCCCTGCGCTACCTGGCCGGGGACACCGGCGCCCACGGACTGTGCCGCCAGCACCACGCCGATTGGAACGACGGCCTCGAAGCCACCGAGGAGGCCGGCGAGCGCGAGAGCGTGTTCGTCACCATGCAGCTCTGTCTGGGCGCGCGGGAGATCGCCGAACTGGCCGGGCGGGTGGGGCGCGGCGATGTCGCGACCGAAGCCCGCCAGGTTTACGAGACGTTCAGGAAGCGCCTCAACGAAGTCGCCTGGGACGGCGAGTGGTATCAACGCACGATCTGCGGGGACGGCTACCGCATCGGCGGGAAAGAAGCCGAGTACGGACAGATCTACCTCAACCCCCAGAGCTGGGCGGTTCTCTCCGGTGTCGCCGACGAGGTGCGCGCGCGGGCCATCATGGCCAAGGTGGACGAACTCCTCGAGGACGATATCGGCTACCGCATCTGCACGCCTCCCTACGCCCGCTTCGACCCGAGGGTGGGCCGCATGTCGCAGAGCACCCCGGGTTCCAACGAGAACGGCGGCTGCTACAACCACGCGGCCGGGTTCAAGGGCGTGGCGGACTGTCTCCTGGGCCGCGCCGAGCAGGCCTGGCGCACGTTCCGCAAAGTCACCCCCGACAATCCCGACAACCCGGTCTCGCAATCCGGAGCCGAGCCCTTCAGCTACGTGAACAGCTTTTCGAGCGTGCCGGAAATCTACGGACAGAAGGGCTACGCCTGGCGTACGGGCACCAGCGGCTGGTTCTGCCAGTTGCTGATCGAGTACATCCTCGGCGCCCGGCGCGACTACGACGGTCTCCGGATCGATCCCTGCCTCCCGGCGGCTTTGCCCGCCGCGAAGGTCGTCCGGAAGTTCAGGGGCGCGACCTACGACATATCGCTGGCCAATCGTCCCGGCGGCGGCACGGGTCCGCAATCGATCCTGGTCGATGGCTCGCCCATCGAAGGGAATCTTCTCGCCCCGGCGGAGCCCGGGCGGACCGTCGAGGTGACCGTCCGGCTTTGAGGAGCCCCGGCGGGTGTTCCACCCGGGGCGGCCGCGGACTCCTCCGAATCGAGCGTCCGGGAATCCCCGGGGATCACTCGAGCAGGGCCGGAAGGTCGGCGAACGAGGTAAGGACCAGATCGGGCTCGATCCCTTCGCAGCGCGGATCCCCCTCCCGCAAGCGGAGGGAGCGCCGGTCCCCGGCGAAGAGCGCCGTCCGCAGTCCCCCGGCGGCGGCGGCCGTCACATCGTTGAGGCGGTCGTTGCCGATGTAGAGGACCTCCTCCGGCCGGAAGCCGCCGCCGAGCCGGTCGAGCAGGGTGCGGAACAGCCGGGGCGAGGGCTTCGCCTCCCCCTCCCGGTAGGACCAGACACAGGCGTATTCGTCGAACCCGAGATCGCGGAGAGTGCGATCCAGAAGCGCCGGAAAGAGAAGGGGGGTGAAAAACTGCGCGTTCGATACGATTGCGAACGGGCCGAAGGAACCGCGCAGGCGGTCGAGGCAGTCGGCCGCGCCGGGCATGGGCCAGACCGGGTTGACCGCCAGCTCGAAAGCCAGGGCGGCTTTCTCGACCAGCGCGGCCGAAACCGCGAGATCCGGTGCGGTCCTCCGGATGAAATCCGACCAGACCTCCCGGATCTCGACTTCGGGATGGGTCGCGCCCGCGGAACGACTCCGCTCCTGGCGGGCCCGGATCGCCGCGAGAAACTCCTTCTCGAGAATCGCGGGGGCGGGCGGGTCCCCGCACCCGGCTTCCGAGAGGACGCGGACGATCGCACCCCCCCTGTCCGCCGGCGCGCTGTTTCCGATGTCGCCGACCCCCGAAACAAAGAGCGTGCCGTAAACATCGAAGGCGATTCGGCGGATCCCGGACAAGGCGGTTTTCGACGGAGAAACTCCGGTCGGAACGGGCTCCAGTGGCCCGGACCGACGCCGCAGCAGCTCGATCAGGACGTCGGGAGATGTCGGTTCGCGGAACATGGTGTCAGGCCACAAAGTGGGGCCGGAACCGGTCCGGGTCGAGAAATCCCTCCCGCACGCGGGCGGGATCGAGGTGGGAGAGAGTTCCCGCGGGAGCGGATGCCAACGCCTCGTAGGCGGAGCGGAGCCGTGCGGCGTAGCCTTCGGCGCCGAAATCCCGCCGGAGGACGGCCCGGTTGGCCGCCACGACGGAGTCGGGTGGAGCGGCGGTCAGATCGACCGGTGCTTCGACCGGGCGTCGGGCGCGGGCGAGGGTCCGGAGGACGGTCTCCTGGAGGTCCTCCCCGAGAAGGGCGAAGTCGGTTGCGGGCGCGGTCCGCATCTCCTCCTCGATCCGCCTGACCGCGCCGCGGGGGGGCTCCAACCCGAAGGAGCCATAGGCGGATTCAATCGCCGTCCGCCAGGAACGGGCGGCTTCGCCGGGCGGAAGAAGGTCGGACGGTATCGGGAATCCGTCGTAGAGTCCGTCGAGCACCAGCCCCGCTTCGCGGAACTCACCGGTGATCTCGGGCAGATCCCGCCCGGCGACGGCCCGCCCGTACAGCCAGGGCTCCAGAAAGGCCAGTCCGAAGCCCTCCGCGATACTCGTGGTGACCACCGAGCGGCATCCGGCCATCCGGTCGGCGAAGGGCCTGTCGTCCCCTGTTTCCGCCGTCCCCAGGGCGACGGGCAGCCCGAGATCGCCGGCAAGGCGCTTCCACCGCGCGAACCGCTCCCGGTAGGCCGGATTCGTCGGGGGCAGCGTGCTCTCGAAACGCAGTTCCTTCCGGTGGCAGTGGGCGAGCAACAGCAGTTCGCCGATGTTCTTCCGGGCGAGCGCGCGGACGGGGTAGAGGATCAGATCGGAGCCGCCCCGGACCGCGGGGGGGGAATCCGGCCCCGGGACGGGATTCGGGAGCGCGAAGGCGGACTCCTCCGGCAGTCCGGCCCGGACCAGGATCCGGCGGTCGCGCCGGTTGATGGTGGCGTGGCCGACCCGGGGTGCGAACGGGAAGACCGGATCGCCGGGGTGGCGGAACTCCTCGCGCAAACGGTGGTTGGCCGGCCGGAAGTCCTCGGCGAAATCGTGGGCGTGGAGCAACAGGGCCCGCCCGTCGCGCGCCAGACGCGAGACCAGACCCGTCATCGCCGCGTTCTTCCCGAGCGCGGGATTGTGGATGTGCCAGAGGTCGGGCTCGCGGCCTTCGAAAAGCGAGCGTCCCGCCGCGGTTACCTCGGCATGGAGGTCGTCCGGGGAGGAGGCCGGGCCGCCCGGCCCCGTGTAGTCGAGGGCGGGCACGAGAGCCGACGGAGCCGGCATTCCGGTCACAGGACGACCCGACACGAGCCCGAACCGGAAGCCGGCCGATCCCGCGAAGGCCGCCAGAGTCGAGTCAACCACCCGGGTCACTCCGCCCCGGTCGAAATGGTAGTGCAGGATCGCCACGTTCATCGCGAACGAGCTCTAAGCGGAAACACATGAGCCTGACAACTTTCGATTTCGATGCGGCGGATGTCCGGCGAAGGCCGCCGGGTGCGGCGATGCCCCGGCCGGGCCCGCTCAGAACAGCGGGGAAAACCCCTTCTTCTCCTCCGAGCCGTCCCCGTCTTTGTCTCCCCCGGTGAGAGCGTCCAGGGCTTTCGAGGGATCCTTGGTCAGTTGCTCCTTCGCCTCCGAGGCCTTCCTCTCCAGCTCGGCTTTCGCCTTCTCCGCCTGCTCCTTGAGCCCCGCCGCCGCCTCCTCCGCCTGCGAGCGGGCCTGGTCCGCGATCTCTTCGGCCCGCTCGAGCTGCGCGCCAATCCCCCCGGCCTCCATAACGGCATCCTGTATCCCGCGGCGCAAACCGTCCATGAAGTGGACTTTGGGTTCCTGGACGGTTCCCGACACTTTGACCGGGAAGGCGAGCTTCGCCGGCTGGAAACCGGACGGTATTCCGAGACCGGAACCAATCTTCGGCTGGCTGATCAGAACCCGCACGACACTCGCCTCGGGATCAATGACCCCTTCGTCGGCATGCAGGGTCATGTCCAGCCCCATCATTCCGCCGTTCAGCCGGAAGTCCTTGCGGAAGAGTTCGAACATGGTGATCTCCACCGAATCCACCTTGCCCGCCAACTCGAAGGTGGGCTTGAGCGGATCGGTGATCGGCGCGATCGTGCCCTTGACTCCGATCACGAACAGTTCCTGGTTTCCGGCCAGGTTGCCGCGGATCGAAAGATTTCCGCGGTCGGTCGGATCACCCGTGGTACCGAGACCGTCGCCTTCGATTCGTAGCTGGAGCCCGAGTTGAAACGGGTCGCCCGACTCCTTTTCCCGGACGTAGGTCAGGAGCGAGGTGACCAGCAGTTGCTCCAGGTGGAAGGCGGGCAGTTCTCCGGGCTCCTTCTCCGGCGTCTCTTCGGGCGGAGGCGCCCCCTCGCTCAGCGCCGCGAGCAACACCTTCAGGTTGATCAGGCCCTCGGCGTTGCGTACCACCGTGAGGTTCGAGTCCTCGATGGTGACCTCCTCGACCCGGATCTCCCTCCTGGCGATCAGCGGCCAGATGGCGATGTCCTGCACGCTTCGGGCGAGGGTGAACATCTCCGGGCGGTCGAATCCCTCCGGGTTGCTCAGCGAGACATTCTCCAATGCCATGGACCCGGTGAGGATGCTGACCGAGGCGTTCCCCACCGCGATGTTCACACCGAGTTTCTCTTCCGCGGAGGGGATCGCCTTCTGAATCACCGGGTTCAGGCCTTTCTCCAGAAACCAGTTGAGTCCGAAAACGAGAAGGACGGCCAGAAGAACAAGAACCAGAGTTGAACGGATCAGGAGTTTCATGGAGTGGTGGAGTGGTGGAGTGGTGGAGTGGTGGAGTGGTGGAGTGGTGGAGTG
>JBKHCX010000053.1:0-15727 GCA_046541615.1 Puniceicoccaceae bacterium
GGTGCAAGGTGCGGTATCTGACCGAGGGGAAGGTGCTGGGTTCGGCGGCGTTCGTCGCCCGGTATCTGGAGCGGGAGAAGGCGCTGCGGAAGAACCCCGCCCGGCCCAAACCGATGAAGGGCGCCGACTGGGGCGGGATGACGGTCGGGAAGGCCTGCCGCTCCGATGTGTTTCAATAGGATTGCTCCGGCGATAGCGCCGCCCCGGGACTGGATCAACAGGAGACGACCCCGCGGCAGCCGGATTCACCGCTGAGCGGCCGCCTCGGCTTTCCGTACCGGAAGGCACGGTTCCGGTTGCCGCGGCGTTTTCGGGCCAGATGGAATATTTCCACCCGTCTTCCACTTTTCCCTCGTTCGGAGGGAACGGATGGGTTTGAAATACACAGGTGGCATGAATGCGGAAACGGAGAACGACCATGCGACGGATGTCGATCCGGAATGGATGGCGGCTTTGACGGCGAAGCACCCCCACGACATCGCCATGGAGATTCGCGGCCTGCCCACGCCGCGGATCCGGAAGATTCTCCGCGGCATGGCCGACGAGGACACAGCCGAGATCATCGTCGAGCTGCCGCCACATGTGCAGGTCCGGCTCCTCGAGTCGATGCGGGTGTCCCGTCTATCGGGAATCATCGAGGAGATGTTCAGCGACGACGCGGCCGACCTTCTCGGGCGAATCGCACCGGAGCGCCTTCAGGAGATCATGGGCCACCTGCCCCCGGCCGAAGCCCGGGAGATATCCGATCTCCTCCAGTACGAGGAAGACACCGCGGGCGGAATCATGCAGACGGAGGTCATCGCGGTCCCCGAGCATCTGACGATCGCCGAGACCATCGAGAAACTCCGGACGATGGAGGACATGACTTCGTCGGACGGCTTGTTCTACGTGTATGTCACCGATCAGAACGAGCGCCTGCGGGGGGTGCTCCGCGTCCGCGACCTCTTGTTCCGGAATCCCGAATTGCGGATCCGGGACATCATGATCCGGGAGGTGCGGGCGGTTTCCGTACACGCGGACCAAGAGGAGATCGCCCGTATTTTCACCCGCTACGGCTTTTCGGTCGTGCCGGTGGTGGATGATTTCCAGCGGTTGCGGGGGATCGTGACCAGCGACGACGTGATGCACATTCTCGAGGAGGAGGCCACCGAGGACATGCAGCGCATGATCGGTCTCTCGGGGGAGGAGAGCAGCGGGACTCCGTGGAAGGATTCGGTCCGCAAGCGGCTCCCCTGGCTCTATGTGAATCTCGCCACAGCCTTCCTCGCCGGCGGGATCGTCGCGATGTTCGAGAGCACGATCGCCCAATACGCGGTGCTGGCGGTGTTCCTGCCGATCATCGCCGGGCAGGGCGGCAACGCGGGCACCCAGGTTCTGACGATCGTCGTCCGCTCGCTTGCGCTCGGGGATGTTCCGGAGAAGGGGCAGCGGGCGATTCTGGTGAAGGAACTGCTCGTGGGGGTGCTGAACGGCTTGGCCGTCGGCGTGGTGGTGGGCGCGATCGCCTGGATGTGGCAGGAAAGCCTCCTGCTGGGTCTGGTGGTCTTCGCGGCGATGTTGTTGAACATGGTCGCGGCCGGGCTCTCCGGGGTCCTCATCCCTTTCGGACTCAAAGCGCTGCGGATCGACCCGGCCCTGGCCTCGGCGATCATGCTGACCACGGTGACGGACGTGGTGGGCTTTCTCCTCTTCCTCGGTTTCGCCGCGGCCG
The DNA here is from genome assembly GCA_046541615.1 of Puniceicoccaceae bacterium. Classification (GTDB taxonomy): domain Bacteria; phylum Verrucomicrobiota; class Verrucomicrobiia; order Opitutales; family Puniceicoccaceae; genus Puniceicoccus. The sequence continues at coordinate 1,712 of JBKHCX010000053.1, forward strand.
CGCTGACCTTCATGCCACTGCCGTTGTAGCGGGGAGTTCGCGCACGGGATGATCGGCGGAGGCGGCCCGGTTCTCTTCCGGGTCGGCCACCCTCGCTCCAGAACCCTCCAGCTATTTCGAACACGGGCGCGGCAGCGGCGTTGACGTGCGGCACTCCCGGTTCGTTGCCGAAGTCCGCTCCAGCCACCTCGGTCGTGGCGGCGCACACGCCCTCCGACTCCGGCTTTCCGTCATTGCGGAATACGAAGACTCTCCCAATCTGGAATTGTGGCACTACTCAGTTTCCGCAACCTCACGATTTCCTTCGGCGACCGCCCGGTCCTGGAGCAGGCCCAGCTCGCGCTTGAGAGCAGGGAGCGCGTCTGCCTGATCGGGCGCAACGGCGAGGGCAAGAGCACTCTCCTGCGCTTCCTCGCCGGAGAGATCGCGCCCGACAGCGGGGAGATCGAGCGCCCGCCTTCCCTGAAGGTGGGCCACCTGGATCAGAAGGTGCCCGACGCCATGGCGGGCGGCGTCTATGACATCATCGCCGAAGGGCTCGGAGAGCGCAGCGCGCGCCTGCTCGAATACCACCGGATGATCGACCGGCTGGAGAGGGAGCCGGGCAACACCGCGCTGGCGGAGGCCCTCGGAGACATGGAGTCGAGCCTCACCCTGAACGAGGACTGGACGATCGAGCACCAGGTCGAGAGCCTGATCACCCGGCTCGAGATCGATCCCACCGCCCGGTTCGAGACCCTTTCCGGCGGTCTCAAGCGCCGGGTGCTGCTCGGGCGCGCCCTCGTGACCGGGCCGGATCTTCTGCTGCTGGACGAGCCGACCAACCACCTCGACCTCCCCGCCATCGAGTGGCTGGAGGCGTTTCTGGCCACTTTGCCGTGCACGCTCCTATTCGTGACCCACGACCGCTCGCTCGTGCGGAAGGTCGCCACGGCGATCCTCGACCTGGACCGGGGCAGGCTGACCCGGTGGAACTGCGGCTACGAAACCTATCTGGCGCGCAAGGCCGAGGCCCTCCACGCCGAGGCCCGGCACTGGCAGGTGTTCGACAAGAAGCTGGCCGAGGAGGAAATCTGGATCCGCAAGGGCATCCAGGCCCGGCGCACCCGCAACGAGGGGCGGGTGCGAGCCCTGCGGAAGCTCCGTTCGGAGCGGGCGGAGAGACGGGATCTGCAGGACACCGCGAAACTCGCCGTGCAGGAAGGACAGACGAGCGGCCGCAAGGTGATCACGGCGAAAAACCTCTCCTACGACTGGGGAGACGGCGAGCCGGTCGTCCGGGATTTCTCCACCGTGGTCTGGCGGGGGGACAAGATCGGTCTGGTCGGGGCGAACGGTTCCGGGAAATCCACCCTGCTCCGGCTGCTTCTCGGGCAACTGGCGCCCACGGGGGGCGAGGTCGTCCACGGCACGAGCCTGGAAATCGCCTACTTCGACCAACACCGGGACCAATTGGACGAGCGGCTCTCGGTCATGGAGAATGTCAGCCCGCTCAGCGACACGGTGACCGCCGGGGGCCGATCCAAACACATACTGGCCTACCTGCGCGATTTCCTCTTCTCGCCCGCGACCGCCCGCGCGCCGATCCGCAAGCTCTCCGGCGGCGAGCGCGCCCGCGTGCTCCTGGCCCGCCTCTTCGCCCGGCCGGCCAACGTGATCGTGATGGACGAGCCGACCAACGACCTGGATCTCGAAACCATCGAATTGCTGGAGGAACTGCTCCTCCAGTTCGACGGGACGGTCCTGCTGGTCAGCCACGACCGCGAGTTTCTCGACCACATCGTCACCAGCACCTTCTACCTGCCCGGCGGCGGCAGCGTTTACGAATCGGTGGACCTGGCCGGCGCCCTCGAAGCCTTCGCGCGGGAATCCGAAGTCGGAGGGAAACCGCGCGCGGCACCGGCGAAGACCCCGGCGGCCCCCCGCAGGACCGATGCGGACGCCTCGCCGAAGAAGCTGACCCCCAGGGAGAAGAACGCTCTCGCCGGGTGGCCGCACAGGATCGAAACCATGGAGGCGGAGCTGGAGGAGATCGTGGCAAAGCTGGCCGCGGTCCCGGCGATCCCGGACCGCGAACGGACCGCGGAGCTGACCGCCGCCATGAAAGGCCTGGAAGCGGCGATCGAAAGCGCCTACGCGGAATGGACCCGGCTCGAGGAGCGGGCCGGGGCGGGCGAGCCGTGACTTCTAACCCTTATTAGCCTCTCTGATATTTATGGGATTCGCGCGCACCGGGACCGGGTGCCGTTGACAGGGCTGCGGTCCATAACTAAAACCGTTCGCAACCATAAGTTGAAATGAGTAAAACTAATGACAGGCGATGCAGTGAACTCGCGGGGGGGACCCGGCCGGCGTGAGTGATTCGCTCCAGTTCGATCTGATCTATCTGCTGGCCTTCGGGCTGGTCGGGTTGGGGTTCGCGGTGGGGCCGATCGTCATCGCCCACCTGCTGATGTCCCGCGGCTCGCGCCAGACGATGAACCGGGCGGGGCAATTCGTGGAGTGCGGGGCGGAGCCGATCGGGGACGCCTGGATCCGCTACAGCGCGGTCTATTATCTCTACGCGCTGATCTTCGTGGCCTTCGCGGTGGCCGTGATTTATTTGATTCCCGTGGCGATCATCTACGACCGGGTCTTTGCCTGGCGGGATCTGCTGCTATTGCTGCCTTTTCTCGGGGTGCTCTCCCTGGTGATCGTCTATGCCTGGGTCAAGGGGGTCTTCGAGTGGATCCGCCGCCCTCCCGCCGCGCGCCCGGTCAACCCTGCGAACCATGTCTGATTCCGGTCCGACTCCTCCCCCGCCCGACCTCTCGTCGGTCGTGAAATTCGCCAAGCTCGAGGATCTGGTGGCGATGGGGCGGGCGAACTCGCTCTGGCCGCTCACCTTCGGCCTGGCCTGCTGCGCGATCGAGATGATGGCGGCGGGGGCCTCGCGCTTCGACCTCTCGCGCTTCGGTGCGGAGGTCTTCCGGCCGTCGCCGCGGCAGGCGGATGTGATGATCGTGGCGGGCACGGTGAACCGGAAGATGGCCGACCTGGTCAAGACCCTCTACGACCAGATGCCGGAGCCCAAATGGGTGATCGCGATGGGGAACTGCGCGATCTCGGGCGGACCGTTCACGAACCCGGACCAATACGCGGTGGTCCTGGGGGTCGAGGAGCTTTTTCCGGTGGATATCTATGTCCCCGGTTGCCCGCCGCGGCCGGAAGCCCTGATCGAGGGGATCATGGCGCTTGAGAAGAAGATCACCGGCCACCGCCGGTTTCCCGAAGTGGAGACGGAATGATGGAGGAAGCCCTGCGCAATCTGCTCGGAGAACTGGCGGCGCTCGCTCCCGAAGACCGCTCGGGCGGGGAATCTTCGGCTCCGGAAGCCGCGGGCGCGGGGGAAACGGACACCCCGGAACCGGCCGAGGCCCCCGCGCCCCCGCCCGTGCGACTGACGGAGCGGTCGGCGGTCGGCTACGATCTCGACGCGGCCCTGCCGCCGGCGGCGGTGAAGGCGGCGGTCGCGGCGGTGGACCGGGCGGGGTTCGCCATGGACGCGATCACCGGCGTGGACTGGCCGGACCAGAAGGAAATCGAGCTGATCTATGATTTCTGCCATTTCACGACCGGCACCCGGGTGGTCCTGCGCACCCGCCTGGACCGCGGGCGGCCCGTGATCGAGACGGTCAGCGACGTCTTCCCCGGGGCGAACTGGCACGAGCGGGAGGCGGCGGAGTTTTTCGGGATCGATTTCACGGGGCATCCCAATCTGATCCACCTCCTCCTGCCGGAGGATTTCGAGGGCTATCCGCTGCGGAAGGATTTCCGGGCGGCGACAACCGGGAGCGGGAGCTGACCGATGGATATCAGCGGCCAACTGACCAAGGTGGAGGACGTTCATTCGATCGGGCCGGAGGAGACCTTCGTGCTCAATCTCGGCCCGCAGCACCCGGCCACCCACGGGGTGTTGCGCATCAAGCTGCGGATGGACGGCGAGTTCATCAAGGACGCGGTGATCGTGGCGGGCTACGTCCACCGCGAGCACGAGAAGATGGGGGAAAACCGCAAGTGGGAGCAGTTTCTGCCGAACACGGGGCGGATCGACTATCTCTCGGCGATGATGTACACCCACGGCTACGTGGGCGCGGTCGAGCGGGCGCTGGGGATCGAGGTTCCGGAGCGGGCGGAGTACGTGCGGGTGATCACCTCGGAGCTGAACCGGATCGCCAGCCACCTGGTCTGGTGGGGGGCCTACCTCCTGGACCTCGGCGGGATGACCCCGCTGCTCTACGCCTTCGACGACCGGGAGAAGATCCTCGACATCCTGGAGGCGCTCACCGGGGCGCGGCTGACCTACTGCTACTACCGGATCGGCGGCTTGTATGAGGATGTGGATGACAATTTCGTGGCGGCGACCCGGGCCTTCGTGAAGGAGTTCCGCCCGCGGCTGAAGATGTTCCGCCGCCTGGTTTCGGAGAACATCATCTTCCGCAAGCGGGTCGAGGGGATCGGCATCATCGACGCGGAGATGTGCCGGCGCTACGGGGCGACCGGCCCCATGATCCGGGGGGCGGGGGTCCCCTACGACGTGCGCCGCGCCGAGCCCTACTCGGTGTATCCGGAGCTGGATTTCGACATCCCCACCGACCCGGCGGCGGACAGCATGGCCCGCTACAAGGTGCGCATGGAGGAGATGGAGCAGAGCCTGCGCATCATCGAACAGGCGCTGGACCGCCTGCCCGACGGACCCGTGCGGGCCAAGACCCCGCGCTCGATCAAGCCGCCGGAAGGCGACTACTGCTTCGCCACCGAGGCCGCCCGCGGGCGCTTCATGGTGCGGATCACCAGCACCGGAAAGGACGTGCCCCACCGGGTGCGCCTGCGCACGCCCTGCTTCGGCAACCTCAGCCTCTTCGAGGAGGCGGCCGAGGGCATGATGCTCGCCGACGGCATCGCCATGATGGGGAGCCTCGACCTCGTGATCCCGGATATCGACCGATGAGCTGGCCCGAACCCTACCGACTGCTGTTTGCCGCCCTGCTCGCCTCGGCCTTCGTGGGCGCGAACGCGGCCTACCTGGTCTGGGTGGAGCGCAAGGGGGCCGGCCGTTTCCAGCGGCGCACCGGTCCCACCGAGGTGGGCTACGCCGGACTGCTCCAGCCGATCGCGGACGCCGTCAAGCTGATGTCGAAGCAGTTGATCGTGCCGCCGGGGGCCGACCGGGTGCTCTTCCGCCTGGCCCCGCTGCTGATGATGCCCCCGGCCATCATGGCCTTCGCCGTGCTGCCCTTCAGCGAGCAGCTCGCGGCGATTGATTTCAACGTCGGCCTGATCGCGCTCTTCGCCTTCAGCTCCTTCAACGTGATCGCGGTGATGCTGGCGGGGTGGTCCTCGCGCAACAAATACGGCATCATCTCGGCGGCGCGGGTGGTCTCGCAGAACGTGGCCTACGAGATCCCGATGATGCTGGTGATCGTGACCCTGCTGCTGCTGACCGGGAGCCTGAGCCTGCCGGTGATCGTGGAGCAGCAGAGCGGCGGATTCTGGAACTGGAACATCTTCGCGCTGGCCTCGAACCCGCTCATGCCGGTGACCTTCGTCATCTTCTTCGTCTGCATGTTGTCGGAGACGAACCGGGCGCCCTTCGACATGGCCGAGGCCGAGAGCGAACTGGTGGCCGGCGCCTACACCGAGTACGCGGGCATGGGCTTCGGGGTCTTTTTCATGGCCGAATACGCCAACATCGTGATCGGCTGCGCCCTCGGGGTGATCCTCTTTTTCGGCGGGTGGGACAGCCCGGTCGGCGTGTGGCCGGGCGTTTTCTGGTTCCTGCTCAAGCTCTACGCGCTGGTCTTCGTGGTCGTGTGGGTGCGCTGGACCTTCCCCCGGACGCAGTTCTACGGGCTGCTCAACCTGTCGTGGAAAATCCTCATCCCGATGAGCCTGTTTGTACTCGTCCTGACCGCGGTTCTGCGTAAAATCTTCTGATCATGAGGAAGCTGTTCAAAGACGTGGTCGGAGGCTTCTGGAGCCTGATGGTCGGGATGGGAATCACGATGCGGGAATTCCTGCGCAAGCCGGTGACGGTCCGCTACCCGCGGGAGAGCCTGCCGATGACGCCGCGCCACCGCTCCCACCTCGTGCTCAAGGCGGACGAAGAGACCGGCGAGAGCCAGTGCATCGCCTGCAACATGTGCGTGAAGGCCTGCCCCAGCGAGTGCATCGCCGTGGAGGGCGAGAAGAAGGAGGGGGCGAAAAAGAAGTCGGCCACGTCCTACCAATACAACTACACCACGTGCAGCCTGTGCGGCGCCTGTGTCGAGGCCTGCCCGGTCGATGCGATCGAATATTCCAAACGCTACAACCTGACCTCCGAAACCAGAGCCAACCTGCAGGAGATGGACCTCCTCAAGGATCTTGAAGAAAGGAAGAAACGGACCCGATGAACACATTTCCGGCGGCGGATTGGATCATTTCGGGGGTGTTCGTGCTGTTCGCGGGCGCGACGGTCGGCGGCGGGCTGATCGCGGTCCGGACGAAGCTGATGATCCGCAGCGTGTGCGGTCTGGCCATGGCCTCGGTGGGACTGGCCGGGTTGTTCTATTTCCTGAACAGCCCGTTTCTGGCCATGATCCAGGTGCTCATCTACGTGGGGGCGGTCTGCATCACCATTGTTTTCGCGATCATGCTGGCGGAGCCGGACGAGCCGCCCGCCGGGCGGGAGGCGCTGGGCTGGACGCTGGGGGCGGCGCTGGTCGCGGGGGGGCTCTTCTGGGGGCTGGCGCGGGCCGGGTTGACCGGTGACTGGCCGACCCCGGTGGTGGACCGTGCCGACGGATCGGTGGAGATGATCGGGGTCGCCCTGCTGACCTCGCACAGCCTGGCCTTCGAGTTGATCGCCCTGGTGCTGCTGGTCGCGATCCTCGGCTCGCTGGCCGTGGCGCGCAAAGGGAGGAGCCTGGCATGAAGGGAGAGGCCTTCCACGCCCAACCCGAGGTCTATCTGGTGCTGGCGGCGCTGCTCCTGGCGGTGGGGGTCTATGGCCTGATCCGGCGGCAGACCCTGGTGGGGATGCTCATCTCCGGCGAACTCATCTTCGGGGCGGCCATGCTGAATCTGATGACGGTGAACCGCTTCTTCGTGCCGGACCCGGCCGTGGGGCAGGTCTTCGTGCTTTTTGTGATGGGGCTTTCGGCGGCCGAGGTCGCCATCGCCCTGAGCATCGTGATCGCGGTTTACCGCAATTACCAATCGATCGAGACGGCGCGGCTGTCCGAATTGCAAGGCTAGAGGGACTCCGACGACGATGGAACCGCGTTTGTTGCTGGCTTTGCTGATCCCCCTCGCCGCGGCGGGGCTTTTGATGGTGACGGGGCGCCGGCCCAATCTGCGCGAGGGCGTGTCGGCGGTCGCGGCCCTTTTGCTGACGGTGGCGGTCGTATCGCTGGTTCCCGGGGTGCTGGCCGGCGACACCCCGCGGTGGACTTTGGTGGAGTGGCTGCCCGGGCTGAGTATTTCCCTGCGGGCGGACGCCCTCTCGCTGCTCTTCGCCGGGGTGGCTTCCTTTCTGTGGTTTGTGGCGGTCTTCTACTCGGCGGGCTACATGCGGGGGCTGCGCGAGCACGCCCAGACGCGCTTCGCGGTGTGCTTCGCGCTCGCGCTGTTCGGGGCGGTCGGCTGCGCGCTCGCCGACAACCTGCTCACGCTCTACCTCTTCTACGAAGTGGTGAGCATCAGCACGTATCCGCTGGTGGCGCACCACCAGGACCGGGAGGCTTACGACGGGGCGCGCAAATACCTGACCTATCTGACCGTCGCGGCCAAGGCCCTGCTGCTGCCGGCCATGGTGCTGCTCTACGTGATGAACGGGCACCTCGACTTCGCGACCAACGCGGTGGACGGGGTGATCTCCGGCGGGGCGCCGCGCGGGCTGGTGATCGGCATCTACGTGGCGTTTCTGCTCGGCTTCGCCAAGAACGGGCTCATGCCGCTGCACCACTGGCTGCCCGGGGCGATGGTCGCGCCGACCCCGGTCAGCGCCCTGCTGCACGCGGTGGCGGTGGTGAACGTGGGGGCATTCGCGACCGCGCGGGTGCTGCTGCACGTGTTCGGCACTGAGACGATGGAGGCGCTGCACCTCGGGCTGCCCACCGCCGGATTCGTCTCGTTTACGATCATCGCGGCCTCGGTGATCGCGGTCGGAAAGGACGACCTGAAGGCGCGGCTGGCCTTTTCCACGGTGAGCCAGCTGGCCTACATCATCCTGGGGGTGGCGCTGCTGACCCCGAACGGGATGGCGGGCGGGCTGATCCATATCGCCAACCACGCCTTCGCCAAGATCACCCTCTTCTTCTGTGCCGGGGCGATCTACGTGGCCGCCCGCCGGAAGAAGATTTCGGAGATGGGCGGGCTCGGGCGGGTCATGCCCTGGACCTTCGCCGCCTTCGCGGTCGGCTCGCTCAGCATGATCGGGGTGCCGGGGCTGGCCGGGTTCATCACCAAATGGAACCTTCTGACCGGCGCGTGGGAGGCCGGGTCGGCCGGACTGATCGTGGTCTTGCTGACGAGCACCCTGCTCAACACGGTGTATTTCGCGCCGGTGGTCTATCACGGGTTCTTCGGGCGGCCGGCCGGCGGCCCGGAGGCCTACGCCGGGGTGCGCGAGGCCCCGCCCGCGATGCTGCTGCCGCTGCTGGCGACGGCGGCGATCACCGTTCTGATCGGCGTGTTCCCGGACTATCTGATGCAACTGGTGGACAAGGTGGTGGTGCCATGAAACTCGTCCGTTTGATCGAAGCGCTCCGCACGCACCCGCGCCGACTCCGGCGGGCCGGCCTGGCCGTGCTGGTCCTGCTGCCGCTGCTCGACGCCCTGCCCTTCGTGGTGGACAAGACCCACGTGCATACCGGAATGGAAAAGCTGCCGGGTTTCTGGTCGGTCTTCGGCCTGGCCGCCTGCTTCGCGCTGGTGCTGGGGAGCAAGCTCCTGGGCCGGGCGGGCCTGCAGCGGAAAGAGGAGGCCCGCGATGAGTAGCCCGTTCCTGCACCCCTCCCTCATTCTGCTGCTCGGGGCGGTCGCGCTGCCCTGTCTGCCGCCGAGGCTGCGCCGGGCGGCCCTGCTGCTGGTCCCGGCGGTGGTGCTGGCGGTGGTGGCGGCCCTGCCCTCCGGGGTCCACGGGGAGCTGCGCATTTACGAGTGGACGCTGGTCTTCGGCCGCGTGGACGCGCTCAGCCGGGTCTTCGCATTGATCATGGCGCTCATGGCCCTGCTGGGATCGCTCTACGCCTGGAAGGTGGAGGACGTGGGCCAGCATGTGGCGAGCTGGCTCTACGTGGGCGGCTCGCTGGGGGCGATTCTCGCCGGGGATCTGCTGGTGCTGTTTTTCTTCTGGGAGTGGATGGCCCTGTCCTCGGTGTTTCTGATCTGGGCGCGCCGGAGTCCGGAATCGCTGGCCGCAGGCTACCGCTACCTGCTCGTCCACGGCGCGGGCGGGCTGCTGCTGCTGGCGGGGATTCTCCTGCACGGTTCCTCCAACGGCGGGGACTTCGCCTTCGAGGCGTTCACGCAGGCGGGGGCGGGGGTCGGCGTCTGGCTGATCCTGGCCGGGGTGCTGGTCAACGCGGCGGCGCCCCCGCTGCACGGCTGGCTGCCCGACGCCTACCCGGCGGCCACCTTCAGCGGGGCGGTGTTTTTGTCGGCCTTCACCACCAAGACGGCGGTGTATGCCCTGTGCCGGGGCTTCCCCGGGTTCGAGATCCTCGTGCCGCTTGGGGTGGTGATGGCGCTCTACGGGGTGACGTTCGCCTTCCTCGTCAACGATTGCCGCCGCCTGCTCTCCTACCACATCGTCAGCCAGGTGGGCTTCATGGTGGCCGGCGTGGGTGTGGGGACGGCGCTCGCGGTCAACGGGGCGATCGCCCACGCCTTCGCCCACATCCTCTACAAGGGGCTCCTCTTCATGGGCTGCGGGGCCGTTCTCATGACGACCGGCCGGAGCAAGTTCACGGAGCTGGGCGGGCTGGCCGCGAAGATGCCCTGGACCCTGCTTTTCACGGCGGTCGGGGCGATGTCCATCTCCGCCCTGCCCTTGTTCAGCGGCTTTGTCAGCAAGTCGATGACCGTCGCCGGGGTGTTCGCGGACCACCGCTACGCGGCGGCGTATCTGCTGATGCTGGCCTCGGTGGGGACCTTCGTGAGCATCGGCTGCAAGCTGCTCGCGCTGATCTGGTTCGGCGAGTCGCGCGGAGGGGCCGAGGTCGAGCGGCGGGCCGCTGATCCCCCGTGGAACATGATGGCCGCCATGGCCGCGGCCGCCGGGCTGTGCGTGCTGATCGGGATCTTTCCGGGCGCGCTCTACGGCCTGCTGCCGCACGCGGTGGACTACCATCCCTACACCGCCTACCATGTGATGGAGACGCTGCAACTGCTGGGCTTCGCGGCGCTGGGGTTCCACCTGCTGCGGGCGAAGTTCGCGCCCAAGGCGGTCGTGGTCCGGGATCCCGGCCAGTTCTACCGGCCTCCGGCGCGCGCCTTCGCGCACCTGGCGGGCGGGCCGTTGCAGGGCTTCGACCGGTGGTGGTCGCGCCTGCACGAGCGGGGCGGCATCCGCCTCGTCATGCGGTCGGCGGCCGGCGTCGGCGTGTTCGACAACCGGGTGGTGGATGCGGCGGTGGACGGCACCGCCCGCGCCTTCCGCCGGCTGGGCGGCGTGGTCCGCACCGGCCAGCGGGGACGCCTGCAGCAGGGCCTCTCGCTCGGGCTGGGCGTTTTCATGATCCTTCTGTTGGTGCTGTGGAGTCTGGCCGGAACCTGAAACGACGATGAATCTACCCGACACCCATACCGGATTCCCCCTCCTGAGCCTGCTGATCTTCGGTCCGCTGGCGGCGGCGGGCGTGGCGGTCTTTTTACGCGAGTCCTGGGTGCGCGGCTGGACGCTCGGCAGCACCGCCTTTTTCGCCGGGGCCTCGCTCTTCCTGCTGGGTGGGTTCGATCCGGAGGGCGGCTTCCAGTGGGTGGAGCACCGCGAGTGGATCGGGGCGCTGGGCATCCACTATACCCTGGGTATCGACGGCATCAGCCTGCTGCTGGTCCTGCTCACCACGCTGATCGGGCCGTTCGGCGTGCTGGCCTCGTGGCGGGGGATCACCACCCGGCGGCGGGAGTTCATGATCTGCCTGCTGTTGATGCAGACGGCGATGACCGGGGTCTTCTGCGCCCTCGATCTGGTGCTGTTTTTCGTCTTCTGGGAATCGATGCTGATCCCCATGACGATCCTCATCGGCGTATGGGGCGGGAGCGGCCGGATCTACGCCGCGATCAAGTTTTTCCTCTACACCATGGCGGGCTCGATCCTGCTGGTGGCGGCGATCATCGCCCTGCGGGCGGCGGGCGGCACCTTCAACATGCCGGAACTGATGGGGCGGGATTTCGGCGAGGAATTCCAGCGCTGGGTGTTCCTGGCGATGTTCGTCTCCTTCGCGATCAAGGTCCCCATGTTCCCCTTCCACACCTGGCTGCCGGCGGCGCACGTCCAGGCCCCCACGGCGGGCAGCGTGCTGCTGGCCGCCATTTTGCTGAAGATGGGCACGTACGGGTTTCTGCGGTTCTGCCTGCCGATGACGCCCCTGGGGGCGGTGTGGTTCGCGCCGGCCGTCCTCTGGCTCTCGGTGGCGGCCATCCTCTACGGGGGCCTGGCCGCCCTCGCGCAGAGCGACCTGAAAAAGATCGTGGCCTACTCCAGCGTGGCGCACATGGGCTTCGCGACCCTCGGCATCTTTTCCCTCACCGCGGACGGCATGGCGGGCGGCGCGCTGGTCATGATCAGCCACGGGGTGACCACCGGGGCGCTCTTCATCGCGGTGGGCATGATCTACGAGCGCCTGGGCACGCGGGAGCTGGCGGCGGCGGCGGGGCTCGGCAAGCGGATGCCGGTTTTCGCGTTTTTCCTCGGGATCTTCTGCCTGTCCTCGCTCGGTTTTCCGGGCACCAACACCTTCGTCGGCGAGTTTCTGGTGGTGGCGGGCGCCTTCGCGGTCGCCCTGCCGCTGGCCCTGGCCACCATTCCCGGCATCGTCGTGGCGGCCGCCTACAACCTGCGCATCCTCCAGCGGGTCGCCTACGGGGGCGAGCGCAATCCCGACCATGCCGGGCGCGAGGATCTGAACCCGCGGGAGATACTCACGTTGCTGCCCTTCTTGTTGTTCGTGCTCTGGATCGGCCTGCAGCCCGGGCCGTTCGTCGAGCTGATGCAGGCCAGCCTGGACCAGATCGCCGGGTTGGTCGAACAGGCCGCGCCCCCCTCCGCGCCCGCCACCCCTTCCGCGCCGTAAGCCTTTTTCCGGATCATGCCCGCCGAACCGCACTTTTCGCTCCTCCCCCTCCTGCCGGAAACCGTCCTGCTGGCGGGCTTGCTCGCCCTCTTCGCGCTGACCCTGCCGAAAGGGCGGGAGAGGCTCTCGCTCGCCGTGTCCGGGGCAACCGCGCTGCTCTTCGTGGCGGCCGTTCTGCTGACCTTCGGCGGCGGCGGGATCTTCTTCGGCGGCGCCTACCGGGTGGACGGCTTCTCGCAGGCGATCAAGCTGGTCCTCGGCCTGGGCTACGCGGGCTGCCTGGTCATCGGCCGGGGGCTGCCGGACATCCGTAAAGAGGTGCGCCCGGAGTATTTCTTTTTGCTGGCCGCGAGTGTGACCGGGCTGGTCTTTCTGAGCGGAAGCATCGACCTGATCGTGCTGGTGGTGGCGCTGGAGCTTTCCTCGTTCCCCCTGTTTCTGCTGATCGCCATGCGGCGCGAGGAGAACGGACAGCGGATGCAGATGGAGGCGGCCATCAAGTACATGATGTTCGGGGTGGGCGCGAGCGGTTTGATGCTCTTCGGAATGGGCTATCTGTTCGGGCTGACCGGCACCACCTCGATCCCGGAAATGGCCCAGCGGCTGGGGCCCGTGGCCGCCAACCCGCTGGCCATGGCCGGGCTGCTGCTGAGCGTCGCCGCCTTCCTCTACAAGCTGGCCATCTTCCCCTTCCATTTCTGGACGCCGGACGTGTACGAAGGCGCCTCCCACGAGACGGCGGCGGTCATCGCCTCCCTGCCGAAAGTGGCGGCCCTCGCCCTGCTCCTGCGCTTCCTCGGCCTGGCCGATGGAGCTGGTGCGGCGGTCGTGGGCGCCGTCGCGGTGGCCTCCATGTTCTACGGCAATCTGATCGCCCTGAGACAGAGCGACTTCAAGCGGCTGCTGGGATTCTCCGCCATCGCCCACGGCGGCTACACCCTCGTGGGGGTCGCCGCGCTCGGGGTCGATGGCTACGCCGCCGCGTTGTATTACCTAAGCGGCTACGTATTCTCCGTGCTGGCCTGCTTCCTCGTCATCGCACGGATCTCGCCGGACGGAAGCAACGTGCGCATCGCCGATCTGGCGGGTCTGCACCGCCGCTCGCCGCTGCTGGCGCTCACGCTGCTGGTGGCGGTCTTCTCCCTGGCGGGCATTCCGCCCATGGTCGGCTTCATGGGCAAATTCGCCCTCATGATCGCCGCGTGGGAATCCGGACTCGGCTGGCTGGTGCTCGTCGCCCTCGCCAACACCGTCATCGCCGCCTATTACTACCTGGGACTCGTCAAGACGGCGTTCTTCGGCACCGGTTCGGACCCGGTCACCGGACAGGCGGCACTGCAACCGGACCCGGGCACCCGCATCGCCTGCGTCCTTCTGATGGCCGCGCTCCTTTTCCTCGGCCTGTTCCCCTCGGCCTGGATCGACACCCTGCGGGCGGCCTGCGCCAGCCTGCCGTGAGCCACCGCCGGTGGAGAGATCCAGGGAGCGGCGGGGCCGGACGACTGAAGTCATCCGGCTGCGGCCCCGCGGCGGGGGTTCGGTCCGGACAGGCGGCCCGCGTTGGCGCGATTTTTCTCTTGAGCCGCCCGCGGTTTCGTATCAGCTTCCTCTTTTTCCCGGAGGGGCCGTAGCTCAGTTGGAAGAGCGCGTCGTTCGCAATGACGAGGTCGTCGGTTCGATCCCGATCGGCTCCACC
>JBKHCX010000054.1:0-15635 GCA_046541615.1 Puniceicoccaceae bacterium
TTATTCGCTGAACTTGGCTTCCGGCAGCTCGTAGTCGATCTTGAGGCTGAGGAGGTATTCGACCAGGGCGCGCGCCTCCCGGGTGGGGACGACCTCGTAGCCTTCCGGCGGGGCGTAGGGCGAGGAGTCCGGGATGGAGACGGCGTCCGGCGAGGGATCGCCGTCGATTTCGCGCACTTCGTAAAGATAGGCGAAGGGGGGCATGGTCGATCCCTCGGAGGTGATCTGGGGGTTGTAGAGGTGCTGGTGGTGCCAGTCGGCGTTCAGGGGGCGGCCGCCGACGTCGGCCAGGTCGGGGCCCGTCCGCATCGTGCCGAGGAGCACCCGCTCCTGCAGAATGTAGTCGCGCGGGACCGATTGCCTCGGCCCCCAGCCCCGTTCGAAGTCGGCCCCGAAGCCCTCCGGGCGCACCTGCTGGGAGTGGCAGTACATGCAGCCTTCCCGGATGTACACCCGCTTGCCCTGTTCGGCGAAACCGGAGGGGGTCCGGGGGTGGGCGGTCTCGCCTTCCATCGGGTTGCCGTCCTCGTCGAGGGTCGGGGTGGTCGGCACGAGGCTGCCGTACTGGATTTGCGACGACAGGATGAGCCCGGCCCAGGAGAAGGCCAGGGTGAAGAAGATCCCGAGGAACAGTAGAGGCAGGTTCTTCATCGGTTCAGGCGGCGGCCCTCCGGGCGAAGGACAGCTTCGGCTCGCTCACCTTCGGGCCGAGGAGCATCCAGGCCAGGTTCGCGGCGAAGGCGCAGTGGCCGATCGTCAGAAGCATCCCGGCGACGGAGCGGGACATGAGCCAGGGGATCGTGTACTCGACGATGTCCAGGAAGGCGATGTCGGGGTTGTTCATCATGAGCCCCTGCATCCAGCCTCCGATGGACAGGCCGACGACATAAATCCCGACGCCGATGGCGCAGGTCCAGAAGTGGATCCGGATGAGGCTCGCCGAAGGCCACTCCCGCTGGGTCAGCCGGGGCAGCATGAAGTAGATCGACCCGAACATGACCATGGTGAAGAAGGCGTACACCCCGTGGTGGGCGTGCCCGACGGTGAAGTGGGTGAAGTGGGTCACCTCGTTGACCTCGGGCACGGCCATGGCCGATCCCATGAGGCTGACGAGGGTGTAGGACATCGCCCCGAACACGATGAAGCGGAGGGTCGGGCTGTTCCAGACGGCGCGAAACGAGCCTTTGACCGTGAGGTGGTGGTTGACCGCCACGACCACGACGGGGATGACCATGCCAATGCTGCCGACCGTGCCTGCCGCCTGGAGCCAGAGGGGGATGGGGCCGCCGATCAGGTGGTGGACGCCGGCCCAGTTGTAGAAGAGCGCGAGCGACCAGAAGCCAAGGATGGAGAGATAGTAGCTGTGTATCGGTTTGCCGAGGATCTTGGGGATCAGGTAGTAGGCGGCGGCCAGGCCGACCGGGGTGTACCACAGGCCGAGCACGTTGTGGGCGAACCACCAGTTGGTGATCGACTGGACGGTCCCGCGGGCCGGCGCGAAGAAGATGAGCATCTGCGCGACGGTGTAGAGCCAGGGGAACCAGAAGAGCGCGGCGAGGATGTACCACTGGGAGACATAGACATGCTCCCCCTTGCGGTAGCTGAAGGCGAGGATGCCCCACACCCCGACGAGGGCGTAGGAAAGGGCGAGGACGGGCGTGATGTAGGTGGGCATCTCGAGCCACTCGACGGAGGTCATGTCGCCGTTGAGGATACCGAACACGCCGATGGTGACGCCGAAATTCCAAGTCATGCCGGCCACGATGAGGAGTCCGCCGTGGCGCACGGGCGCCCGGCACAGCCGCGCCATCATCCAGAGGGCCACCGCGAAAACGGCGTTGTTGCCCCAGCCGTAGGTCATCGCGTTGAGGTGGGCGGAGCGGAGCCGGCCGAAGGTCAGCTCCGGGAAGGCGGCGAGAAAGTCCGGGTGGTGCATCTTGTAGGAGGCGACGAAGCCGAACACGGACCCGAGCAGGAGCCAGACCACTCCGGAGACGACGAAGAAGACCCCCGCCACCTTCATCGAGGAGTCGATCACGCTCAGGGCGACGCGCTCATCGACGGAGCGGTTCTTCCCGTAGGTCGAGGGCCTGGCGGGTGCCGGCGGTGCGGGGGCGACGGTGGCGGTGGACATGGGTTTCTCGCTCAGGATTTCGATTTCGACGGACCCGTCCCTTCCCCGGGAAAGGAATCGAGCATCTCGCCTTCGGGTTCCTCTTCCGTGAAGATCGCTTTGGCGCTGTCTTCGAAATTGTCGAGCTGGCCGTGGCGCGAGGCCCAGAACAGGGCGTAAACCGCCGAGCAGAAGAGCAGCGCCACGAACCCGATGATCACAAACAGTAAATTACTCCATTCTTCCATATCCGTTCAGTTGGTTGAGGAAGAAGAGGAACCGGATTTCCGGTATTTTTCAACCGTCAGGCGCATGGCGTCCTCGACGGGAATCCGGTAAACGCCCTCCTTCGGGTCGATGACCCCGTAGCTCGTGACGGTCTCGGCGGATTCATTCTCGACCTCGCGGAGGGTTTCCAGGCGGGCGCGGCCCTGCTCCTCGGCCACGGGGTCCGGGCGGTACGGCAGGTAGGCCAGCCAGAGGATGAGGAGGAAGAGCAGGATGAACCCCACCCCGCCGATCACGGAGAGGGTGCGGTTTCCCCAGGACGATTCGATTTCTTCGGAATCACTCATGGTGGTGAAGCGACTCGTTTACGCGCGGATCCCGCAGGGGGATCGGACTGTTCTCGGAGAGACTGCGGCGGTAGGCCCACAGGACGACGCCCCCGATCCCGACGATCACGGCGACGTCCCAGATGGTGATCCCGAACTGGCGGACGTTGTAGTTGAGCACGTTGTCGGCCGGGGCCTTTTTCGAGGGCAGGATGTTGAAGTAGAGATCGACGAGGTGGAAGACGAGGATCCAGCCCGCGAGGAAGAGGATGAGGGGAATCCGCACCTTCGTCTTGTAGAAGAGCAGGAAGAGGAAGGGGATCAGGAAGTGGCAGAAGACGAGGCAGAGGCCGATCCACCACCAGGAGTTGGTGGAGCCGTCGGCGTTCATGTGGCGGATGTTGTACCAGAAGGTCTCCTCGGGAATGTTCGCCTGGTAGATCAGGAAATACTGCGAGAAGCTGATGTACGCCCAGAACACGGTGAAGGCGAGGGCCATGCAGCCGAGTTCGTAGTTGTGGGCCTGGTTGTGGATGCCCTTGAGGACGCCCCGGTCCGCCTGGAAGAAGAGGACGATGAGGAGAAAGGCGATGGCCGCCCGCATCGATCCGGCGAAGAACCAGACCCCGTACATGGTCGAGAACCAGTGGTATTCGATGGCCATGAACCAGTCGATGGCGGCGAAGGTGGCCGAGAGCCCGCAGGCGAAGATGCCCGCCGCGGAGAGTCTCCGGAGCGAGGAGACGTGGCGGGGGTCGCCGTCCGAATCGAGGGCGAACGAGTGCCGCCGGAGGGCGTTCGCGAAGTAGAGGAAGACCCCGAGGAAGAGGAGCGCCCGGGCGGTGAAGCCGAAACGGTTGAGGTAGGGTTCCTTGGCCTGGTAGAGGACGTCGTTGGCGACGGTGTAGCCGGAGGGGAGGACGTGCTCCGGATTCATCCACTTCCAGAGAATGCCCGGATCCGGGTAGAACCAGACGATCAGGAGCAGGGGCAGGAAGGCGACCACCACCCAGGGGAAGCCCGCGAGCAGGTGCTCGAGCTGCCGGCGGGCGACCACAGCCCACCCCGCGTCGAAGACATGGAAGAGCAGGACCAGGAAGAGCGATCCGAGCAGGATCGAAATCCAGAAGGACAGGCCGATCAGCCAGCCGAGGATGGGGCGCGCGTCGTGGTTGACCAGGCCCATCCCCACGCCGACCAGGGCGACGGCGAGACCGGCGAGGCCGATCGCCAGAAAGACCGTCGGCACCGGCCACCTGACCGCCGACCCCGCGACCGGCAGGGTCGCCGTCTTTGTCGAAGTCTCGTTCATAGTCCCAACTCCTTCCTTTTGTCGGCCGGAACCTGCTCGATGGAGGCGTTCTGCGAGAGTTGCAGCGCCCGGACGTAGAGGACGACGGCCCAGCGCTCTTCGGGCGTGAGCTTGTCGCCGTAGCCGTACATCGTGTTCTTGCCGTGGGTGATGGTGTTGAAGATCTCGCCCCCGGCCATATCCCGATACATCTCCAGCCGGAGGTCCGAGGCGAGAATGCCGTATTGCGAGGTCACGCCCTTGCCGTCGCCGGCGGCCCCGTGGCAGACGTGGCAGAAGATCTCGTACTTCTTCCGGCCGAGTTCCATGGCCGAGTTGGTCACCTCGATCGGAAAATCCTCCGCCCAGGACCCGTCGGCGTTCTTGCCCTCGTTCAGGGCGGTCGCGGTGAACTCGTCGGTCGCGAAAGCGGAATCGAAGATCTCCTTCACATCCCACTCCTGCCCGCGGATGACGGTATTGGCCGGGCGGGGCCGGTCGTTCATGCGGTTCCCGAAATACTCGTTGGTCCCCTGCGGCTTGTAGCGCGGCTGGTCGTCCATGTCGGGGAAGATCATCCACGGCTCCTTCTCGCTCGAATCCCCGCGGAAACCGAGGATGGTGACCGTGGCGACGATGGAGAAGAAGAAAACGGCGAAGAAATAGCGCATCGGAATCAGTCTCCGGCCTCGATCAGGGTGATGTCCTCGCCCCCGGCCGCGCCGAGGACGGCCCGCACCTTCTCCTCGTCGAAGGCGGGATCGGTGGACTCGACGACGATCATGAAGGTGTCGTCGGATGTTTTCAGGAACGGTTCGTAATCGAAGAGCGGGTGGTGGTGGCGGGGCAGGCGGTTGAGCAGGAACATGCCGCCGAGCGTGCCGAAGGCGGCCAGCAGGATGGTCAGCTCGTAGAAGATCGGGAAGGGGAAAACCGGGCTGAAGTAGGGCTTGCCCCCGACGATGAGCGGATAGTCCAGATTCATGTAGGCCACGATGGCCAGGCCGGCCAGGAAACCGGTCACCCCGCCGACGAGGGTGAAGAAGGGCACCCGGGAGCGCCTGAGCCCCATGGCGTGGTGGATGCCGTGGACGGGAAAGGGGGTGTAGGAATCCCACCGGGTGTAGCCGGCGTCGCGCACTTTCTCGCACGCGTGGTAGATGTCGGGCGCGGTGCGGAAGGTCGCCGCGATGCCGAAAACGCCTTTGGTGTCAGTCGCGGCCATCACTTGCCTCCTTTCGGGTTGCGGTTCTCGGGGTGGTCATGGTTGTGCGGATCGGCCTGCGGCAGGCTGAGCGCCTTGACCTCGGCGAAGGCGATCAGCGGCAGGAAGCGCAGGAAGAGCAGGAAGAGCACGGAGAAGACGCCGAAGGTACCGAAGAAGGTGAAAATATCGACGATGGTCGGCGAGTAGTAGCCCCAGGAGGTGGGCAGGAAATCGTTGGCGAGGGAGGTCACCGTGATGACGAAGCGCTCGAACCACATGCCGACGTTGACGAAGATCGAGATGATCCAGACAAGAGCGGTGTTCTCCCGGATCTTCTTGAACCAGAACAACTGCGGGCAGATCACGTTGCAGGAGATCATGATCCAGTAGGCCCAGGCGTACTGGCCGAAGGCGCGGTTGACGAAGGCGAAGCCCTCGTAGGGGTTCGCCCCGTACCAGGCGATGAAGAACTCCATGGCGTAGGCGTAGCCCACCATGCTGCCGGTCGCCAGGGTGATCTTGCACATCGCGTCGATGTGGTACTGGTTGACGAGGTCGTGCAGCCCGTAGAGCGCGCGCAGCGGCAGGATGAGGGTGAGGACCATGCCGAAGCCCGAGAAGATGGCCCCGGCCACGAAGTACGGCGGGAAGATGGTGGTGTGCCAGCCGGGCAGGATGGAGGCGGCGAAGTCGAAGGAGACGATGGTGTGGACGGAAAGGACGAGCGGCGTGGAGAGCCCGGCGAGCAGGAGGTAGGCCATCTCGTAGTTGTGCCAGTGGCGGCTCGAGTTGCGCCAGCCCATGGCGAGCGTGCCGTAGAAGATGCGCCGCCAGGCGGACTTCGCCCGGTCGCGGAGCGTGCCGAGGTCGGGGATCATGCCCATGTACCAGAACAGGACCGAGACGGTGCCGTAGGTTGACACGGCGAAGACGTCCCACTCGAGCGGGCTGCGGAAGTTCGGCCAGATCCAGTTGGCGTTGGGCAGGGGGAAGAGCCACCAGGCGAACCACACCCGGCCGATGTGGAAGAGGGGGAAGATCCCGGCGCAGACCACGGCGAAAATCGTCATGGCCTCGGCGGTCCGGTTGATCGAGGTGCGCCATCGCTGCTTGAGCAGGCAGAGGACGGCGGAAATCAGCGTGCCGGCGTGGCCGATGCCGATCCAGAAGACGAAGTTGACGATGGCCCAGCCCCAGTTGACCGGGTTGGCCAGGCCCCAGACCCCCACCCCGGCAGAGACGAGGTAGATCAGCCCCATGAGGGTGAAGCTGGCCATGCCTCCGGCGATCGCGAAGGAGATCCACCACCACATCGGGGTCTTGCCCTCGACGATGCCGCAGACCTTCTCGGTGACCCAGTTGTAGCTCCGGTCGTTGAGAACGAGCGGACGGCGCGGCAGGTCGATCGGTTTGACCTGATCGAGGACGGCCGGACGGGGCGCGTTGTCGGAAGCTTCGGCTAAGGTTGGCATGGCAAATCAGAATCTCCGTTCGGTCTCAATGGGCTCCGTTCCCCCCGTGGCCGCCGCCGTGGCCTTCGTCCCCGTGGGCGTCGTTTCCGCCGCCGCCGTGTCCGTAGCGCTCCTCGTAATCCATCCGGCCGAAGGGCTGCTCGTAGCGGTAGCGTCCGGGCATGCCGGGGTTCGGGTTCCGCAGCTTGGCGAGGTAGGTCGTCCGCGCGCGGGTGTTCAGGTAGCCGAGCACGGAGTAATCGCGCGGCGACTGCTTCGCCCGATAGACCTCGGACGACTCGTCCTTGAGGTCCCCGAACCGGATCGCCTCCGCCGGGCAGACCTGCTGGCAGGCGGTCTTGATCGTGCCGTCGGGGACGAGGATGTCCGCCGAGGCCCCCGCCTTGGCCTTCTGGTTGATTTTGGCCGACTCGATCCGCTGGACGCAGTAGGTGCATTTCTCCATGACGCCGCGCATCCGCACGGTGACGTCGGGGTTCTTCTGCATCTTGACCGGCTTGGGCGGCCCGGACGGCCCGAGGGGGCCTTCGTAGAAATGCCCGTCCTCGCGCTTGTTCCAATCGAAGAAATTGAACCGCCGCACCTTGTAGGGGCAGTTGTTGGCGCAGTAGCGGGTGCCGACGCAGCGGTTGTAGGCCATGACGTTGAGGCCCTGCTCGTCGTGGACGGTCGCGTTGACCGGGCAGACGGTCTCGCACGGGGCGAGTTCGCAGTGCACGCAGGCCATGCCCTGGAAGGAGACCTGGACGTCCTCGGGAATGCCGGTGTCGTCGGTCTCCTGCGAGGCGAAGTAGCGGTCGAGTCGGATCCAGTGCATCTCGCGGCCGCGCAGGACCTGGTCCTTGCCGACGATGGGGATGTTGTTCTCGCTCTGGCAGGCGATCACGCAGGCGTTGCAGCCGGTGCACAGGTTCAGATCGATGGACATGCCCCACTGCTGCGGGGCGGTGAAGGAGGGGGTCTTGTACATCGAACCGCCCATGGGGATCTCCGAAACCTTTTCGGAGAGCGGCATATCCTTGTCCTTCCCGTAAACGGGAGGCGAATGGGACTCCATGCCCATCTTGTCCACGAACTCCGGCTTCTTGGCGAACTCCTCGACGGAGCCCTCGCGGAGAATGGCGCGGCCCTCCATCGACCAGTGCTCCTGGGTGTTCGCCAGCTCGTACACATCGCCGGTGAGCCGGAGCGAGGCGCCGGTGGCGGACCACCGGTTGGCGGCGGGGATGGCGGGATAGGCGTCGAAGCCGACCCCCTGCCCCACCGGGCCGCAGATTTCGCGGCCGAAGCCGACCGGCACGACGACCGTGTAATTGGCGAGACCGGGCAGCACGTGGATGGGGCCGGTCAGGACCGTGCCGTTGACGGTGAGTTCGGCGACGAGGGCCTGCTCCTTGCCCCGCTTGAAGTCGGCGCTGTTGCGCTGGAGCTGGTCCAGCTCGTTGAGCAGGGTCTTCTTCGCGAAGATCGTCTCGCCGGTGGATTCCTCGAGTTCCTTGGCCAGCCGGGGGCTGACCAGGATGGCGTTGTCCCAGGTGAGCTTGGACATCGAATCCGGGCACTCCATCATCCAGCCGTTGTTGGCGAAGCGTCCGTCGAGGGTGTGCCCGCTCGGGCGGAAGAGTACTTCGAGGTTCGCGGCGGAGGTCTTGTCCGGCGGGGTCGCGGGGGCCTCCTCCAGGGCGCGGGCGACCGCCGGGCCATCGATGGAGGGGGACACCTCGTCCGCGCCCGATTCCGGGAGGACGCCGACGGCGAGGAAGGTCTTGAACGCGGCGTCGAGGTCGGCCTCCTCCGCTCCGGAACGTTCGCCGAAGGTGGCGCGGACGATCTCGTAGGGGTCGGTGGTTTCGCGCCCGGTCAGGCGGGCGAGGATCTCCAGCTCGCAGACCGAGTCCATCAACGGCTCGATCATCGGCTGGACGGGCACGAGGGTGCCGTCGCGGGTCTCGCCGTCGCCCCAGCTCTCCAGGTAGTGCGGCAGGAGGATGTGGGTCCCCACCGAGGCGGAGGTCTCGTCGGGCCAGTAGCCGAAGCGGATCGTCTCGCCGGCCCGCTGCTGGAGGAGGGGCCAGTCGAGATCGGCCGGAGCGTCGTACGCCGGATTGCCCCCGAGGATGAAAAGTTTCTCGATCCCGCCGGCCTTGAGCGCGTCGGCCAGATCGGAGATGGTGGCGGCCCGCGGTTCCGGGCGGGCGAGGATCCGCCGGGTCGCGCCCGGGGCGTCGAGAAGGTCGTTCACGTAGAAGCCGAGCAGCTGGACCGTCTCCGGCGCGCCCTCCCCGACCGCGACCAGGGCCTCGCCGCGGTGCTCGTAAAGATCCTCCGCGCAGGCGGCGATCCAATCGAGGGGCAGCCCGTCGTCCACCGGACGGGCCTCGATCGCCGCGGCGATCTCCGGATCGCCGGAGGCGCCGAGGCGCAGCAACTCGCGCGCGAGCGCCACGAGGAGGGCCTCGGACCGGGCGGACTCGAGCCGCAGCCGGTGGTCGGCCATCGCGCCGGTCAGCGTGAAATCGGCCTCGACCGCGTACAACCGGTTCATCTTCTCCGCCTCCGCCGGATCGTCCACCCTGCGGGAGCGGCTGAACGAACGGGTGCTCTCGATCGCGCCGGGATCCTTGCCGAGGAAATCGCTCTCCACGGCGAGGATGCGCCGCGCCCGGGCGAACTCGTCGCGGGTGCGGACCGGTCGCCCGTGGTAGAGCGAGGCGGCCCTTTCCCCGGCCCCGTAGTCGAGCGGTTCGTACTCGGCCCAGATCGCCTTGGGGAACTTCTCCTTCATTTCCGCCACGAGCGCCCGGCGGCTCGGCGAGGTCGATCCGGCGGCGAGGAAGGCGAAGCCGTCTCCGTTCGAAGAGGCCATCGCCTCCGACCACTCCGCGAGCAGGTCGAGAACAGCGGCGCGGTCGAGCGTCCGGGACCCGCGGGTGTTCCGCTTGGCCCGGGCCGGATCGTAGAGGTCGAGCACACTCGCCTGGGTGAAGGCGTCGGTGGCACCACCGGCCGGCGCGTAGCTCGGGTTGCCCTCGATCTTGGTCGGCCGGGCCTGGTGGGTCTCCACCACGACCGGGATGTTCTCCCAGGCGGTCGGCCGGGACGACGAATAGAACTGCGGCACTCCGGGGATGACGTTCTCCGGCTGGCGCACGTAGGGCAGGATCTCGTGCCTGGGCCGGCGGCAACCCGTCAGCCCCACCCCGGCCAGGCCGAAGGAGGCGGCCATGATCTTCAGGAAATGCCGGCGGTCCACGCCGTTCAGCTCGGAGGCCCCCTGCGGGAACTCGCGCTCGGCCCACTCGCGGAAGGCGGGGGTCTCGGCGAGATCGTCGAGACTCTTCCAGTAGCGCGACCCGGTCTGGCTCTCGAGAGCCTTGAATTCGTTCTCCATCTCTTCCCTCATCGGTGGCACCCGGAGCAGGACTCCGGCGGGTTCACTTTCCAGTGCTGGACCAGTTCCTCGCCCATTTCAATCTGGGCTTTTTCGGACTCCGCCTCCCACGCCAGGTCATAGACCTTCTCGGCCGGGCGGATGAAGTTCTCGGGCTCGCGGTGGCATTCGAGGCAGAACGCCATCGAAAGCGGCTTCTCCTGGCGGACCACCTCCGCCTCGTGGATGTCGCCGTGGCACTCCACGCAACTGATCCCGCGGTTCACGTGGACGGCGTGGTTGAAATAAACGTAATCGGGCGTCTTGTGGACGCGCACCCAGGGGATCGGCTCCTCGTTGGCGTAGCTGTCGCGGACGGGCTGGAGGGCCGGCGAATCCGTCTGCACCATGCTGTGGCAGGCCATGCACGAGTGGGTGGAAGGCACGTTCGAGTGCTCCGAGCGGTCCACGTAGGTGTGGCAGTAGCGGCAGTCCATTCCGAGCTGGGTCACGTGGAGGGCGTGGCTGAAGGCGACCGGCTGCACCGGCTCGTAACCCACCGCCGACCATTTCGGGGTCATGTAGTAGGTGATCCCCGCGATGACCGCGCCGACGACGAGAAGGGCGCATCCGGTGATACGGAGAGGTGCGCGGTTGATCCAGCGGGGGAAGACGTTGGCCATCGGAAACTAGCGCGGAACGACCGCGCCACGTCGGACGCTCCGGGCGGCCGGGCGGAAGAACTCATCCGGCTCGACCGGGATCGGCGAACCTTTCGACCCGCGGCTTCCGGGGTCGGCGCCCCCGGCTACAGTGCCGGCCCCGGAGAGCGCCACGCGGGACGCCGCGAACAGCGCGCCGACCGCCGCGGAAAACCGGATCAAAAAATGCAAGCGTTTCAAGGTTCGGAGAGCTTCGGAGATAATGTAAGGCAAATAAAGAACCCTCCGGAAGCCGAAGGGCGTCTGATGACAGCTAGAAGAAAGAAAGCGGATCGACCGTTCGCAACCCTTTTGTTCACTGTTTATTGAAAAAAAATCCGCATTTGAGACCCGGTCTTGAAAACAGGCTGCCTTTGCCCGGCCGTCCCGCGCGCGGCCCGGCCGGGCAAAGGCTGGGGAAGGAGGAAATCCGAATGACGAATGACGAAATCCGAATGAGGAAACCGGGAACCGGCCAACCGGGCCAACAACACGAACCATTCCGCATTCGAGCTTCCTCAGTCATCAGTCATTAGCCATTAGCCATCACCCACCGGGGGCCCCGGGACAGAAGTCTCCCGCCGGAGTCTCCCGCCCCCGCCCCCTACGATCCGAGGAACCCGCGCACGGTCCGCACGAATTCCTCGCGCGCCTCGATGTGCGGGTTGTGGCCGGACTCCGGGATGCATTCCGCCCGTGCGTCCGCGAACCAGGAATCGAGCCGGTCGAGATCCTCCCGGCGCACGAAGCCGGACCGGCCGCCGTAAACCAGGAGAGCCGGCGTCCGGACCGGCGGCCGGCCCTCGTAGGGCAGCCCGGCGAGACCCGGAAGATTGCGCCGGAGGCCCTCGAGATTGACCTGCCAGCGGAATCCGCCGTCCGGACTCCGGACGAGATTGGTCAGGATGAACTGCCGGAGCGCCCAATCGGGAACCTCCCCCGCCAGGGCGAGGTCCGCGGTCCTGCGGTCGGCCAGATCGTCCGGCCCCAGCGCGGCCATCGCTTCGAGATCCCCGGCGTGGTGGGGCGTGTACACCTTGGGAAAGATATCGACCAAAACGAGCCGCCGCACGAAACCGGGGCGGTCCGAAGCGATCCGCAGAGCCACCTTCCCCCCGAGGCTGTGCCCGATCCAGTCGGCCCCCGCCAGGCCTTCCCCCTCCGCCCAGGCGGCCACCCTCCCGGCCATTCCGGCGAAGGACGGCTCGTCGCTCCAGGCCGACCCTCCGTGGTCGGGCAGATCGACCGCGTACACCGGCCGGTCCCCGCCGAGAGCCGCCCCCGCCGTGAGCCAGTTCCGGGAGGAGCCGAGCAGGCCGTGGAGGATGACCACCGGCGGCCCGCCGCCCCCGGCGGAAAGAACACGGGCGTGGATTTTCCCTTTGCGATTTTCCGGGGAACCGGAACTCTGGATTTCGTCCGACATCACACCACCCAGAAGAAGACCGAGCCGCCCATGAGTGCCAAGAAGGAAACGCCGATGATGAAGCAATACCGGGAGATCCGCGACGGACTCCCCGACGGCTGCCTCCTTCTCTTCCGCCTCGGCGACTTCTACGAAATGTTCGAGGAAGACGCCGTGCGCGGGGCCGGCGCCCTCGGGATCACCCTGACCAAGCGCCACGAAATGCCCATGGCGGGCATCCCCTACCACGCGGCCGACGCCTATATCCAGAAACTCCTCGACCAGGGGATCAAGGTGGCCGTCTGCGACCAGACCGAGATCCCGAAACCCGGCAAACTCGTCGAACGCTCCCTGACCCGCATCCTGACCCCGGGAACCGTGCTCGAGGAGGACCAGCTCGACCCCCGTTCCGGATCCTGGCTGGCCGCCCTCTCCTGGGACAAGGGGGGCCTCCACGCCGCCTGGATCGACCTCTCCGCCGGGCTCTTCGAAATCGCCTCCGAGCGGGATCCGGGCGATCTGGTCAGTTGCCTCGACGCCCTCTCCCCGACCGAGATCGTGGTCTCCGAATCCCTCTCCCGCGAGAAGCTCCCCGGGGAGGTGGACTGGCTCCTGCGCCGCTCGACGGTGACCCGGCTCGAGCGCGAGGAGACGGAGAGCCGCGACCCCGCCGGAGAGATCGGCGGCGTCCTCGGCGTCCTCTCCCTCGAAGGGTTCGGCATCGGCCCGGACCACCCCGCCCTGCCGGTGGCGGCGACCCTCCTGCGCTACGCCTCGCGCATGCTGCGGGGCCGGCCGGGGAATCTCGACCGCATCCACTGGCGGCGGCTCGACGAATCCGTCCGGGTCGATTCCGCCACACTGCGCAATCTCGAGATTTTCGAGACCGTGCAGGGCGGCCGGAAAGGCTCGCTGATCGACTGTTTCGACGCCTGCGTGACGGCCGCGGGATCGCGCCTGCTCGAGCGCTGGTTCGCCGCGCCCGTCCGCGACATCGCCGAGCTGACACGCCGCCAGTCGCTGGTCGGGCTCTTCCACGACCGGACCATCGAGGCCGGGGATCTGCGCGAGGCCCTCCGCCGGACCCGCGACCTGGCCCGGATTCTCGGCCGCCTGCAGAACCGCATCCGCAACCCGCGCGAGATCGGCGGCGTCCGCGACACCCTCCGCAGCCTCCCCGAGATCCTCCGCGCCCTGCGCGCACTCGGTCACCCGGAAGCCGACCGCCTCGCCGACCGCATCGGCGAGTTCGCGGAACTGAAAGCCGGGCTGGAGGCGACTCTCGCCGAGGAACTGCCGGGCAACCTGCGCGACGGCGGCGTGATCCGCGACGGCCTTGATCCCGAGCTGGACCGGGTGCGCTCCCTCGCCCGCGACGCCCGCACCTGGGTGGCCGACCTCGAACGGGAGGAGCGCGAGAAAACCGGGATCCGGAACCTACGGATCAAGTACAACGGCAGTTTCGGCTATTTCATCGAAATCACCAAGGCGAACGTGGCCCTCGCCCCCGGCCACTACGTCCGCAAGCAGACGATGACCAACGCCGAGCGCTACTACACCGAGGATCTGAAGGAAAAGGAAAAGGAGATCCTCAACGCCGAGGAGAAGGCCGTCGCCCGCGAGGAGGAGCTTTTCCAGAAGACCGTCGACCGCGTGCTCGCCGAGGCCGACGGCCTCCGCCGCACGGCCGGCGCCCTCGCCGAAACGGACCTGCTCTGCGGCTGGGCCGGCCTCGCCCGGGCGCGCGGCTACACCCGCCCGACCCTCGACGACTCGCTCGCCATCGAGATCGAACACGGCCGCCATCCGGTCATCGAGGAATCGCTGCGGGCCTCCCCGGAGGGCATCGCCGGGACGGACAGCTTCGTCCCCAACGACTGCTCCCTCGCCGCGGACGGCGCGCAGATCGCCGTCCTGACCGGCCCGAACATGGCGGGCAAGTCCACCTACATCCGGCAGGTCGCCCTGATCGCCTTCCTCGCCCACACCGGGTCCTGGGTCCCCGCCGACCGCTGCCGCCTCGGCTGGGTGGACCGGATCTTTTCCCGGGTCGGCGCGAGCGACGAGCTGGCCCGCGGGCACAGCACCTTCATGGTCGAGATGAACGAGACGGCCAACATCCTGAACAACGCCGGCGAGCGCTCGCTGGTCATCCTCGACGAAATCGGCCGGGGCACGAGCACCTACGACGGCCTTTCCATCGCCTGGGCGGTCATCGAGGCGCTCCACGGCGACGGCCCGCGCGGTCCGCGCACCCTCTTCGCCACCCACTACCACGAGCTGACCCGGCTCGCCGCGACCCTTCCCCGCCTCCGCAACTTCTCGGTCTCGGTCAAGGAGTGGAACGACGAGATCATCTTCATGCGGCAGGTCATCCCCGGGGCGGCGGACCGCTCCTACGGCATCCAGGTCGCCCGCCTGGCGGGCATCCCCAACCCGGTCATCGACCGCGCCAAAGCCATCCTCGAGAGCCTCGAAAGCGGCGAGGGCCCGGGCGCCGCCCCGCCGCGGCCCCAGGGGCCGGGAGCGGGCCGGAAGAAAGCCGCTTCCCCGCACCAACTGGACCTCTTCTGAGCCTGGGCGGTCCTTTTTCCAGGCTTGCCCCCGCCGCTCCTTCCGGCGATCCTTCCGCCTTCGTCGCACGGGCCCTTAGCTCAGCGGTTAGAGCAGGGGACTCATAATCCCTTGGTCGTCGGTTCGAATCCGACAGGGCCCACCAGCGCACAACGAAAATCAGAAGAAGCCCCGAAAACGAAAATCAACCCCCTCCAAGAAGATGAGATTGAAAGCCCTGCCACTATCGCCCATTCTTTGCAACACGATTGGACCTCAGCAAGCATAGTGATTGGAGAACCGAAAGAGGCCGACTGGAGGAAATACCGCGACAGGATCGATTTTCTGAAGGAGCGGTATCTGAAGGAAACGAATCAAAGGTTGGTTGGAATCCTGACCGATGGCGACCGCCCGGCGACAGACCGGTTCTGGGATACCTTCAACGAAATGAAGAAGGAGACCAAGGTCTTGCGGGAGTGCCTGGATCGGCACTCCAGATCGTATATGATTCTATCCATGCTGCTGATGCTTCGTCACGGAATGCTCAAAGAGGAAGACCTGGAGGAATTCAGCGACGAGTTGCAGGAACAGTTGGCCGGCTACTTGAAAATGGATTCGTAACCGGCCGGATCGGCTCCACTCCGCCAGCCCCCGGAAGAGCCGGAGAACACACGAACCCCGCGCGCCTGTTCGGAGACATTCTGGCACACCCCGTCCGGACCCCCCCCATGTTCCGCAAACCGAAACCACGGTTAAACTCCTGTTTCGTCGATCATTACGACGTAGCCTCGATCTTGCTTGCCATCCGTCAATCGACCGTCCACGCCCGTCGAGAACACGGTAAGATGCACTGATCGCGAAAAGAAGGGAATTCAACCACTGATGGACTCTGATGAACACTGATATTCCGAGAATGAATCAAAAGGTTTCCGATTTCAATGCGGTGGACAGGATCGGTGTTCATCGGTG
>JBKHCX010000055.1:0-15507 GCA_046541615.1 Puniceicoccaceae bacterium
TTTTCCACAAAGTCAATTTTTAGATTCTACGTTTGACCCGAATGGCACTAACTTAAGGTATGCAATCGAGGGTGGAAGCGGCTTCCAGCCGCTTTCAAGCGGCAAGATGCCGCTTCTACTTTCGCTTAAGTTAGCGCCATTCACGTTTGACCCCTGACATTGTAATCTGTGACTGAGGAGAACAAGTTGGATTGCTAGAGTTATTTGCTGACAAGCCCTAAGGTTCCACCTCGTCAACCACGAGTCGGAAGAAGCGGGCATCCTCTCCGGAGGGGAGGGTTTCCGGATAGGCTACGCGGACTCGTTCGAAGTCGCCCTCGACGGCGATGACCTCCGGGGTTGCGGTCGCGTCAAACCAAGTCACGAGGTCATGGCTGAATTGCGGACGGTACCGAAGGCCGGCGGCCTGGCGGTCCGCCCGCCGGGAGAAGAAGGCATAGGCGCCGGTTTCATCCACTTTCGGCACGTCCCGCACTTCCGTCTCCCCGCCGGCTTCGAGCGGCTCGAGCCCCTGGGCGAATTCCAAGAGGTTTGGAATTCCGTCGCGGTCGGCATCGCCCGCGGGGGGCAGGGCCTCCCGTCCGAGGGCGGTTCGCTCCAATTCCCGGACCGGAAGATCCCCGACCGGCTCGAAGAAGGTCTCCGCCCAACCGTCGTAGCTGCGGGCGTCGAAGGCGACGAGGAAGGAGAAGACGGCCTGCGCCGCCGCCTCTCCGTCCGAGACCTCAAAGAGGGCCTCCTCCAGTCCGCCTTGTCCCAAACCGGCGTCGGGCGTCCAGCTAACCGCGCCGTCCGCCGATACGGCCATCCCTTCGGGCCCGGAGACCAACCGGTAGGAGAGGTCCTGCGCGGGAAGGTCGGCGTCGACGGCTTCCAATTGGTAGCCGAAGGGCTCGCCCTGGGCGGCGGGCAGGGCCGTTTCCGGGACGACCCATTCGGGGGCGCGGTTGGTTTCGACAACCGCGACATCGAAGCTGACCTCGATTGTTTCGAGACCATCGGACACCTCGACCACGACCGCGGGATTCGGGAGCACCTCGAACTCGGGAGGTCGCCAGCGAAGCACTCCGGAATCATCCACCTCCATTCCCTCCGGACCTTCCAGGATGGAGTAAACCAAGGGCTGCGCCGGCACGTCCGGGTCCACGACCTTCAGGTCGTAGCTCCAGAGCGCGTGCTCCCGGGCCGTCGGCACGGGGCCGCGCCCGCTCGTCGGCGGCGTGTTGGTCTCGGCGGCCCGCAGGGTGACCGAGCGTTCGATCGAATGGCCGTCGACCGATACCCTGAACCGCAAGGTCTGGTCGCTCCCGCCCTCGTCCTCGCCGGGTGTCCAAGAAAGAACGCCTTCCGGCGAGAGGGAGGCGGTGGCCGGTCCCTCGATCCACTCGAAGACGGCGTTCGAAAGCCCCAGGTCGCTCGAGAACTCCGCTTGTTCGTCGACCACGAAGTCACCGTCCGGAGCATTGTCCCACCCGATCGAGAGGGTTCCATAGACGGCCTCGTCCGTTCCGCCCAAGCCGGAGGCGACGAGGCGGTATTCCCCCTCGTCGGCGAAGGACAGGTTGTCGAGCGTAAGGTCCGGGCCGGTCCCCCCGGAAACCGGCTCGCCGTTCCTCGACCAAGCGTAATGAACCGGACCGCTCGCGGTAACGATCGGGCTCAAGGTCACCGACTGGCCGAAAAGAGGCGTCCCGGAGAGCGCGATCTCCTCGATGGCCGGAGCCGGCACGCCCCCTCCGCCGGGAGCGGCATAAGCGAGCCCGAGATCGCCAGCCGCATGGAAGGGCCCGTTGGCGTCCGGCAGCGAAACAACGTCCAAGGCGACATCGATCCCGGTGCCCAGAAGCTCGGGGTTCCGCGGGTCGGCGATGTCGATCATCCGTTCGCCCCCGCCCTCCAGAAAAGCGAGAAGGCGGTCCGTATTCGAGGGATCCGGCCGCACCCGGATGGGATTCTCGCCCGGTTCCAAGCTGACACCACCCACCTTTTCCGACGCGAAAACATTGGAAGGATCCAGGTAGTAGAGGTCGATTCGCTCCGGCCCGACCGCCGCCGCGTAGCGGCCGCCCGCTTCGAACAGGCTCGTGTAACCGCTCCCGCCCAGCGAGGTCAGCTCCGGACCGGTGTCGTCGTGGACCAGCAATTCTCCCGACGTCCCGAGCATCACGATCGTGTCCTCGTCATACCAGAGCTGGGGGTGCAATCCGGGAAGAGAGTCCGGAAGACGCTCGATCGAGGTTCCCGTCAAATCGAGGACGTCCGCCTCGAAGTCGAATTTGACGGCCAGCTTCCCCCCGGAGGGGGAAAGGGTCAACGACGCTTCCGCGGGCGCCCACGGCAGGGTAAAGGACGCCAACTCGAAGGAACGGACAACGTTGAAGCTCCCGCCCTCCACGGATATTTCGTCCACGTGGAAGGCCTGACCGGGCGCGCCGCGCACGCTGTAGAGGAGCCCATCGTGGCCGTGCAGGTCCCGAACGGGCTCCGCGGGACTGTAGGTGTCGGCGGCGACGGGCAGGCCGCTGCCGTCCAAGGAGTAAGCACGAAGCTGGCCGGCCTCATTGCGGGCGACGACCCGATCGCCCAAGGCAACCGTTTCGATCGGTGCGAAACCGGGGTCGGCAAATTCCAGATTGGCCGAGGCGTCCGGAATCCCGACCGGAATCGGGGCCGACCGCGTCGTGCCTTGCGCGTTCGTCGCGACCAGTTCATAGATCCCGGCCATCGAGGCGTCGAAGTCCTCAAGGGTCAGTTCCGGCCCCTCGGCCCCGTCCACGGGCGCGCCGTCGCGGAGCCAGGACAACTGCACCGGCCCCGTGGCGATCAACCCGGGGTCGAGGGTTATGGTCTCGCCCGTCTCCGCGACGACCGGCCCGGGTTTCGATTCAAACCGCGGAGCGCCGATCGGCTCGAGCATGAGAACGCCCTTGCCCCCGGCCGCGATGTAGAGCAAGCCGTCGGCGAAGGCGAGGTCTTGGGCCGAAAACACCTGGGTTTGGGGCATTCCGTTGTCCGGGTTGACCGCTTCGTAGCTACCGAATGACGCCGCCAAGTAGGCGATCTCCGGATCGGCGACGTTGTAAACGAGAACGTTGCCCGAAACGCCGCTGCCGGAATCGGCCGCGCCGTAGACGTGCCCGTCGTGGAAGAGGGCCGCCCGCATGCCCGGAGCGGCAACGGCCTGCACCACCTTGATCGCCGCCGGATTTTCCACGTCCAGGACGAGCAAACCGCGCTCGGAGAAGGCGTAGAGCCTGTCGCCGGCAGCGGCCATGGCGGAGATTCGTCCGCTACGCGGGTAAGCGCCGACGAGACGCAGGGTCTCGGGATCGGCGATGTCGAAGACGAACAACCCCCGGTCCGCCGCCGCGAAATAGAGGCGGTCGCCGTCCCGGACCAGGCGGGTTCGGGCGGCGGCATCGGAATTTACCCGATAGAAGGCGGTTTCGTGCCACTCGCGTTCCCAATCGCCGGTGACCCGGGCTCGCAGGGCCGAAAGCCCCTCGGGCGTGGCCGCGTAAAGAATGTCGTAGCCGCCCGCGATCGAAGTCACCGGGGCGACCAGGTCCATCGCCGACGAGTCCGAGCGGTAGTCGTCGAGATTGACCAGCGAATCCGGATACCGGAAGCGCTCGAGCCGGGCGATTCCGGCATGCGTCTGGTCCAGCACGACGGCAACCTGGTCGTTGTTGAGCCGGTCGCCGGCCTCCCAAGGTATTCCGGCGGCGGAGACCTCCCAGTAACTGCTGCCGGAGGGTGCGGGGAAACGCAGGTCGTCGATCCGGGCCGGATTCCGGGGATCCGAGATATCGATATACTCGAGCCCCGTGTCGGCGGCAAGGAGAAGCAGATCCCCGTCATGGTCGATGCCCGCTGCAAAGCCCTCGGCGGGATAGCGTCCGAGGAATTGGGGGGTTTGGTCGAGAGCTTCGGTTACGTTGAGGCGGGCGGCTGCCGTCTGGACCGTCGCATCCCCCAGGACAACCTCCGCGTGGTAATCGCCTTCATCGGCCGCCGCGACGTCCGCGATTGCAAGGACCGGCTGGGTCGCGCCTGCGATGGGCGATCCGTCGCGGTGCCATTGCACCGCGACCTCGTCCGCGCCGCGGGCGCGAAGCCCGAAACGGACCGTTGTCCCCGGGGCCGCCACCTGGTCGCGCGGCTGCCGGTCCACGAAGGGGGCGGAATCCGGGGCGACGAGGACGGCCGCCGAGAGACCGCCCGCCGACACCGTGTGCGGAGCAGGAAGGGTCGACGGCATCGGAGGGACCGGAGACGTCGGGGCGCGTTCGGAAACGACCGTGCCGTCCCGGTATTCGAGGAGGGCAAAGCCGTCGCCGAAGGCTAGCGCGACAAGGTCCCGCGCAGGATCGGCATCCAGCCAGTCGGGCCCTTCGACCAATCGCCCGCTTCGGGTGATGAGGGCGAAATCGTCTCCCCCTGCGACCACTCGCGCCACCGGGTCGCCGGGCAGGCCGTAGGCCGAAGTGGGCTCTTGGCGCGGGGCCGCGCCCCATTCGTGGACCCGTCCCGTGCGGTCGACGGCAAAGCCGGCCCCGCGGTTGGCCGCGATCGCGACCAGGCCCCCGGCATCCGCCGGGACGGAACTCCCGGGGCCGAAGCCCCATGCGCGGACCGTCCCATCCTCGAGGAGGGCCAGGGCATGCGTTTCCCCCGCGGCGATGGCGACGGCGGGCGGCAGGTCGACCGGAGGTTCCCCGTGGGCGGCGCCCCAAGACTTCACGGCACCGTTCCGGAGCAATGCGAGGCTGAAATCGCGGCCGGCGGCGATCGCGGCGACCGGCGAGTCGAAGGCGGGAACGTCGAGCTGGCCCGCATCATTGGACCCCCAGCCCGACACCCCGCCCGAAGAATCGAGCGCAAGGTGGTGGGTCGATCCGGAGGCCAAGGCCACCCAGTCCTCCCGTTCGGCGAGCGCGTCCGGCAGGGAGGATTGGCCGAAGGTATCGGCGCCCCAGGCGGCGATGCGCCCGGCGCTGCCACCGGTGATCTCGATCTCCGCCGAGCTTTCGCCCGCCTCGTTGGTCGCGGTTACCATGTAGGTTCCGGCCTCCCCGGGTTCGAAGTGCCCGAGGTCAAGCCGGCTCCCGGTTGCGCCGTCGATGGTCGCACCGTTGAAACTCCAGGAGAACGAGGGGGCAGGGTCTCCGCCGAAGCCCGCGTCGAGTACCAGCCGAGCGCCCGGAACGACGGTGAGGTGGTCGTCGGGGAGTTGAACGGATACCGGCGTATTCACCTCGAGAACGGCGTCCGCTTCCACCGCTCCGCCGAGGTTGGAGACCCGCAGCCGGTAGGTTCCCGCCAAGGCGGGCGAAGCCGTCCCCTGAAGCGTCGGACCCGTCTCGCCCGGCAGGACGGAGCCGTTCCGGAACCACTGGTAGCGAAGGCTCCCCTCGCCCGTCGCGGTTCCGCCGAGGGAAAAGGAGTCCCCGTCGACGACCGTAAGGTCGGCGGGGAGTTCCGACCAGACCGGGGGCTCGACCACCTCCACGGTCACGGGGTCGGACTCGGTTTCGCCGATGGCGTTGCTGACCGTCACCCGGTATTCGCCTTCGTCGACCGTGGCCACGTCCTCCAGGACCAGACGGGGTCCGGCTTCCCCCGGCAGGTCAACGCCGTCCCGGGACCACTGGTATTGCAATGGAAGGCCCGTATCAAAAGTGCCGACCGAAAGCACGAGGCTCTCGCCCAGGCCGACCGGCTCGGCCTGCGGAGCGCGGTCGATCCGGGGCGCGGTCGGTGCCAGAAGCCCGGCTTGGCGGTAGTCGATGCCGGCGGAAAGCGGTGTTTGGAGCGTTTCGCCCGGCGGCAGCCACGACGCGCCCGCCACCCAGCCGTCCTCATCGAAGGGGTCGAACTCCATCCAGCTGGTCAGGCTCCCGTCGCGTCCCTCCGCCAGCAAACGCCCGCCGTGGTCACGCAGGGAACGCAAGGCGGGCAAAGCGGGCAACGGTTCCAGCGAGTCCGGATCCCGCTCGTCCCAGCGATGAAGAACACCCGCGGCGTCGATCCCGTACGCCGCGTTCCAAGTACGGAGGACTTGCACCAAGGGAGGCAACCCGGTCGGTTTGGGCGCACCGGTCGGCCAGCTGGCGACGGAGCCGTCGCGCCGGAGCCCGAGCGCCTTCAGGCCGTCCGTGTTGTCGATCGAAAGCGAAACAAGATCCCGGAACGACGGATCGAGCGATCGGTCCGTCGGTACGCCATCTCCCCAGAAGACGGCGCTCCCGTCGGCCAGAACGGCGGCCGAGACGGCTTCGGCGGCAGCCACTCCGACCGCCAAAGGCAGGTCCGGTGGGACCGTGGCCTCGCCGGACCCGTTGCCGCCCCACGCGCGAACGCTCCCATCCTCGCGCACGACGAGGAAGTGCCCGCTCCCGGCCGCGACGGCCTGCGCGGGCGACGCATCGCCCGGGACGCTTTCAAGCAGACGCACGCGCTCGCGGGCGACTCGCTGGTTAAGGTTGCCTTGGGACGACCAATAAGCCGGCTCGGTCTGGCTGTCGAAGACGCGAAACGTCACCAAGCTGCCGTCGGCCCGAAGCGCGAGACCGACCCCATCCCGGGTGCTGACGGCCTCGAGGACCCCGCGAAGAGGTGTGCGGACGGCGACCGGGTCGTGCGGGGCAAAGACATCCGGTCCCCATACGGCGAGGTCGGCGGGCAGGCGGACGCGGACGTTCGCCGCGCGCGTGGCCACGCTGCCGGCGGCATTCGTGGCCACGAGCCGGTAGTTGCCCGCGGCGTCGGCGGTGGTCTCGCCGATGAAGAGCCTTGGCGACGTCGCGCCAGGCAATGGCGCGCCGTCCTTCTCCCATTGGTATTCGATCGGTCGAGTGCCTCCGACGAAACCGGCCCGGAGCAGCAAGGGTCGTTCGAACAGGATGTCAGCCGGCAGGGGCTCCGTCGCGACCGTCGGCAGGGTTGGTTCCACGGTCACGGTGGTTGACAAGACGGTTTCGTTGGATCCTCCGAAGCGCGTCCCTCCATCATCGGTCAGCCGCAGGGCCGCCGACACCTCGCCGCTGCGGCCTTTCCGAAGGTGCAGGCGTAGAATCCGGACCGCGGGATCGTCCGGATCCGGCGACACCTCCCAGTCCCGGATCAGATCGTCGCCCGAGGTTTCGAGGCTGAACGCGATCGACTGCCCGCCATGATCGCCGTCATCGAGGTCGCGGAGGGGCACGTCGACGAAGTCGGCCGCGCCATCGGCCACCGGGTCCGGCTGCCCGAGCACCCCGGAGGGAGCTTCGTTCACGTCCGCGATGTTGAGGATGTGCTCCTGTTCCAGGCGGTGCCCCGCTTCATCCTCCACGGCAAGACGCAAGCGGTAGGAAGAGCGGTCCTCGTGGTCGAGCGGTGCGGTGGTGCGAAGTTCGTTGCCGCCGATGATTTCGACGGGTGCGTCGGTTTCCAGAATCTCGAAGACGAAGGTGTCCGAGTCCGGGTCCAGCGCCTCGAGGGTGGCCGCGAGGCCGCCCACCGGCAGGTTCTCGGGCACCCCCAAAGATCCGTCGTCGCCCGGGATTTCGAGAATGATCCGGAAGGGGTCGTTGACGTCGATCACACGCAGTTCCGCGGTTTCGGTGACCCGGAACTGCTCCACTCCGTCCAAGCCCAGGTTGAGGAGAAACGAAAAACTTCCGTCACCGCCCTCGAAGTCAAGTTCCCGCGTGGTCTCCAACCCGCGGCCGTCGGCGGTTGGCGCGAAGGGCAATGACCCGTCGTTCCAAAAATCGACGATTCGCCAGTTTCCGGAGGCGTCGGCGAGTTCGGCCACCCGGGAACCCGCCGGCAGGCTTTCCGGGATCGGATCCGCTTCGAGGCCCGGCGTTTCGACCGGGTGAATGGCAACGCGCGACTCGCGATCCGCGAGCGACCAATTGAGTTCCGGACGACCAAAATAGTTCTTCCGTCGCCAGATCTCCTCGTATTCGGACCGCGACAGCGGCAGGAAGGAGGCGTCATCCCAGGCCTCGTTCCCCTGCCAGGCGTCTTCGTCGTGACTCTGCAAATACCAGCGGTCGATCGGGGCTCGGCGCAGGCCGTCCACACCTTCCACTTGGAAAAGCCCGAGGTTCCGGTCCACCTTCACCGAGACGTCGCGGGTGACGGCCTCCCGGCCGTCCTCCGTCTCCGTCAACGTGTGGACCCCCCCGATCGGTCCGAAGGTGAACCCCTCTCCCGCGACGATCCGGAGGCGATAGTCCCGGCGGGCGTCCAGGATGCCCGAGTCGAAGTTGCCGAGGGGGTCCATGGCCAGGCGCCGACTCCCGCCCTCCCATTCAAGGTGAACTTCGCTGCCTGGCGCAGGGGGGAAAAGGACGCCGCCAATCGAGAATGGTTCCGGGCGCACGGCGAGGGCCCCGAGGTCGGCGTCGGCGGACAAGTCGAGGGACGGAGCCGACGTCTCGAAGTGGAAGCCTCCCTCGACCCGCAGGGTGTAGTTGCCTTCGGGCGCGAAAACGGTGAAGGCTCCCGCCGCGTCGGTCCGGCCCGGGAAATGCCGAGGCCCCGCATCCGCCGGACTGCCGGCCGGCGATCCGGAGAGGAGCAAGCGGATGCCCTCCGCCGGCGCTTCGAATTCATTCGGCAGCTCCAGCCGTCCGCTCACCTCGCGCACCGGCAGAACCTCGACCGCGGTTTCGTCTTCGGTCACGACAAAAGAACCGGCGGGCAGGTCGTCGCCGACCAGCGGCCACGGAGCCTCCGGACCGTCGAGCACATACCATTCGCGCGGGTCCAGGCTCGCCACCCAGACACCCTCGGCCTCAAGGTTCGCCGCGTGCAAGGCGTCGCCCTCCTCGCCCAACGTCGGGGCGGCCAGCGCGGGCACGCCGCCCGTCGGCAAGTACTGGCGAAGTTCCACTGCTCCGATGCCGGGCCGCGCCGCAGCGCCGGTTTGCGCATGGCTCAGCGAGAACCGGGAGGCAAAGGCGTCCAAATTGAAATCAACCGGAGACGGCTCGGAGGACGTGACCGAAAGGCTTCGCCGGAGGCGCTCGTCGTAGCGTTCGCCCCGCGGGACCGAGACCTCGTAACGTCCGGGAAAAAGCGACTCGAAACGGTAGTTGCCCTCCGCGTCGGTTTCCGTCGTCCACTCGCGCTCCCCCGATCCCGAACCGAGCTGATCGGTCCTGCGCAAACGGACGGTGCGCCCCTCGATCCCGCTGAGTTCCCCGTCGGCATCATACGCGACGCGCCCCTCGAGTTGCCAATCGCTCGCCACCGTCAACTCGAGGGGGCCGGCCCCCACCTCTCCCGGGGGCGGATCGAGATGCAGCCCCGACGGCAGGGAGGCTTCGACTGTCTGGCCTGCTGCGTCCGGCGAGGCGTTTTCAAGCACGAAGCGCCCGAGGGCGTCGGAGGCGGCCGCCCCCAAGGTCGAGCCGTCGCGCCGCAATTCGACGCCGATGCCGTGCAGCGGCAGCCCGTGGGCATCGACGAGCCGACCGCCGATCTCCCCGCGGAAACCGAGCAGCTCCAGGCGGGCCGAGCTTGTCTCTCCGAGCCGAACGGTTGCCCGCCGGTCCCCTTCCGCCTCGTAGGCCGGGCGCGTGAAGATCCGGTAGTCCCCGGGCGGCAGGCGGAATCGAAGGCGCTCGCCCGGACGTGTCGCCCGGAGCGTTCCCCCTTCGACCGCGCGCAGGAAGGAAGCCCGGAAGACCGACTCCCCCGCGCCCCCCCGGTCGTCTACCGCGAGGGCGAGGATGTCCGGGTTGTCGCCGTCGTCCCCGTTCCCTGGCTCGTAGCGGAGATGAAGAGGGCGGCCCGCGAGGTTCAAGCCCGGCGGCAGGGCAAAGGTCCACTCCGATTGATGCCGGAAGGTGAAGTCGGACGGACGGGTCCACGAGGAGGAGATCCGGCGGGCTTCGCCAAGTTCGACCACTTCGTCGCCGATCGTGGTGCCGAGGAGGAGCTTCCCGTCTCCATTGAAGGTGTGCGCGTTCATCGCCCCCGTTTCGTCGAACGCCGTCAATCGCAACGAGAACCCGATCGATCCTCCGAGGGTGGCATCCGGGACCAGGATCCGGCCGGTCACGGCGGGGGGTCCCGCCTCCCCTTCGTAAGCGAGGGCGGAACGACCGGCCAGACGCTCGGTCGCGCGACCCACCGAGACGGGCACGCCGCCAGACGGGAAAAGGTCGCCTTCGCCGTCGACCAGCACCTCGAGCGCGCCCCCTCCGGTGATCCGGGAGGCCCAGACGACCTGCGCCCCGTCGTTCAACCGGTCGACCCCGACGAGCGTTTGCCCGGCGAAACGCAGATGTTCCGCTTGGACCGCCACCCGCGCCGCCTCCGCGTGCGCGGGGCCGACGGCCTCGACGTAGCGGAAATCAAAAGACTCCTCATCCCAAAGCCAGAGGTGGACCCGCCCGTGGTTGTCGGAAGCGGCCAGGTAACGACCCGAGAAAGCGACCGTGCGCCCCAGCCCGTCCGCCGGGGCCATCGATTCCGGCACCTCGAGAAGTTCGGCGGCGTAGTATCCGCCGTCGCCGTCGCTCCCTGTCCGGTTCCAGGAGGCGGTGCCCGGGCTCAGCCGCGGCGGCAAAAGAATCCCGTCGCCGTCCGGAGCACCCGCCATCCTTCGGCCCGCGAGCGGACTGTCCGCGCCAGGCCGGTCCGCGTCGTGGATCAGACGGGCCTTGCGCAGCACTAGGAGAGCCCCTTCGCCGTCGCGGGCTCCGGGGATGCCGAGGGCGAGGCCGGCCCCGCCCCAGCCATCCGGAGGCGCTGCCGCGACGCTCCCTCCCAACGCCCCGTCCCAATAGGCCAAAGCGATGGGTCGGCGTCCGCCGGCAAACACCTCCTCCCGCCCGTCGGAAGGTCCGGGCGCATCGAGGAGAGCGTCGTTTGAAATCTCCGGATAGTAACCCTCCACTTGCGCCAGGCCTTCGTAGAACATGTTCCCGGCGAGGAAATTCTCCGGCAGCGTTTCGTGGCGGTCGGGGTGGAGACGGTCCGGGAACCACAGCAGCCCACCTTCCTCCCGGAGCACGAAAACATCGTCGCCCAGGATGACGGTTTGGCGGGCCGTTCCCCGGAAGTCGGGCCGCGGGACCGTTTCCTCCCAGTCAAGACTCCGGGTGTGGGGGGCCAGTTTGTCGGCCTGCAGCACGCGGTGGCGCAGTTCGGCCACGCCTTCCATGGTCTCCTCGCCGCCAGCGGCCAAGGGCAGCCACCCGCCACCCGCCTCGTTGTGCCGGTAGGCGTCGAGCACGCCATAACCGGCGCGGTTCTCGAAAATGGAGACCGACACCATCCTCCCGCCCTCCGCGTCCAAAGAGTAGCCGCTGTGCCGCCGGTGCCCCGCTTTGGAGGGGTCGAAGACACCCATCGGATGCCCGTAGGCCTCGGCGTAGAGCGCCCGCCAGCGCTGCGCCGGCGTCGTGTCGCCGGGCGAACCGCGCCAGTCGGCGCGTTCGGCGCGCTGCCAGTGCAGGAAGGGATCGCTGCTGGCCCACTCCAGCCCGCTGACCGGTACCAAAGTGTCAAGAAGACCGGTGGGGAACGGCGAACCGAAGGCCCGGTAGGGCTCCCGTTGCTCGCCACCATCGGCCTCGTCCACGATCTGGAAAGCGAACTGGAAGAGCGAGCCGAAGAAGAGCGCCTTCTCGAACGGCCCGACAACCCTGCCGGCTTTCTCGAAGACGGCCGATTGGCGCACCCGCGAAAAGGTCTGCCCGAGACGATCCGCCCGCGAGGATCCGAGGTTGCGCCGCGGAGCCGAGCCGTCCAGCCGACGGGACTCGCCCAGAGCCAGCAATGCGGCAATGCGCTCCGAGTTCGACGCCACCGCATCAAGGCTCCCCAGAGCGGTCGCGCTGTCCGCAAGGACCCGCGAAAGGTCCACGCCCTCCTCCTCCGCCACTGCGGCGGAAGTCTCCGTCTGGAGGCTCCGGACCGTTTCATCCACGCTTACGCCGGGCTCGAATGGCGCCTGCCCCACCATGGCCTGGAGTTCGGTCGTGTCATAGGCCCCGTAGAGGTCGGTCGGGATCGGCGGAGCGTTCACGTTGCCGGTCAGGGCTTGGGTAAACCCGGAAGCCCCCGCCAATTTCGGCGGAAACCAAAAATTGAAGCGCGTGTCCGGCGCCGCGACCACGATCCGGTCCTGGTTGTCGATGGCCACGGCGGCGCCCAAGCGGAACCCGTCGGGCTCATAGACGGTCGGCAAGCCTCCTTCGTACCTCAGGGTGGCGAGCTGCACCGCGAGCGGGTCGTAGTCGAAGGAAAACGAAGGCAGGAAGGCATCGCTCTCGATTCCGGCGGCATCGTACTCGCCCAATCCGGGCAGAAAGTTCGGCCCCGCAAGGGTCAGCACCTCCAGTCCTCCCGTGTCCTCGAGGACGGCCGGCGGCTCGCTGGCCTCGTAATTAAGATAAGTGATGAGCCCCGAGGCCGAAGTCTGCACCAAGCCCAGGGCGTCCCCGGTCAGAAGCGCAAGCCCTGCGTCCACCCCGGTCCGCGTCATCGTTTCAACAAAACGGGCCTCCCGCTCGGCGTTGATGTCGCCGCTCTCGAAAACCGTGTCCCGCCCGGCCTGTCCCAACGCGATGGTCAGGCCTTCGGCATCCAGGGCGGTCACCTCGGACCCGGGCCAGAACAGATCGGGCACAGGATCGACGTCAACCAGCGAAGCAAGGTCCTCGGCGACGGTCCGGGAAACGGAACCCACGAACAGCAAAATCGCCAGGACATAAAAGCTCGCGAATCTCTTCATTTTGTCTGTGAATCAGCGAAAATCCGAATTCTGTAAAAAAAACGGGAGATGAAACCCCGGAAGACCGGCCGTCAATCTTGATCCTAATTCTCCCCCAGGTATAACTCCTGCTCACTGATAGGTTGCAACGGTTTAGCGAATCTTTTAGGCTGAAAATCCCACGAAAGAACCGCTTCTCTTTTTTGCAGTGTTCACCAATGCGTCATAACAAAACCCGCAAACATTTTATCTGCCGGCTTTCGGGCGGAGGCCCGGTCGCCGCAACGGCCCGGGCGGTTGTTTCATCGAGCGATCCTGGAGCGCACCTCAATCACTGACATCCCGTCCCAAGGCGGATGATTGTCCCTGAAAAAAAACGCGTGTTCTCAAAATTTTCGCACTGAGCGCTTGAACGAAATGGCGGCTTCTTCAGGATGGTCCGCATGAAGCGGAAACAATTGCGGTGCGTTTTTTCCATCTGCCTGGTTTTAGGCCCCGGCAGCCTGGCATCGGAGCCCTGGGTCGCGGGTCCGGAAATGCTCGACCGCTCGCCGGAGACGACGGAGATCCGGGGTGTGGTTTTTCACGATCTCAATCGGGACGGCCGCCACCAGCCGGATGAATCCGGAATCCCGGACGTGCTGGTGACGAACGGACTGTCGGTGGTCCGAACCAATGCGGAGGGACGCTACGTGCTTCCCTTGCGCGATGATATGGATCTGAGCGTGGTGCAACCGGCCGGCTGGCAGCTTCCGACCAACGAGAGCCACGTTCCGCAATTTTCCTACACCCACAAGCCCGCCGGATCCGCGCGGGCGCTCCGCTACGGCGGGTTGCCGCCGACAGGGGATGCGCCGGGCACGATCAATTTCCCCTTGATCCCGGCCTCCGGCGACGGCCGCTTCCGGGCGGCGGTGATCGGGGACAGCCAGACCTACTCGAACACCGAACTCGGCTACCTGCGCGACAGCACCTTGCTCGATCTGGTGAAACTCGAAGGAGGCCGTCCGGATCTGCTGCTCTATGTCGGGGATTTGGTCGGCGATGACCTCAATCTGCTGCCGCGGCTGTTCCGCCTTGGCGGTGCTGTGGGTGCGCCGCAATTCGCTGTGGTCGGGAATCACGACATCGATCTGGATGCGGATCGCTACGCTGATTCCGCCGATACCTGGCGCCGCCTCTTTGGCCCCGCTTATTATGCGTTCGAAAGGGAAGGGGTGATTTTTATCGCACTGAACAATGTCTATTTCCCGGTCGATTCCAGAGGCCGCGCGACCTACAACGGTCTCGTCGATGAGACGCAGCTGACCTGGCTGGAAAACCTCCTGGAGCACGTCCCCGAAGACAAGCTGGTGGTGCTGGCCCACCACATCCCCTTTGTCTCTTTCGTCGATTCCGGTTCCAGCCAGCACCAGACCGATAATCTCCCCGCCATCCATGGCCTGCTGGAAGGTCGTCCGGCGCTCTCGCTCTCGGGGCACACGCACACCATCGAAAACCACAGTCCAGGCCAGACCTTTGCGGGATGGAAGGAGAACACCGGGATCGAGGCGCTGCCGTTTCGGCACATCGTTGCCGGCGCGGCTTCAGGTTCCTGGTTTCAGGGCGATTTCGACCTGCGCGGCGTTCCGATGGCACTGCAGCGACTGGGAGCCCCCAAGGGGTTCCTCAGGCTTGATTTTGAGGGGGCCGAGTACCGGGAGTCCTATCACGGTGCCAG
Source organism: Puniceicoccaceae bacterium (assembly GCA_046541615.1). Classification (GTDB taxonomy): domain Bacteria; phylum Verrucomicrobiota; class Verrucomicrobiia; order Opitutales; family Puniceicoccaceae; genus Puniceicoccus. Next base: position 14,445 of record JBKHCX010000055.1, read on the forward strand.
TCTGGATCCGCGAACGTCGATGTGGCTCGGTCTGAACACACCTTCGTTCCGGCACTGGTTTGAGACGATTTCGGATTGGCGCCGCCAGTCGGCGGGAGACCGTTCGGAGGTTCCTCCGTATTCGATCAATGACCTGCCCGATACGAAGCTGCTGTTGCCGGAGGACCTCGAGGAGGGGGTTTACCTGACCGCGAATGTCTGGATTGGAAGCAGTGAGACCGAGGTCGTCGCGCATCTTCCCGGCGTTGGTGAGCTGCCGATGGAGCGGACGCAAGCAGGCGCGGGGGAAGCTCCGAAAATCGGCGCCGACTGGGCGGATCCTTTCGCGACGCAGCGGCAGTTGTCGGTGGCGCGCTATGCCTTGCGGAGTGAGCTGGGGGACGAGCGGAATCAGGGCTTCGAGGCCTTCAAGGGAAGCCGGTTCGGCCCGGCGCCGCCGCAGCCGATGCGATCGGTGGCGGACCGCAACATGCATCTCTGGCGGGTGCGCCTCCCGGCCGACCTTCCCGGGGGCGTCCACACCGTGCGGGTCCGGGCGACGGACCGGCACGGGAGGGTGGATGAAGAAACCATGCTCTTTGAGGTGGCTTCGAAACTTCCGCCCCTCCGCTTCGACAAAGATACGTGGTTTGGCAGCCAGGAGGAGTAAGGTCACGTTCCGCTGGCTTCGACCTCCGGATGCCGACCCCACAAGGCCCCCGGAATAGGTGGGATAAGGCCCCGCTCGGAATCGGAGACTCACCTCAAGCCAATCGTGCGCCCGAGCGTGCCGCGGGAAATCATCCACCGTCACAATCAGGGCAAGATTTGGCGGACACCCAGGAAATTCCCGTAGGATTACTTGACCATGTCTTCATAGTGCACAAACGCCCATTTTCGGGCCAGGTGCGCAAGGCGGTCGTATCGAGGGAGGAAACCGGGACGTACGCTTGTATAAGTCGGAGCGTCCGGAGGGCTTTTCCGTGCGGGCTGGATTCCTGAACGGGGAAGGGCTACGGGCACCGCCGGGCTCCGGAAGACGCTGTAGCACGCCGGCGAAGCCGGTGTGAAAGGTGGAATCGGA
>JBKHCX010000056.1:0-15403 GCA_046541615.1 Puniceicoccaceae bacterium
CTCGCCGCGTCGCCCGGGGCCGCCGGGAGCGCCTTTTCCGCCAGGCCGTTCCGGGTTGGACGACTGAAGTCATCCAACTACGTTGTCCCGGCCGGCCGCACCGATGCCGGGCCATTCCCGCCGATCCTGGATCAGCGGTGGCCGCGGCGGATCTCCGCGCCGGCGAAACTGATCCGGACCCGGCAGATTCTCTTGATCCGGCTTTCGATCCGGCCCGTCTCCGGATCGACCCGCTCGGGGATGGTCTCCTTCCGGACATCGACCACCGCGTGGAAGCCCCGTTCGGAGAAGACATCGATCAGCATCGCTATGCCGAGGTGGTTGGAATACAGGGAACTCTCGGTGTTGATGAGCGCCATGCCGGAAATGGCGTGCCGCCGGATGACCGGCATGAAGTAGGTCTCGATGTCCCGGACGACCTCCGCGAAAAGCTCCCGGTGCTCCTCCTCATAGGAATCGAGCCGGTTGACGAGTTCCTGCCGGGCGTGGAGGGCGATGTCCGAGGCGAGGGGCAGGGCGCCGATGCGGCGGTACGTGGCTTCGCCCAGCTCCAGCGAACTCTGGTAGCGCATCTCCTCGACGATGCGCGCCTGCACCTCGGGGATCGGCCCCTGCGCGTCGATGTAATGGTAGTGGAAAACCTCCCGCAGCTCTTTCAGGGCGTGGTAGGTGATCTCCTTGAAGGTGCGGTAGCGCCCCCGGGCCGCCTCTTCCGAGAGGTCGGTCTTGCGGATCTCCCTTTCCTCGCCCACCCCGGAGGCGCGGACTTTCTCGTTGTGGGCGATCGACTCCCGTCCGCGCGCGAGCTGCCGCCTGACGCTCTCGGCCTCGTCAATGAACAGAACGATGATGTGGAAACGGCACTTGGGGAACGGATTCCGTCCGCGCCCGAGGTGTTCCTGGTGCAGAAGGTTCAGACGGCTGTAGAGGAGTTTCACGCACTCGACCTGCACCTTCGTGCGGGGGAACCCATCGACGATCGCCCCGTGCTCGAACTCCGGATCGAGCAACCGCCGCAGGACCAGATCGGTCACCTCCCGGTCGCCGGCCAGCACGCCGGCGTCCATCCTCTTCTTCGCCTCCGGGCTTTTCAGCAACTGGCTCACGGTGATCGGGTCCGCGGTCAGGTCCCGCAGCCCCATCAGGAAACGGGTGTTGGTGCCCTTCCCCGCCCCCGGAGGGCCGTTGAGCCAGAAGATCTCCTTTGGGAACCGGAGGTTCTCCCGCCCCAGTTCCTCCTCCAGCCGGGTCCAGACCCGTTCGAAAATCAGGTGCGGATCCTTGACCTCCAGATCATGGACCTGGGTTTGCGCTGCGGATTGCGGAGAACTCATGCCGGGCGAAGCTGGAGAACTTCTCTCCGGCAGGCAAGGCTTGAACCGGGTGCCCCGGGGGCGCGGGACAACGCCGCGGGACAGGAGCGTCCCGCCTCCCCCGGCCCGAGGGTGGACACTCCTGTCCACCGCTTCCCGCCGAATTGACCTTTCGCTTGCGTCCGCGAAGTTTTCCTTCTTGTTGCCTTAAGGAATTGTTTTATCCTTCCAACCAGAAATGCCGAATATCATGCAGATCAAAGCCTACCTGAAACCCACCTGCGGATGGAGCCGCGGGGTCCGCGCCATGTTCAAGAAATACGATCTCGAATACGAGGATCTCGACATCGTCGGGAACCGCGATCTCTACGAGGAGATGGTCCGCAAGTCCGGACAGCCGCTCTCTCCCTGCGTCGAGATCGACGGGATCATGCTCGCGGACGTCAGCGGGGAGGAGGTGGAGAATTATCTAGCCGCCAACAATCTGATCGAAAAATCCAACGCCGAAGCCGATTACCCGACGAACCAGTCCTGCTCCGCGCACCGCCGCGAGGATCCGCGGACCGTCCGTTTCTTCTGATCCGCCGCGCGGGTCGGAATCGAAGGCGCGCGGATGGCCGCGCGTGCGACAGAACGCCGCCTCACCCCGGCGCGGAACCCTCCGAGGCCCGCCTTCGGGCCCGGAAAATGCTCTTCCTCTCCCGGCGTTGCGCCGGTATCCACTGATCGCAGCATGAACTTCGAACATCCATCCCCCCTCTACACGGCCGACCAGGAGCACGACGCCTGCGGGGTGGGCTTTATCGCCAACTCCAACGGCCGCCGTTCCCACTGGATTCTGGAGCAGGCGATCCAGGGGCTGATCAACCTCGCCCACCGGGGCGCCATCGACGCCGATGCCGTCACCGGGGACGGCGCGGGCGTCCTCACCCAGATCCCCCACGCGATTTTCGAAGAGTTCCTCAGGCAGTCCGGCGAAGGCCCCGTCGCCCGGGAGGATCTGGGGGTCGGCATGGTCTTTCTCCCCCGCACCGACGAGAAGGAAACGAGGCACGCCCGGCGGATCCTCGAAACCGCCGTCAAACGCGAGGGGCTCCGCTTCGTGGCCTGGCGGGCGGTGCCCGTCGAGCCGGGCTGTCTCGGCAAGAAGGCGGAACAGACCCGCCCCGGCATCGCCCAGGCGTTGGTCGGGCGGCCCGGCGGGATGTCCCCCGACGCCTTCGAGCGCGCGCTCTTCCTCGCCATGCGGACGTCCATGAAGGCGGCGGCGGACGCGAACCTGACCGATTTCTACGTGGTGAGCTTCTCCCACCGGACGATCACCTACAAGGGCCTGCTCAACGCCCCGCAGGTGCGCGAGTTCTTCCCGGATCTGCGCTCGCCCGCCTTCGAGACCGCCTTCGCGATCTTCCACCAGCGCTTCGCCACCAACACCCTCCCCGACTGGAAGAAGGCCCAGCCCTACCGCATGCTCGCCCACAACGGCGAGATCAACACCATCAAGGGCAACCGCAATCTGATGCGCGCCCGCGAGTTCTCGTCCAACCACGGCGTGTGGGGCGACCGCTACAAGGACCTGAGCCCGATGATCCAGCAGGACATGTCGGACTCGACCAGTCTCGACAACACCCTGCAGCTCCTGAGCGTCGGCGGGCGCACCTGCCTGCACGGGCTCGGCATGATGATCCCCCCGGCCTGGGAGAACGATCCCCACCTGCCCGCGAAGGTGCGCGACTTCTACCGCTGCCATTCGACGATGATGGAGCCGTGGGACGGCCCGGCGGCGGTGGCCTTCACCGACGGGCGCTTCGTCGGCGGTCTCCTCGACCGGAACGGGCTCCGCCCCTGCCGCTACAAGATCTACGGGGACGGGACCGTCGTCCTCGGCTCGGAGGCCGGACTCATCCGCGACTGGGGTTCGCCCGTGGTCGAGGCGGGCCGGCTCGGCCCGGGCCGGATGATCGCCATCGACATCGGGGAGAACCGCATTCTCCGCGACGCGGACATCAAGAACCATCTCGCCGACCGCGAAGACTACTCCGGCTGGTGCGCGCGCTCCCTCATCCCGCTGGAGAACCTGCTCGCCGGCCGGGCGGAGCGCTCCCCCGGAACGACCCTGCCCGCCGACCGGATCGCCCCGCTGCGGGTCTGCTTCGGCTACAGTTCCGACGAAGAGAACCTCATCCTGCGGCCGATGATCCGGACGGGCATGGAGGCCGTGGGCTCCATGGGCGACGACACGCCCCTGGCCGTGCTTTCGCGCCGCAACCGTCTCCTCTTCACCTACTTCAAGCAGCTTTTCGCCCAGGTCACCAACCCGGCCATCGACTCCCTGCGCGAGCGCTCGGTCATGTCGCTCAACGTGAATCTCGGGGGTCGGCTCGGCCTGTTCGAGCCCCTCGGGGCCGACCACCCGTTCCTCACCCTGGAATCGCCCCTTCTTTTCCGCCGGGAATTCGAGGCGGTCTGCCAAAGCGATGTCTTCCGCGGCCGGACGGCCCGGATCGACGCGACCTTCCCCGTGTCCGGCGGAGCGGACGTCCTCGAGTCGGAGATCAACCGGATCGTGTCCGAGGCGGCCGGGGCCGTGAAAGACGGAAAGGCGCTGATCGTCATCTCCGACCGGGAGACCTCCGCCGACCGCGCGCCCGTCCCCTCCCTCCTCGCCACCGGGGCCGTCCACCAGGGGTTGATCCGGGCCGGTCTCCGCCTCCGCTGCGACCTGATCACCGACACGGCCGAGGCCCGCGACGTCCACCAGTTCGCCTGCCTTCTCGGTTTCGGGGCGAACGCCGTCCACCCGTGGCTGGCCGAGGAGTTGACCGCGGGGGTGATCGCGAACGACGGGGATGAGCCGGTTCTGCCGGAGATGGCCCTGGCCAACTACCGGAAGGCGGTGGACAAGGGCATTCTGAAAATCATGGCGAAGATGGGGATCAGCACCCTCTACAGCTACCAGGGCGCCGAGATCTTCGAGGCCATCGGCATCAGCTATCCGGTCGTGCGCCAGTGCTTCCGCGGGACCGCCTGCCCCATCAACGGGCTGGGCTACCGCCAGATCGCGGCCGAGACCCTCGCCCGGCACGAAAAGGCGTACCGCTCGGCGGACGTGGGCCCCTGGGACGAGGGCTACTACAGCGTCGTCAAGCGCGGCGAGGCCGAGTTCCACGGGTGGAATTCCAAGGTCGTCGGCGGTATGAACAAGATCTTCCGGGGCGATCCGCGGAAATTCGACCGCTTCCTCCCCTTCAAGGAGGCCAGCGAGCACCACCAGCCGCAGTCGGTCCGCGACCTGCTCAAGTTCCGCTTCGTCAACAAACCGATTTCGCTCGAGGACGTGGAGCCGGTCGAGGACATCCGGCGGCGCTTCACCACCGCGGGCATGTCCCTCGGCGCGATCTCCCCGGAGACCCACGAAACGCTCGCCCTGGCGATGAACAGCATCGGCGGGAAATCCAACTCCGGCGAAGGGGGCGAGGATCCCCGCCGGTTCCGGATCCGCCCCGACGGATCGAGCGCCAACAGCGCGATCAAGCAGGTCGCCTCCGGGCGCTTCGGCGTGACGGCCGCCTACCTGGCCAACGCCCGCGAGATCGAGATCAAGATCGCCCAGGGCGCGAAACCCGGCGAGGGGGGGCAGCTCCCCGGTCACAAGGTCACCGAACTGATCGCCGAACTGCGGTTCAGCGTGCCCGGCGTGACCCTCATCTCCCCCCCGCCCCACCACGACATCTACTCGATCGAGGACCTCTCGCAGCTCATCTACGACCTCAAGCAGGTCAACCCGCGGGCCAAGGTCTGCGTGAAACTCGTCGCCTCCTCCGGCGTGGGCACGATCGCCGCCGGGGTCGCCAAGGCCTACGCGGACGTGATTCTCATCGCCGGGCACGACGGGGGCACCGGCGCCTCGCCCGTTTCCTCGATCAAGAACGCCGGCTCCGCCTGGGAGATCGGCCTGGCCGAGGCCCACCAGGTTCTGCTCATGAACGATCTCCGCAGCCGGGTCGTCCTCCGCACGGACGGCGGGATGAAGACGGGGCGGGACATCGTCATCGCCTCCATTCTCGGGGCCGAGGAATACAACTTCGGCACGGCGGCCCTCATCGCCACCGGGTGCGCGATGTTCCGCGTGTGCCACAAGAACACCTGCCCGGTGGGCGTCGCGACCCAGCGCGAGGATCTGCGCAAGAAGTTCAAGGGCAAGCCGGAGAACCTGGTGAACTATTTCAACGCGATCGCCGAAGACGTCCGCCGGATCATGGCGAACCTCGGCGTCCCGGCGGTGGACGAGCTGGTCGGGCGGACCGATCTCCTGGAGCAGATCCGCGATCCGAAGAACCCGAAGACCGAGACCATCAATTTCTCGGGCATCCTCCACAACCCCGATCCGAGCGGCGTCCTCTCCCGCGTCCACACGAGGGAGCGCAACGACCGCATCGGCAACGACGGGAGCTGCGACGACCAGATCCTGCAGGAGGCCATCGAGACCGTCACGCACCTGGCCCCGGAATACTCCGGGGAATTCCGGGTGAAGAACATCCACCGGAACATCGGCACGCGCCTCTCCGGCCAGATCGCCTACATGCACGGGAACAACGGAATGCCGCCGGGCACGATGCACCTGACCTTCACCGGGAGCGCGGGCCAGAGCTTCGGCACGTTCCTCGTCCAGGGGGTCCGGCTCCACCTCTTCGGGGAGGCGAACGACTACGTCGGCAAGGGGATGAACGGCGGCGAGATCATCGTGCGCCCCCGCGAACGCGAGACCTTCGCCTGGGAGAAGAACATCATCATCGGCAACACCTGCCTCTACGGAGCGACCGGGGGGCTCCTGCTCGCCGCCGGACAGGCGGGGGAGCGCTTCGCCGTGCGCAACAGCGGCGGAACCGCCGTCGTCGAGGGTGTGGGCGACCACGCCTGCGAGTACATGACCGCGGGCGCGGTCGTGGTGCTCGGAGACACCGGCACGAACTTCGCGGCCGGCATGAGCGGCGGCCTCGCCTTCGTGTTCGACCGGGAGGAACGCCTCGACAGCCGCCTCAACCCGGAAATGGTCTCCCTGGCCCGCCCCGACTCGCCGGAGGAGACCGAATCGCTGCGCGAACTGGTCGGACTGCACGCCCGCCTAACCGAAAGCCCGCACGCGCGGCGGCTGCTTGCGGACTGGGAGAACACCCTGCCCCGCTTCCGCAAGGTGGTCCCCCACCGCGCCGACGGCGTGCCCGAGCCCTTCCTGCGCTTCGGCGAGACCCTGAAAGGCGTCGCGACCTAGCCCATGGCCGCATATCCGGCAACCGCCAGGCAAGGTTCGGTGTCCAGGCTTCAGCCTGCAGCGTCGGAGCGGTCGCCCGCCCGGGTCCGATTATTCGTTTGCCTCATCCGAACCGTTCGCTACCCTGCGATCATTCCTCGATCGCCCGACCGACCACCACTCCCATCCGTCATGCGCCCCACGATTTTTCTCGCAATCTTTCTCCTTCCGGTGATTCCGGCCGCGGCGGAGGATTGGCTGCTCGAGGAGCCCCTCTTCGACGCGGCCTACTATTCCTCCGTCCACCCCGATTTGGAACGATCCCTCGGCGACGATGTCCGGGAGCTGCGCAAGCACTGGCTTCGGTTCGGGATCGAAGAGGGGCGGCGGAGTTCGCCGGTCATGGACGTATCGTGGTATGTCGCCCGGAATCCGGATCTGCAGAACGCCTTCGGCAGGGACAACTACCGCGACGCACTCCGGCACTGGCTCGAACACGGCCTGGGCGAAGGCCGGGCCGCACATCCGGATTTCGACCCGCGCTGGTATCTCCAGGTGAATCCGGATCTCGCGGCGGCCTTCGGGGCGAACAATTACAAGCGGGGGGTCGAGCACTACCTCGAATTCGGTCTGGAGGAAGGACGCATGGGCGCTCCGCCGAAACGAATGCGGGAGTAGCCCGCGAGGCACACGGTCGCGCCCGGGATCCCGGTCCATCCGGCGGGCCGGGGGGGGCGCGCTCCCGGCCCGGCGGAGAAGCACCGTCCGCTTCCGGCGGCGCCTACCGGAAGCCCTTGGGCATCGGAATCTTGATCCCGCGCCGCAGGAAGGTCGGTTTGTCCAGGTCCACTTCGTTGTATTCATCGACGGCCATGCGGCCGAAGAGTCCGCGCTCGTTGTCCTCGAGGAGGGAGTCGAATTCGGTCTGCACCCGGACGGGACCCGCCGTGGCGCGTCTGCCGTCGAGCTTGGAGGCGTGCACCTCGACCGGGCGGGAGCGGTAGAGGGGTTCCGGCTGCGACGAAAGATCCGTCCGCGCCAGAACGGTGACCTCCAGGTCCGCGCCGAGGGCGGGGTCCTCCCAGAACCCGACCACGGCGTCCTCCCGCGAATCGAAGAGTTTGGTCACCCCGGCGGCCAGCTCCGCGAAGGCGGCGGCGGACAGAGCGCCCGCCGAACCGATGCTCACCAGCAGGCGGTCGGCGCGCGCCCGCTCGATCCCCGGCGAGCGAAGGGGGCATTCGAAAATGCCCTTCACCGCGGCCGCCGCCCCCTCCGCCAGGGGCACGCGGGCGGTCGAGAAGACGATCCGGCTCTCCGGCCCTTTCAGGGCGGCGCGGAAGGTGGCCAGATCCACCGACATCTTTCCGGGCCGGAACAGGGGACCGGCCAGCGCGGTGACCGCCCGCGACATCCATTCGTCGGAGGCGTCGAATATCCGGTCGGCCCGGTCCGATTCGCCGGCCTCCTGGAAGAGGAGATCGTTGGGCAGCTCGATGACGCAGTCGGCCGATTTACGGATGGCGGCGAGCGCCTCGCGGGCGAGCTTCGCCGGCCGCCGCCCCTCGAATTCGAAAGGGGTGGATACCACGGCGACCGTCGGACAACCGGTCTCGCCGATCAGGCCGGCCATCACCGGAAGCGCGCCCGAGGCGCACCCGCGCCCGAGACACCCGACCAGGACGACCAGTTCGCCGCCGCCTAGGGCCGCGGCGATGAGAGGCCGGTCGCTTTCGGCGGCGAGACGGCCCATCTCTCCGTCCCCGCCGCAGCCGAGCCCGCGCACGAGAGCCTTCCCCAGCCGGACCGAGCGGATCTCCGGATACCGGTCGAGTTCGCGGGCGTCGGTGTCGAACCCGACGGGCACGATCTCCGGCCAGGCCGTTCCGCGAAGCCGGTCAACGACGCCAAGCGCCCCCCCGCCCACGGCCACGAGCCGAACGCCGGGTCTCTCCGCGTCGTTGCCGATGCCATCCTTCATCACGTCCCCCGCAGGAATCGCGTCACCTTGCCGACCACTCCGGCGGGACGCTGGTTGTTCTCCCGTTTCTCGGCCTGGCCCTCGAGGGCGTAGTGGAGCACTCCGAGGACCGTGCTGTACTCGGCCGCCCGCAGCTCGTCGGCCACCCAGTCGGGGTTGCCGGCGAACCGCGCCGGGAAGCCGAAGACCCGCTCCGCCAGATCGGCGCACCGCTCGAGGCGGGCGCCGCCGCCGGTCAGGAGCGCGCGGACGGCCCCCGACTTGAGCCGGGAGGCGCCGCACTCCTCGCGGATCAATTCGAAGAGTTCCTCCAGCCGCACTTCGAGAATGCGGTTGATGGACGAGGCGTAGAGGGACTTGTCGCCGATCTTCAGGTCCCCGTAGAGGTGCAGGGTCCGGCCCTGGTCCTCGGGCAGCACGGTGGCCGCCCCGTGGCGGAGCTTCAGATCCTCCGCGCTGTCGCGCACGATCCGCAGGCCCACGGAAAGGTCGTTGGTCATGTGCTCGCCGCCGACCGGAATCGATCCGGTCCGGACGATGCATCCCTTGTCGTAGAAGGCGTAGTCCGTGGTGCCGCGGCCGATGTCGATCACGAGGCAGCCGGATTCCTTTTCCTCCTCGGTGGCGACCATGCAGGCGGAGGCCACGCTGGAGACGATGACATCCTCCACCTTGATGTTCTGGCTGTTGACCGCGTGGATGTGCTCGGCGACGGCCTGGGAGTCGGCGTGGAGCAGCCAGTAGGTGACCGCCAGCTCCTCCCCCCGGAAGCCGGCCGGCTGCTCGACGACCCGCCCGTCCAGCTCGTAGTGGTTGCGGATGAAGTGGATGTAGAGCCGGTCGGCGCCGATCTCCTTGCTCTTGGCCTCGGCGTTCACGCGGTCCACGTCGGCGCGGGTCACGCGGTTGTCCGGGCTCCGCACCCGGATCCGGGCCGGGTGGGACAGGCCCTGGAGATGGGAACCGGCGATCGCCAGGTAGGAACTCTCGATATTGGTCCCGGCGCTGGTCTCGGCGCGGTCGAGCGCCTCCCCCACCCCGTCGCTGACCTCGCGGAAATTGAGAATCCGGCCCTTGGAAACCCCGCGCGATTCGACCTCGGCCTTGCCGATGATGTTCAGGCTCTGGTCCTCGTAGATCTCACCGACCAGGACTTTGATTTCCCGGCCTCCGATTTCGATGGCTGCTACGACTTTACCCGACATCGGTACTCCTTTTCACAGATCGGCCTCCGCATGTCGAGACCGCGGAAGTTGATTTGCGGCCATCGCGGCAACCGTCTTCGCTCTCCGAGCTCCGCCGAGTCAAGAGCACGAGGCCCTACAGGAATGCAAATTCCTAAATTTTCCTTGTTTCGGAAAAACGGGTAGGGCCGCGTGCTCTTGACGGCCATAACCCGGCTTGTCCAGCGTCTTGTCGCCCGTAGCTCGCTGAGGGAGAGGAAAGCCCCATGCGGAGGAGGCAGGGCGGCGGCTGTTGCGCGCGTGCCGCAGCCCAATCCCCGAGAACGGAAAAACGGGAGGAATTTCCATCCTGGCTCCCCATACCGATGGCTGCGCTCGCTCACCCTGCCGGATCCTCCCCGTCCAGAAGCACCGGCACCGAGTCGTCGAAACGCAGATCGACCCGCTCGATCCTGTCGATGCCCCGCTCGCCGGTCAGCGTCAGGATGTCCTGCAGGCGCATCAACTGGTCGGAGAGTCCCTCCGTCGCGAAAAGCGCTTCCCGCACCCGGGTGGACCGGACGCGGATCGTGGAAAAGGCGGCGGCCGGATCGGGGTCGTAGAGGGAGAGATCGACGATCCGCCACGACCGGAAGACCTCCGGAAAGCCGCTGCGGGCGAGATCGACGAGTTCGGCGACCGTGTGGAACCCCGGCACCGGAGCGTATCCGCCGGGTCGCTCGACCAGCGTGACCCCGGTGAGAAAGGGGAGCCGCGAGACCTCGGCCGGTTCGAGGCCGATCCCGGGAAAAACCGATCCGTCCCCCGCCACGAAGAGGGTGATCCGGCTGCCGGAGGCGTCCCGGGTGAGCAGCCGCAGCACCGGCTTGTGCTCCGAGATGCGCACTTCGAGGGTCTCCGGAAACCGGCGGCGGACGACGCACTCCCGGACCTGGGGATGGGCGGCCAACCGTTCCCGCAGCCGGAAGATATCCGTCTGGAGGAGGGTCGCCCCCTCGGCCAGGACCAGCCGGTCCGCCAGCCATTCCTCGTCGAGCGTGCCGTCGGTCTCGAAAGCGACCTCCTGTATCCGGAACTCCTGACCGCCCCCCAGAATACGCTCCGGCTCGAAAAGGAGAAGGTAGGTCAGGAAGATGATCGCGATCGAAAAGCAGACCGCCCCCGCCCACACGAGAAGGCTGCGCCCGCGGGTGCGCCCGACCAGACCGGAGGAGCGGGGCACTTTCTGCTGGATGCTCTTCCACGAGCGGACCCGGACCGGACCGGGGGGCGGGGATTTCCTGCGCATCATCCTCTCCGGCGGTGGAAACGGTTCAGGGCCGGCCGGACGAGTTCGGCGGCGAGATCCTCGAACGACAGACCGCGGCAGGCCGCGCTCTTCGGCAGGAGACTCTCGGCGGTCAAACCCGGAATGGTGTTGATTTCGAGAAAACAGGGCCCCTCGTCGTCGAGGCGGAAATCCGCCCGGGCGAAGTCGCGGCAGCCGCACACGGCGAACACGGTCTCGGCCCACCAGCGGACGACCGCCTCCACGCCGGGATCGAGCACCGCGGGCCATCGGTACTCGGTCAGGCCGGCCGTGTACTTGTGCCGGTAGTCGTAAACGCCCCCCTGCGGCAGGATTTCGACCACGCCCTGCCCGATTCCGTTGAGAAGGCCGATCGACAACTCGCGGCCGTCGATGAAGGTTTCGAGAATCCACCGCTGGTCCGGGAGGGCGTCGAGCCGGCGGAGCAACTCGCCGATCCCCCGGACCACCGCCAGGTGGGTGCTGCTGCCACCTGCGACCGGCTTGATCACGATGCGGTCGCCGAGACGGTCGCGGATCCGGCCGGCGTCCGGCGCCTCCCCCGGCTCCAGGACGATCGACTCCGGCACCCGCACCCCCGCGGCGGCCGCCGTCTTCTTCGTGCGCTCCTTGTCCATGCACAGAGCGCTGGATATCGAATCCGATCCGGCGTATTCGAACCGGCCCCGTTCGAGAAGGGTCTGGAGCGCGCCGTCCTCTCCGAACTCGCCGTGGAGGGCCGGGAAGACCACGCTTGCCGCAGGATCGAGGAAGGCGGGCAGCGCCGCCTCGCGCAGCTCGACGGCGTTCACCGGGAAAGACTCCTCCAGCGCGCCGATCAGCGCGGCACCCGTCTTCAGGGAGACATCGCGCTCTGGACCGACGCCTCCGTAGAGAACGGTGACCGGGGTATCGTCCTCGGGGATCATCACGGAACGGTGCGAAAGGAATCGGTCGGCGGCGGAACCTCGGCCGGATTGCCCGGAGAGAGGAACCGCACCTCCGGCTCGAGCCAAACGCCCGAGCGGAGCCGCACCCGCTCGCGAATCTCGGAGAGGAGCGCGAGAACATCGGCGGCGCGGGCGTTCTTGTCCGGCAGAAGGAAATTGGCGTGTTTTTCGGAGACCCGGACCCGCCCGAGGCGATAGCCTTTGAGCCCGGCTCGGTCGATCAGACGGCCGGCCGAATCCCCCTCCGGATTGCGGAACATGCAGCCCGCGCTCGCCCCGCCGGGCTGGCTCCCCCGCCTGCGGATCGAGTACTCCCGCATCCTCTGCCGGATCACTTCCGGATCCTGCCTTTCCGTTCCCTCAAACACGGCGCGGATTATGCAAAGACCCTCCAGGCCAGGGCAAGAACGATAGCCGAAGGAAAGGTCGCTCCGGTCGAAGCACACGAGCTTTCCACCCGGGTCGAGGGCCTCCACCCGCACGGCCCGGTCCCCGATCCATCCACCCATGGCGCCCGCGTTCATGCGGAGGCCGCCGCCCACCGTACCGGGGATCCCCTCCAGGAATTCGAATCCCGCGAGGCCCTGTTTCGCCGCCGACCGGGCCAGGGCGGGGAGGGCGCAGCCGGCGCCGGCGGCGATCCGGAGCGAACCCCCTTCCGCCGCTTCCACCGACTCCCAGGCCGGACCTTTCAGGTGGACGACGAGACCGTCGAACCCCTCGTCCGACACCAGGAGGTTCGACCCGTTGCCGAGAAAGACGACGGGGATCCGCAGCATCCCCGCCGCGCGGAGCAGCCAGCGCAGGGCCGCGACCCCGTCCGGCTCCGCGAACGCCGCGGCCCTGCCACCGATCCGCAGCGTACAGGCCCGTTCGAGCGGCTCGCCGCCGCGCACGGTTCCGGCGGCCAGATTGGCCTCGGCCAGGCGCAGCAACGCGGGCACCGGCCGGCCGCCCTCCCCGGCGAGGGCCGCCAGAACCGAGGCCCACTCGTTCGCGTCGCCCGCCCCGACGAAGGCGAACGTGCCGACCGGCCCGGCCCCCTCATCCTCCCCGAATCCGGGGAAGTCGCCCAGGCCGCGTATCCGGGACACCCGCACGCCCCCGGCCTCCAGCCCGGCCTCGATCCGCGCCAGGGCGTCCCCGCCGCCGGTAGCCTCTCCCGCGCCGTAAACGGAGTGCAGCCCCACCTCGGCGAGCCCCGAGAGCGCCTCGACGAACTCTCCCGCGAAACGGGTCGTGCGGCTGAAGCGGTGCGGCTGGAAGTACACCCGCAGGGGCGCCGGGAAATCCCCTCGGGCGAGCCAGCCGAGAAAAGCCGCCACCTCGCGGGGATGGTGGGCGTAGTCCTCGACCACGGCGAAGCGCCCGCTCCGGGCGTGGATGGTCTGCCGCCGCCATACGCCGGGGAACCCGGCCGCCGCGTCGCCTCCGGCGGGCCGTCCCGCGGCGGCCGCGAAGGCCGCGCGGGCGGCGGCCTCGTTCGTCGCGGCAAAATCCGCCACGTCCACCGGAAAGGCCGTCCGCCCCGGGGAGTCCGGCCACTCCGGAGCGCCGTCGCCCGGGGCCGGCTCCGGATGGACCACGGCGGACCGCGTCCGCCCGGCGAGCCCGGCCCAGGTCGCCCGGATCGCCCCCGCGTCCCGGTAGCGGTCGGCGTGATCCCAGTCGAAATTCAGGAACAGCGTCACCTCGGGGGAGAAACCGTCGATCGTCCCGTCGCTCTCGTCGATCTCGGCGACCAGCCACTCCGCCCCGCGGTTCCGGGCGGGCGGCAGACCGGCCCCGGGCAGCCCCCCGATCACGTGGTCGGCGGCCCATCCCTCGCGCCCGGCCAGGTGCGCGATCAACGCGGTGGTCGTGGTCTTTCCATGACTGCCCGCCACGGCCAGAAGCTTCCGCCCCGCCGCGATCCGGGCCAGGAGTTCCCCCCGGCGGAGGACGACCGGCGGCGGGTCGTTCTCCGCGAGACGCCGGCGCAAGGGGTGGTCGGCGGAGATGGCGCTGGATACCACTAGGAATCCGCACCGCGCCGCCGCGCGTGGCTCCGGCTCGAGCGCGACCCCTCCCTCCCGCAGCAGGCGCTCGGCCCGCGGCGTAAGGGCGTCGTCCCACCCGCTCACCTCCGCTCCGCCCTCCTTCAGAAAGAGGGCGAGCGGGAGCATCCCCATCCCGCCGATCCCGAGCAGGAAAAACCGTTCGCCGCGCACGTTCACAACCCCTCCCGGAGCGCCCCCCCGGGCTCCTCCCGTTTCCCGGCGGCGGCGCTCTCGGCCAGCTCCTCCAGATCGGCCACCAGATCCTCCTTGCGGTTGGAGTCCTCGATCAGTTCGAGGTTCGTCCGGATCCGGTCCAGCAGGCCGGGATCCCGGAGAAAGGCCACCACCTCGTCGCACAGGCTATCAAGGTAATCCTGCTCGACCACCACGCACCCCCCCCGCGCCTCGAAATAGCGGGCGTTCTCCCTCTGGTGCCCGTCCGCCGCGTACGGATACGGAACCAGGATCGAGGGCAGGGCGCAGCGCGTCAATTCGGCAATGGCCCCCGCCCCGGCGCGCGACACCGCCAGGTCCGCCGCCGAGAGCACCAGGTGCATCGCATCGCAAAAGCCCACCGAATGGCAGCGCCGGACGCAGCCGGACGAATCCTTCTCCTCCAGCACGCCCTCCGCGCCCTTGCCCAGCCCGCGGACGCAGTAGATATCGACCCCCTCTCCCAGAAGCTTCCGGTAGTGCCGGTCCACCCAGTCGTTGAGCGCCGACGCCCCCTGGCTGCCGCCGCACACGACGAGCAGGAATCCATCGCGGGAAAGCCCCAGTTTCTCGCGGGCCCCGCGCCGGGAAATCCGCCGGAACTCGCGGCGGACGGGGTATCCGAAATGGCGGACGGCCCCGGGGGAGACCCCGGCCAGGCGCACTCCCGTCGGCAGGTACACCCGCCGGGCGAAACGCTTGAGCAGCCGGATCGCCCGCCCCGGCCTGCGGTTCGCCTCGTGGAGGGCCACCGGCAGCCGCAGGAGCCGCGCCGCCAGCACGATCCCCACGGAGAGAAAGCCGCCGAAAGCAAGAACCAGATCCGGGTTCTCCCGGCGCAGCAGCCGCCGGCCGGAAAGAAGCCCCTTGACCGACCCGCTGATAAAGCGGCCCAACTCCCCCGGGCGCCTGCCGAAGGCCGCTCCCGGCAGCCGTACGAAATCCAGATGGGCGTACTTGCGGACGAGGCGCGAATCGACCTCCTTGTAGCTGATCAGCAGCGAGCACCGGTGACCCCTCGCCAACAGCTCCTCCGCGACCGCGATTCCAGGGGCAAGGTGCCCGCCCGTGCCCCCGCACGCTATCAGAAATTTGCGTCCCATGCCGTGAAGCTCTGGCAAACGGTCTTTCTACGACAGCCGGATCGAACATGGCGAGCGCTTTCCACACCGTCTTTCCCATGG
>JBKHCX010000057.1:0-15293 GCA_046541615.1 Puniceicoccaceae bacterium
AACAAATTGAGGAACAAATTGAGGACACCCAGAAGAATTCCGGATATTTCCTGACAAGAACCGGCGAGTTAACGCATGTTTCGTTTACAGTGACAGAGGCACGCGGAAGATTGATATTGAAAGGAGGAGAGAGGTGGGTATTCCAGGTGCGGAGCACACAGCGCAACGAACGGTTCCACATCCAGCGCGTCACACCGACTTCGTCGGCGTGCTACAGCCACGCTCCCGTAGCTCGACGGCGAACGCCGTTGAGAGGATCCGCTTCGGAATCCGTTTGATTTCATTATCGCAGATCGTCGAGCTGTCACAGGGAGTGGAGGCGGAGCCGTAACGGAATTGTGGTCTTTTATGTCTGGCCCCTTCCTGATAACATGGAGCCGCATTCCGCAAGCCGGCTGGTCCGGACCCTTGCAAAACGCATGCCCTGAAAGATTTCGTCAATGGGCCAGGACGAGCATCTGGAACGCCATCATCGCCAGAAAGGCGAGCGCGACGGCGGTGGCGGCCGATCCTCCATCGACCTTTTTCAAGGCGTCGGGGAACAGTTCGGAAAACACCATCCAGATCATCGCGCCCGCCGCCAGACCCAGGCCCAGCGGAAGGAACGGGCGGAAGATCTCGACGAACAGGAAGGCGGGCACCGCCATGATCGGTTGCGGCAGGCTGGTGAAAACCGCCCACAGGGCCGCCTTCCACACCGGGGTGCCCCGGGGCACCAGGACCAGCGCAATCGCCAGCCCTTCGGGAACGTTGTGGAAGGCGATCGCGGTCGTGATGAAGGCGCCGAGTCCTTCGGACCCGGCGAACGATACGCCGACACCCACTCCTTCGGCGAAGGAATGGGCCGTCATGATCCCAAGGATCAGGAGCGCCTTGGCCGCGCCGGCGCCCCGCAGGTCCGCGACCTGGACATCGCCCGCCCGCGACAACATCCGGTCGGCCAGAACAATCGCCCCGACACCCAGCAGGGCTCCCGCCAGCGTGAGCGAGATGGCCAGCGACACACCCTCGTCGATCAGGCTATGGCTGGCCGCCAGCATCAGCCCCGCCGCGACGGCGGTCGACAACCCCACGGTGCGGTCGCGGAGTTTCCCGACGAAGAGAAACGGCAAGGCGCCCGCCCCGGTCATGATCGCCGTGAACAACGCCGCCAGGAAAACAATCGGAAGAGTGGAATCCATGAAGAAAACAGTCCGGGAAGAGGCCGCGCAAAAACCGTGCCGATCGAGCGGGATTTCCTCCGCCTCCCGCGCCATTCCTTGTTCCCGGAGAGGCCGGCCCGCATTCCCGCGGAAGGAAAGCGGGGCATGGTGCGGGCGGAGGGAGTCGAACCCTCGTCTCAAGCTTGGGAAGCTCACATAATAGCCGTTATACGACGCCCGCGGATACAACCCGGATGAGAGAACGAAGAGGCAAGGTCAGTCAACAAGAAACGGGTTTGACACCGGACGAATTCCGCCACAACGTCGGGACTCTTACGAAACCATGAAAAAAACCCTGATCCTCTCCCTCCTCCTCGCGACCGGAACGTCCGCCTTCGGGCAACTGTACTTCGGAGCGGGCGCGGCCTATTTCATGCCGGAATCCGATTCCTCGGTGACCAATCTCATCACCGGGGGGGAATCCGATCCGGACGACACCATAGGCGGCATCGCCAACATCGGGTACAAGGTTCCCTCGAACGGCTGGCACTTCGAGTTCGAGTTCCAGTATTTCGAGCCCGATTCGCGGGCGACGGCCCAGGCGGGCGGCGCCCAGGCGGCCGCGGCCACCGGAACCAATCTCGGCAACGGGACCTACTCCATCAAGAACGAGGTCGATAACTTCGCGTTCCTCGGCAACGTGTACTACGACGTGCTCGCCACCATGGAAACCAACTGGGGGATCTACGTCGGCGGCGGTGTCGGAGCCGTGTACCTCGACCAGGCCACCAGGGTGACCGGCCCCGGCGGGACGGTTTCGGACAGCGACGACGCCTGGCTCTTCACCTACCAGGCCCTCGGCGGCATCTCCTATCGCCCGCTGGAAAACCTGCGCTTCGATCTGGCCTACCGCTACACGATCCCCGACGACAAAACGATCTCCCTCTACGGCCGGGACGTTTCGGCCGACAGCTACGAATACCAGTCGGTCGAGCTTTCGGCCACGCTGCGCTTCTGATGGCGCCGGGCGGTCCCGGCGGGCCGGACGCGTCCGGCGATCCGGCCGCGTTCACCGCAACCCGATCGCATCCACGTCGAGGAACATGCGCACCCCTTCCGGCAGATCGAACGATGCGAGAATCGCGGAAAGATGCCGGCCCGTCGTCTGAACGGCCTTCGTGAAGTACCAGAGCTGCACCCGGTACTCGTCGGCCACCTTTTCGATCGGCGTGGGCGCCGGGCCCCGGATCTCCACCTCCGCTCCGAAGATTTTCTCCGCCGCCCCGGCCCACTTTTCGGCGACGAACCAGATCTTCTCCTCGTTGCGCCCCTGGAAGACCTGCCGGATCAGGTGGCGGAAGGGGGGGTAGCGGAACTCCTCGCGCAGGGCCAGCTCCTCGTCGAGGAATCCGTCGAAATCCTGCCGCCGGGCGAACTGGATCGGGGGGGCGTGGGGGGTCAGGGTCTGGACGACGACCTCTCCCGCCCGGTCCCCCCGCCCGGACCGTCCCGAGACCTGGACGATCAGCTGGAAGGTCCGCTCGGCCGCCCGGAAATCCTCCTGGTGCAGGGAGAGGTCCGCGTCGATCAGCCCGACCAGGGTCACATTGGGGAAGTCCAGGCCCTTGGCGATCATCTGGGTGCCGACGAGCACATCGATTTTCCCGCGGCGGAAATCGCCGAGGACCTTGCGGAAATGGTTGCGCCGGCGGGCGGAATCGGCGTCGAGCCGGACCACCCGCGCCCGGGGGAGGAGCGCCGCCGCGGCCGCCTCCACCTTCTGCGTGCCCGAGCCTTTCCAGCGGAACTCCGGCGAACGGCAGGCCGGGCAGTAGGCCGGAGCATCGGTCTCGTGGCCGCAGAGGTGGCAGCGCATGCGGTTGTCCGTCCGGTGCAGGGTCAGGGCGACGCTGCAGTGCGGGCACATCGCCACATGGCCGCAGTCGGGGCAGAGCGCCGTGGTCGAGTAGCCCCGCCGGTTGAGGAAGAGGATGGTCTGCTCGCCTTTCTCCAGCCGCTCGGTCATCTTCTCCCGGAGCAGGGGCGAGAAGATCCCGCCGCCCTTGCCGGAGGCGCGCGCCCGCCGGAGATCGACCACGTGCAGCAACGGCATCCGGCGGTCGTCCACGCGCCTGGTCAGCCGCACGATCCCGTACTTCCCGGAGCGGACGTTGTAGAGGGTCTCCAGCGACGGGGTGGCCGATCCGAGCACGCAGAGGATCCTGCGGTGGAAGGCGCGCATGATCGCCACGTCGCGCCCGTGGTAGCGCGGGGTCTCGTCCTGCTTGTAGGCCGGTTCGTGCTCCTCGTCCACGAGGATGAGCCGCAGGTCCGGAAACGGGGCGAAGACGGCCGACCGGGCGCCGACGACGACGTTGGCCCGCCCCGCCGCGACCTCGCGGAAGGCGTCGGCCCGCTCCCCGGCGGAGAGATTGCTGTGCCAGACCACCACGTTCGCCCCGGTGGAGACCAGCCGCGCGCGCACGCGGGCGACCGTCTGCGGGGCCAGGGCGATCTCGGGCACCAGAAACAGAACCTGTCCGCCGGCGCCGAGGGTGCTTTCCATCAGGCGCAGGTACACTTCGGTTTTGCCGGACCCGGTGACCCCGTGGAGCAGCCAGGTCGCGAAGCCGCCCGGGCGGCGGGCCTCCTCCAGCCGGGTCGAGGCCTCCTCCTGCTCCTCGGTCAAGAGAGGCGGGCCGGTCTCGGTCACGGCTTCGGCGTCCAGGTCGTCGGCGTAGGATTCGCGGATCCGGCTTTCGCTCCGGCAGCGGGCGAGCCCCTTCTCGACCAGCCCGTCGGCGACGCCCGGCGACAGGTTCATGCGGCGGAGAACGACCGAGCGGTCCACGCCCCCTTTCTGCCCGAGAAGAAACCGGAGCAGCTCCGCCTGCCGGGGCGCGGCGCGGGCGAGGGCATCCAGGGCGCCCTCGCCGACCGGCCCCGCCGCCTCGATCACGGTCGCCCGCTTCGGCCCTTTTCCCTCGCGCACGGGGGCCGGCACCATAGCCTCCACGACCACGCGCAGAGGCGCCAGGTAGTAGCCGGACATCCACGAGGCCAGCCGCATCAAGTCCGGCGGCAGAACGGGCCCCTCCGAGAGCAGGCCCGAGACGTTCCGCAGTTTGCTCTCCGGGAAATCGCAGACCCCGCGGGCCCCCACCACCAGCGCTTTCTCGCGCCTCCCCTGCAGGGGCACGACCACCAGCGACCCCTCGGGAATCGACCCGAGCGCGGCGGGCACCCGGTAGGTCAGCCGGAGGTCGCCCCGCCCGAGGGGGACGACCTCCACGAAAGGCGCGGGGCCCCCGGCGGCCGCCTCCCTCGGAATGTCCGTTTCCGCCATCCCCAACCTTCTCGACCACCGGAAGCGCGAACTCAAACCAATTAGCACCCCCGGGCGGGAATTGACAAAGGCGGGGCGAGCCGATCAAACAAGGGGATGATCTCGTGGATTCAAAATATGTTGGAACGGAAGGGGCGGGTGGTTTTCATCATCCTTCTGGCGGTCGTCGTCGTATCCTTCGTTTTCGTGATCGGGGAGACTCCCGGCTGCGTCGGCGGCGAACCCGGCGCTGGATCGGTGCGAGAATACTACGGCTACAACCTCGATTCCGAGTCCGACACGCGCGGTCTCGTCCAGGAGGTGGTGATCAGCTCGCTCGTCAACCGGGGGCAGCGCCCGCGGAACAACCAGATGCTCGAGCAGGAATTCCTCTCCCGGGCGGCGCTCCTGCACCTGGCCGACCGCGAGAACATCCCCTCCCCCTCGCAGGACGCCTTCGTCCGGTTCCTGGCGGAGATCCCGTTTTTCCAGGACGACGAGGGCAACTTCGACCCCAACCGGGTGACCGACTTTCTCGACCAGGCGCAGCTCTCCCGCCAGTTCGACGAAGCCACGATCAACCGGACCCTCGCCAACGATTTCCGGATCCGCCAGCTCATGGAGTCCATCGCGGCCCCGGGCTACACCCTGCCCTTCGATGTCGAGGAGCAGGCCCGCCGCATGGAGGCCTCGTATGATCTCGTGCTCGGGCTGCT
The DNA here is from genome assembly GCA_046541615.1 of Puniceicoccaceae bacterium. Lineage (GTDB taxonomy): Bacteria > Verrucomicrobiota > Verrucomicrobiia > Opitutales > Puniceicoccaceae > Puniceicoccus. The sequence goes on from JBKHCX010000057.1 coordinate 5,184, forward strand.
CCCCCGGGAGACCGACCTCGGCGAGATCGAGGCGGACCGCGAGGAACTCGAGGCCTTCTTCGCCGAGCGGGTGGAGGCCTACCGTATTCCCGAGCAACGGGTGGTCGCACAGGTCGTTTTCGAGCCGGAGGACTACGCGGAGACGATCGACGGGCCGTCCGAGGCGGAACTGGAGGATTATTTCTCGGAGAACCGCATGAACTACGTGGACGAAGACGCCGAGGATCCCGCCGAGGCGATTCCGGAGCTTTCCGAGGTCCGGGAAACGGTCTCCGCCGATTGGCGGGCCGAGCGGAGCCGGGAGATGGCCCTCGACGCCGCCGAGAAATTCGTCTATGCGCTTTTCGAGGACGAGATCGCCTACAACGCGCCCGAAATCGAATCGACGGCCGAGCGCTTCGACGTGACCCTGGAGCCGCTGCCGCCCGTGCGGGGGGCCGCCGCACCCTCCGGAACCGATCTGCCCGATTCCGCTTTCGCCGAAGTCCCCCGGCTGGATTCGCTGCGCTATTTCACCGACCCGTTCGAACACGAGGGGAAGGCCTATGTCCTGATTCTCCGGGAAATCATTCCCTCGCGGATACCCGACCTGGCCGAAGTCGAAGAGGAGGTCCTGGCCGATTACCGCGAGGAGGAGAGACAGGCCGCTTTCGTCGCCCGCGGAAAGGAGATCCGGGAACAGCTCTCGGACGCCGTGGCCGAAGGCGGGTCTTTCGCCGAAAAGGCGGAATCGCTCGGGCTCTCCGTCACCACCTTCGAAGGGGTCGGCTGGGAGGATCGTCCCGACGACCTGCCCCCGGCCACCCTGCGGCAGGCGGAATCCCTTCCCGACGGCGAGGTCTCCTCCATGCGTGTCACCGGGGAGGGCGGGCACTTCCTCTACGTGCTCGGGCGGAGCGCGCCGGCCCTCGGCCCGGACACCGAGCCCTACGAGCGGACCCGCGATTTTCTCGCCTCCGACAACTCGCGGCGGTTCGTCTCCTCCTTCGTCAACCTCCTCGTGCAATCGGGCCTGAGCCGGATGGAACCGGACGCCCGCGGCCAAGCGGCGAACTGAGCCCATCCGCGCAATCTCCAGGTTTCTCGGAATCTTTTGTATCACTTTATCAGGACTACCATGAACGCATCCCACCCTTCCATTCGCTCCCGTGCGCCCGCCCTCGCCGCGGCTCTTCTCACGACCGTCGCAGGCGGCTTCGCATCGGGGGCGGATCCGGCCGCGGTGGCCGACCGCGAGACCGCGGTCTTCCTCGTGGCGCCCGATCTGCCGACGCTGGACCGGAATTTCGACGAGAGCGCCTTCGGGGCCCTGCTGGAAAACGAGGAACTGCGGAAGTCCATCTTTCCGGAGACCGGCGACGCGGACGCCGGAGGCGCCGCCGGCTTGTTCGGCGAGGAGGCGAAAGAACAGTGGGAGCGCTACGGCCATTTCTTCGACGGAGGCCTCGCCGTCGCGATCACCCTCCCCGAAATCGATTGGGAGAGCGCCGATTGGGAGGATTTCGAGGGCCGGGACCATTTCGCGATCATCGCCGGTTTCTCGGGTTCCGAGGAGGATCTCGCCGGATTTCTCGAGCCGTGGAGCGACGAGCGGCCGGGAAACCTCTTGCCGGGGCAGGAGGGGCATGGGTTCGACGAGGAGTTCATGGGCCACAACCTGCGGATCGAAGAGGTCACCTCGGAGGACGGCGGGTTGGTGCGCCGCAACGGCTGGGCACTGGTCAACGGAACGGCCGTGCTGGCCCAGCCGGTGGAGTACCTGCGCGACGCGGTCGCCCGGATCGCCGACCCCTCCGAGGGCGGCAGCCTGGCCGGTGTCGATCGATTCCTGGATGTGCGCGGCCGCGCCGGCGAAAGCGACCTCCTGTTGTTCGTGAACCTCGGGCTCCTGGCGGAGTTCGGCAGGGGTCCGTTCGAGAAAGGGATGGCGTCCGCCATGGCCGAACCGGGCGCCAATCCGCTCGACATCTCGCCGGAGGGAGTCTTCGAAGCCCTCGGTCTCGACGCTTTGCGCACGTTCCATCTCTCCGCCACGTTTGGCGCGGATCGTTCGGTCGTCGAGGGCGGGCTGTTCTACCGGGAGAAGAAGGGTCTGCTCCACCTGCTGGCCCACGGGGACGGGCCGATCCCCCTCTCGTCGCTCGCGCCCGGCAACCCGCTTTCCACGAGCGTCGGGCGCGCCCGCTGGGCGGACGCCTGGCTCGGGGTCAAGGAGATGCTGGCCGAGATCAGCCCCGGCCTCCCGATGATGATCGACATGACCCGCAACAACCTCCTCCAGTCCACGGGCGTCGATTTCGAGCGGAGCCTGATCGGCGGCCTCGGCGAGGAACTGGTGGCGTACACGGCCTCCCGCGACGCGGCGGCGCCGGGGGGAGACGGACCCCCGGAGGTGGACTCGGTGGTCGCCTTCGAGTTGAGCGATCCCGCCGGATTCGTCCTCGCCCTCGAGGGGATCAAGGGGATGTTCGGCGCCGATGCTTTCTTCGACAAGAAGGATTTCGAGGGCGCCGCCATCCATACGTCCAAAACCCCGATGCCGGGCGATCCGCAGGCCTTCTTCTCCTACGCGATCGCGGGCGACCTGTTCCTGATCGGCACCGGAAAGGACGGGCTGCTCGAAGGCGCCGTGGCGCGGTGGAAGGAGGGCGGATCCGGCTTCTGGAACCGGCCCGAAGTCCGGGATCTTCTCGCGGAACTGCCCGACGGCGCCGTGGGGGCGAGTTACGCGGATCTCGGCTCCATGATCGGCGAGATGGTCGCGGCTCTCGCCCTCCTGCGCGAGGTCCGCTCGGAAGGGAGCGCCGCGGAGGCGGACGCGTACCCCGGATCCGGGGAGGATCTTTTCCCGCATTTCGTTTTCTCGGGGCAATTCCTGGAGGAAAACGGTTTCTTCTTCGAGAGCCTGATCCTCCCCAAGGAAAGACTGGCCCCATGATCCTCCGGCCCGCACTTCTCGCGCTGGCTCTCGGACTTCCCGCGCCCGGCCTGCCGGCGGAGGACTCCACCGGCCCGCGGGGGTTCGGTCCGCCAACCGTGGTCAAGCTCGACTGGGACACCCGCTCGCTGCGCTCCGGCGACATCAACGGCGACGGGCTCACCGACCTCCTCCTCGTCAACAACGACCGGGGGCGGATCGATTTCCTCCTCCAGCGGGGGGATGGCGATCCACCCCCGGCGATGGGCCGCGCCGTGCGGAGAAACCGTTGGGAGCCGGTTCTCGAGGACGCCCTCTTCCTGGAGGAGAACCTGGTCACCGGCTTCCCCCTGTTCGCGGTCGTGGCCGGCGATTGGAACGGCGACGGCCTGACCGATGTCGCCTACACGGCCGAGGAGGCGCCGCTGTCGATCCGCTACCGGATGCCCGAGGGAGGGTTCGCCGATCCGGTCGTCCTCGAGCGATTCGAGCCCGTCCCGTGGACGTCCACCCTGAAGGCGGGGGACGTGGATGGTGACGGCAAGGACGACCTTCTCGTTCTGGGCAAGGAGAACATCCTTCTCTTCCGCCAGGGCGGGGAAGGGCTCCCCGTGAACCCGGACAGGATCCGGCTGACCTCCGGGGACGCCTACGGGCTCGATCTGGCGGATATCGACCGCGACGGCCGCGCGGATCTCCTCTACACCGCCGGATCGGGCTCGCACGCGTGGAGGATCCGGCTCCAGGAAGAATCCGGCGACTTCGGCCCCGAACGCGCCTTCGACCTGCGGATCGGGCCGGGGCTCGTCCACGTCCTGCGGGGGGGGGCGGCGGGGGAAGGCCCCGTCTTCGCCTACATCGCCCGACACTCCGGCTCGGTCGATCTCTTCGAGCTGCGGCGGCGGGAGGCGGAAGACGATGGTTTCGAGCACGCCCGTCCGCTGATCCATCCGACCGCGGACGGCAAGTCGCCCGCCTCCTACGCCTACGGCGACTTCGACGGCGACGGCCTGGGGGAGCTGGCCGCCGCCGACCCGTCCGAGTCCGCGATCCTGCTCTACCGGCAGGAGGGCGATTGGAAGTTCCGTCCCCCGCAGTCGTTCCCCTCCCTGCTGGGGATTTCCGAACTCGTCGCGGTGCCCCGGGGCGGTGGCGCGGGAGACGATCTCGCCGTGTTCAGCGGAAAGGAGAATTTCGCGGGCCTGAGCCGCATGACCGACGAGGGCCGGTTCGCCTTTCCGGCTCCCCTCCCCGTCGAGGGGGAAATCCAGACCATCGCCTCCGGAAGTTTTTCGGCGGACGGCCCGCCCCTGCTCTTTGTCGTGACGAAAGAGGACCGCGGATACCGCCTGGTGGCGCTGGAGCGGGGCGGAGATCACCCGTCGGCGTTCCGGCCGGTCCGCGACGAGGCGATCCCGGATGTGAAGCGATCCCCATCCGGACTGCTGGTCTTCGATCTCAGTGGCGACGGGCGGACCGAGTTCGTGCTGCTCGCCCCCCGGGAACCGGCGCGGATCTTCCGCCTGCCCCCCGCCGGGGAGACCGGCGCGGAGGAGTCGGAGGCGGCGCTGGTCGAGCTGGCCGCCGGATCCTCGATCCGGAAAAGCATGCTGGACGATCTGGCCCGGAACCGCATCGGATTCGGGGATGCGGACGGCGACGGGCGCGAGGAGATGCTCGTCGGCTCGGACGGCCACGCCCGCGCGGTCGGACTCGACGCGGAGGACCGGTTCGTGGTCCTCGACCAGTTCAACGCCCGCTCCCCCGCGGACGCGGTGCGGATTCCGACGGTCGTGGACACCGACGGGGACGGGGCGGTCGAGTTGATCTTCTACGACGGCGGGGCCGGGACGATGCAACGGCTCGCCCGGGACGGGGACGGGGTCCTCCGCTACCGCGATTCGGCGGATGTCGGCGGGCTGGATGTCCGGGGCGTCCTCGGCGACGGTGGTCCGCGCTCCTCCCGCCTGCTGGTTTTCGGAGAGGACCGTTTCTGGGTCCTGCCCCTGTCCGCGGGCGAATGGGAAAAGGTGGCGCTGACCTCCTACGAAACCGACCTGCTGGATGTTTCGCCCACCGAGCTGGCCCTGCCCACGGCCCGGATCGGCCCGCCGCACCCCCTGGTCGCCATCGACGGGCGGAGCAACGTGATCGAACTGCTCGAGTGGACGCCGCCGGACCAGTGGTCGAGCCTCCTCCATTTCACCGTGTTCGAGAAGAATCTCCACTACCGCGGTCGGACGGGCGCCCCGATGGAGCCGCGGGAGGTCCTCCTCGACGACCTGACCGGAGACGGCGTTCCCGACCTCGTGGTCCTCGTGCACGACCGCGTCCTGGTTTACCCCGGGTTGTGATTTCCGCGGTTCGGGCGGACCCGGGTCCGTATTGGAGAGTTTGCTACACGAAGCGCGACCCACCCCCCTTTTTTTCACACGAGGTCGAGGCCGATATCCACCCAGCGCGCCCGGTGGACGCTCGCTCCGGTGGAGACGAAGTCGAGGCCGATCCGGGCGAGGGAGGGAAGCGTGGCGGCCGTGATCCCTCCGCTGGCCTCCGTCAGGCAGGCGCCGCCGACCCGCCGGACCGCCCTCTCCAGGTCGGGTCCGGAGAAATTGTCGAACAGGATGACGTCCGGCGCCGCTCCGAGCACCAGGTCGAGCTGCGCGGGGCGGTCGATCTCCACCTCGACGGGCAGGTCGGGACGGACTTTCCGGGCGGCGGCGACCGCGTCGCGGAAGGTGGCCGCTCCGGAGGCGAAGGAACCGCAGGCCAGATGATTGTCCTTGAGCATGATCCGGTCGTGGAGCCCGAGGCGGTGGTTCCAGCCGCCACCGGCGGCCACCGCGTACTTCGCGAGCGCCCGGTAGCCGGGCGGGGTTTTCCGGGTGTCGAGGAGCCGGGTCCCTGAGCCCTCCAGAAGGGCGGCCAGCCGGGCGGTCTCCGTCGCGATTCCGGAGAGAAGCTGGAGAAAGTTGAGAACCGTGCGTTCGGCCGAGAGGAGGCCGGCGACCGGGCCGCGCACGGTCCCGAGGGTGTCTCCGGCGGAGACGGGGCGCCCGTCGCCGGTCCGGGGCGAGAAAACCAGCTCGGAACCGAACCGCGCCAGGATGGCGGGCACGAGGGGAAGCCCGGCCGGGACGAGATCCTCGCGCGCTTCGATGCGGGCCTCGGCTTGCGGATGACCGGCTAGAAACAGATCCGAGGTGGCGTCGCCCGGCCGCCGCGCCCCGGAGCGGAAGCCCAGGCCTTCGAGATCCTCGCGCACCGCCCGGTCGATGAGCGCGTCGAGGGCGGCCGGGTCGAGATCCTCCCACGCGACCCGGCGGTACAGGTGTTCGCGGAAGCGGGAGATCCTCTCTGCGGCGGGCGCGGGGCGCGGGGCGGGCGGCTGGCCGGATTCGCTCATGGCCGGGCGGCGGCCGCTCAGGAGTCGATCCCGCGCAGCCGTTTCTCCCACTCCCACGCGCTGGAGATCATCTCCTCCAGTCCCAGCCCGGCCTTCCAGCCGAGCACCTCGTTGGCCTTCCGGGTGTCGGCGTAAACGGCCTGGACGTCGCCGGGCCGCCGGGGGGCGATCTCCTTGGGGAGGTCGAGCCCCGAGACCTTCTCGAAGGTGTCCACGATTTCCTTCACCGAGCTGCCCCTGCCCGTGCCGAGATTGAAAAACTCGAACGCCGGCGCGTCGGGGGCGCGGAGCAGGCGCTCGGTCGCCATGACGTGGGCCTTGGCCAGATCGACGACGTGGATGTAGTCGCGGATGCACGTGCCGTCGGGGGTGTCGTAGTCGTCGCCGAAGATCCGAACCCTCTCCCGGATGCCCGCGCCCGTCTGCGTGATGAAGGGGACCAGGTTGTTCGGCACCCCCCGGGGGAGTTCGCCGATCCGCGCGGAGGGGTGCGCGCCGATCGGATTGAAGTAGCGCAGCGAAATCACCCGGTGGCCGGATCCGGCCGCCACGGCGTCGCGGAGGATCTCCTCGCAGACCTGCTTCGTGTTCCCGTAGGGGGAAAGGGCGGGCTGGATCGGCGCGTCCTCCCCGACCGGCAGCTTCTCCGGCTGACCGTACACCGTGCAGGACGACGAGAACACGATCCCCTTCGCCCGCGAAGTCGGGAGCACCTCGAGCAGGTTGATCAACGACAGGAGGTTGTTCCGGTAGTAGTGGAGCGGCCTCTCGACCGACTCGCCGACCGCCTTGGCGGCGGCGAAGTGAATGACCGCCGCAATGTCCGGATGGGCCTGGAAAAAAAGTTCGAGCTTCGCCTCGTCGCAGAGATCGAAGACGGCCAGGTCGGGCCGGACTCCGGTGATCGCCTCGATGCCGTCCAGAACGGACTCTTCCGAATTCGAGAGGTCGTCCACCACGACGACCTCATGGTCCTGTTCGATCAGTTCGACGACGGTGTGGGAGCCGATGTATCCCGCTCCCCCGGTCACGAGGATTTTTTCTTTCATGGGTCTTCAGATTTCGTTGGCCAGCATCTGGTCGAGTGTCTGCCGCCTCCGGATCAAACTCAAGCTTCCATTGGGTGCGCGGAGGACTTCCGGCGCTTCGGGGAAACTGTTGTAGTTCTTGGTGCTCATCGCCGAACAATAGGCGCCGACCCCGCCGATCACGCACCAGTCACCGCGCCGGGCCTCGGGGAGAATCCGCTCGGAGAGGGCTTCGGCGTCCCCCGGAGCCGGGGTCAGCAGATCGCCGGATTCGCAGCAATGGCCGACGACCACATAGGGGGTGGCGGGTCCGCCGCGGGCCGGATCGCGCGGAACCAGCGCGAGCGGATGCTGGGCCGCGTAGAGGGAGGGGCGCAGCAGCTCGGTCATCCCGGCGTCGAGCTTGAGAAAGCGGTGCCCCTCCGCCCCCGTATCGACGATGTCCTGGACCCGGGCGACGAGGAACCCCGCGTTGGCGACGAGAAAAGTCCCCGGCTCGACTTCCAGGCGGATGCGGCGGCCCGTCCCGGCCGCGAATTCCTCCAGCGCCCGGGCGACGGGCTCTCCGATGCGCGGCAGGTCGGTTCCGGTCTCCTCTTCGGTCCGCGCCACCTTGTAGCCGCCGCCGAGGTTGAGGCAGCGCACATCCGGGAATTCGGCGACGAGGGCGAGGCTCAGCCGGGCCGTCCGCTGCCAGACGGCCGGATCGCTGCCCGAACCGATGTGCGTGTGGATCCGCTCGGCGGTCAGGGAACGCGCCTCGAGGATCCGCTTCACCTCGTCCTTCTTGCCGTGCCAGATCCCGAAACTGGAGGAAGGCCCGCCCACGTTCGTCTTGGCGGTGCCGCCGGAGCCCAGGCCCGGATTGAACCGGAGACCCACCCTCGTCCCCGGGAACCGCTCCCCGTAGCGCTCCAGTTGGGCCAGCGAGCAGGCGTTGACCAGCACCCCCTCCCCCACCCACCGGGCGAAATCGTCCGACAATTCCTGGGTGCTCAGGGAAACCGACTCCGGGGCGAAGCCCGCCCGGACCGCCCGCTCGACCTCGTGGGTGGAACTGGCGTCGATGCCGAATCCCTCCTCCCGCAGAATCCGCAGAATCGCGCGGGTCGGGCAGGCCTTCATCGCGTAGCGGGGGAAAAGTCCGAAAGGCGCCGGAAACCGTTTCACGACCTCCGCCTGCGCCCGGATCGTTTCTTCGTCGTAGAGGAAACAGGGTGTGCCGGAAAGGCGGTCGATCTCACCAAGGAGCCCGGAGTCGATGAACGAGGGAATGCTCATGCGGGTAAACAGGCGGAAGAACCGGCGGAAGGCAAGCAAGCGGAAACCGGTGTTCCGCGAACCGGAGGCCCCCCGGCGGAAGCGGGACACTCCTGTCCCGCGCCATTCGTCCCGAAAACCATATCCGGCCGGCTCACCCAATACGATTCGTTTCGCGGATCAATTGCGGTGGACAGGAGTGTCCACCCTCCGAACAGGAGGCCCCCCGGTCAATCCCGTCGCAGCGCCGCCGCGCCCGCGCGACGACCGCGATGCGGCGCGGAACGCCCGGACCGGCGGCCCTCGCTCGATGCGCCACCGACCGCCCCCCGGGGCGGCACGCGCCCAGGCACGCGGCCCTACCATGATCGCAATCCCGACGCTGGAATCCAAATCCCGACGCCCGGATCCGAATACCGACGCCCGGATCCGAATACCGACGCCCGGATCCGAATCCGTCCGATGCAATCGGACTACCACGCCGGACAGTGCAATCGGAATATCACGCCCGACGGATCAATCCGAATACCACGCCCGACGGACCAATCCGAATACCACGCGCCAACGGCGCATCCCCACCGTAGCCTGGGGCACCGCCCCAGGCTGCGTCCGCCCCAGCGGCCGCAGGCTGAAGGCCTGCCCCAATATTCGCGGGCCGACCTTCAGCCTGCGGATCCGTTTTCGATCCCGAAACCCCGGGCGGCGCCCGGGGCTACGATTTGTGAGGCCGTTGGTCTCGGCCCCCCGGTCAATCCCGTCGCGGTGTCCGCGCGGCGCCCGGAAACCTCAACCGGCACCCGTCACTTCGAATCGTCGGTCAGGTTCAGGAGGTTCAGATCGCAATCGAGGGAGAACTTGACGGTCGCGCTTTTCGAGACACCGACGTAATTGAAGACTCCGTAAACGGACGCCGGACGGGTCTTCAGGCTGTAGGTGGCCTCGTGGATGTCGTCGATCACGTAATCGCTGCGGTCCGAAGCGATCGGACGCATTTTTTCGTCGAAAAACTGAACGGAATACTTCCGCTCGGATTCCTCGCCCTTCGACATCCGGAAGGTGATGGCGAGCGGATAGGGGGAATTCTTGGGGATTTCCACTCCCGAAAGAAGAACGGGGAAATTGCCCAGATTGACCTCGAATCCGGGCTCGAGACGGAGCTGGATCGGGCGCGACTGCTTCTCCTCCTCCTCGAGCACGACGAGCACCTCGCCGCTGATGCGCGCCTTGGGTCCCAGAACGCTGACATCGTAGGGACAGGCGATTTGAACAAGGGCGGTCCGGTCATCGATAATCTCGGTGACGAGAACCGAGAGGTCGCCGGAGGTGTAGGAGATGCCGCTCGTCGATCCCTCCGGGACCACGCGGAGGCGGACGGACTTCTTGTCGATCCCGCTGATCTGGCCGGAGTCGAAGGAACATTTGAGGACGAAGATGATCTGCCGCGCACGGAAGTCGTCCGAATTGATTTCTTCGGTTAGGATGAAATACTCGCTTCCCAT
>JBKHCX010000058.1:0-15272 GCA_046541615.1 Puniceicoccaceae bacterium
GGTAAACGGAATTGTTGGCGAACTGGTTGAGGAAGCCGAAGACCATGAAGTAGGCGCTGTTGCGCGAGCGGTAGGGATCGTCGGGCTGGATGGTCGCGCCCCAGACGAGGTTGTTGAAGCTGTAAACCTTGTAAGCACCGTCGAGATAGAGAGGGTAACTGAGGTTCGTCATGGGAATGCCCCAGAATCCGCCCGGCATGTGGCCGACGGAGCTGCCGACGTTGTTCGACCAGGCGTTGAGCGGGCCGCCCTGCCAGAGGGCGAGGCCGCCGTAGTCGTTGACCGCCCGGGCGCAGTGCTGGGTGAGGTTGTGGAAGACGTGGACGCGGATCAGCGGGATCTCGGTCCGGCGGATCGAATAGTCGCCGAGGTTGCCCTCCTTGCCGCCGAAGACGACGATGCCCGAGCCCCAGGTGTTGGTGACGAGGTTGCCCGCGACGACCCCGGTCTCGGGGTAGAGCAGCTCGAGGGCGGCGATGTTGCTCTGGACGTTGCCCTGGTGGCGGAAGCCGAGATTGACGAGGCGGTTGCGGAGGATTTCGGCGTGGCGCAGCCGACCGTAGGGGTGGTGCAGGGAGCCGCCGCTACCGTCCGAGATGCTGATGCCCGACTCCCAGATGTTGCGGAAATCGTTGTCGCGGACGACGATGTTGGTCAGCTCCTCCGTGGAGGGTTCTTGTCTCGACATCCCCAGGGTGGCCTTGAAGGCATTCCGGGCGACATTCTCGAAGAGACAGTGGCGCACGGTGATATCGCTGGCGTTGCCCGAGACGGAGACGGCGTCGCCGCTGGCGAGTCCGAATTGGAGTCCGGCGATTTCGATGTGGCTCTGGCCGTCGATCCGTATCTGGCCGAGATCCTTGGTCAGTTCCAGGCGCAGTTGGTTGGGATCTTCGGCGAGGCGCAGGTAGAGGATGCCGGTTTCGGCATCGAGGTAGAATTCGCCCTCGTTGTCGAGATACTGGGGCAGGTTTTCGATCATGTAACGGACGTTTTTTTTCACGCCGCCGGGCAGGCCTTTGACGAACATGCCTTCCTCCGGGATGTAAAAGGGGACTTCTTCCTTGGTCTTTTTGTCCGTGGTGGTGGCGGGGATTTCGGAGGAGATGGCGGTGCCCATAAAAAGGGGATACTGGGACCAGAGACGTCCGCCCTCGAAGTAGTCGGCCGGCTTGCCTTTGAGCTGGTCGGCTTGGAGGCCGCCCAATTCCTTGCCTTGGTAAGTGGCTTTGCCGGGGCCATCCCACTTGTGCCAGTGGCTCATGGCGAAGGCGAGGTCGCCCGGCTGCCAGTCGGGATCGCTGGCGAGGTGGAACATGCGGGTCCCGCCGTTTTCATCGACAGAGAAAAGCCCGGTGAAGGAGGGGCCGGGAGGGCTCCAGTGGGTGCGTCCGTCGGGCTGAACATAGGCGACGCGATACCGGCCCTGCTTGTCCTGTTCGAGCAGCCCGGTCGGCTTCAGGTCGAGAGCCCAGACCTTTTCCGGTTCGGGCAGGCGGGCGGGGGCCTCGACTTCGGTGGCCGGAACCCAGTCCGAGGGCAATTGTTCGGAGCCGAGGAACCACGGATGGCCGTCGCCCCACGACGGGTCGGCGGTCAACCGGATCGGGTTGCCCGCTTCGCCGGACTCGTCGGCCAGGAGCTGGCCGCGGTAGGCGACCCCGCCTTTGAAGACGTAGGTGACCGGCCCTTCGGCGGCGGCGGCGTTGCCCTCGGCCTCGCGGTCCCAGGGGTGGCGCTTCCAGGCGGTCTCGGGTGAGCGCCCGTCGGCAGTGTCGTCACCGTTTTCGTAGTCGATGTAGCGGACCTGTTCGCCCGCCACGAATTCGTAGGGCAGGGGCGCCCATTCGATGGAGCCGTTGGGCAGGAGGGTGGCCTGCGGCGTCTGCCAGGTGAAGGTCTCCGCCCCGGATGCGGCGCCGAACGCGGAGAGAGTGAGGCAGGCGAGGAGGAGATTGCGGGGGGGGTGTGTTTCTTCATGGTTTGAATAAGAAAACAGGAGAATATTTCAATTCAAGGGGAAACATGAATCAGCGCCCGGCGAAGGTCCGACCCTGGCGCACCGGAGGAAACCAGCAGTGGAGCAAGAGCAACCGACCCATGGTGAGCAAGGTGGCGGGGGATGGATTCATTGTTTCTCCTCGCTTTCACTTGCCGCCATGCCAGAGCGCACGCCGCCAGCGGTGTCGATAAAAGGCACGCACAGATCGAGTGCCTGGTGCGCCGCCCGGGTGGAGGCCCCGTCATCCTGCGCACCCCGGCGCCCTCCGATCGCCCAGCCGCCGAAGCCGATCTCGGAGGCGTCCCAACCGGCCTTTCCAAAGGTTCGGTATTCCATCGGGCCATCCTCCGCAGGGCTGGTCCGGGGTGTCAAGTGAAACGGAGAGGTATGGGACATGTCACGAAGTGGGGCGGGTGGAACAATCGGGTTTTCTTCTTCGATTCTTCCAATGAGTAGAGAGGTTGCATGCGGCGGCGATGAAACCGCGCGAGGGCGGGAAGGGGACCGGGCGACGCGTCGGCGCAACTACCTGATACACTGCCTCGATGGGGGTCTCTTCGGGGGTGCGGTCGCGTTTGTCGCGCCGGATACGCTGGTTCCCCCGCTTCTCCGGGAGATGGGTTCGCCGGGCTGGCGCATCGCGATCAGAATTCCCGGACGATTCGAAAAACGCTTTTCGCTCGAAACGCGCGCCGATCACCGGAAACATCCAAACCATGCACCGATCCAAACCGAATGCCATCCTGATCCACGGAGGCTGGGAAGGCCACGAGCCCGCCGCCTTCGCCCGCCGTTTCGGCGACGCCCTCGAAGGGCTTGGCTACGAACTCGCGCGGGCGGATTCGCTCGACGTGCTCGACGACGTGGAACGACTCGCGCGCGCGGACCTGATCGTCCCCTTCTGGACCATGGGCGGGCTCAGCGGGGAACGGGAAAAGAATCTCAGCCAGGCGGTCCGCGCCGGCACCGGGCTGGGCGGAATCCACGGCGGCATGGGCGACGCCTTCCGCGGGTCCATCGAATACGAATGGATGGTCGGCGGACACTTCGTCGGGCATCCCCACGTCGGCACCTACTCGGTGCGCGTCACCCGACCCGAGCACCCGGTGGTCGAGGGCCTGCCCGGGATCTTCGATTACGATTCGGAACAATACTACATGCTGATCGACCCGGCCGTCGATGTGCTCGCGGCCACCACCTACCGCCACGACGGTCGCGAGATCGACATGCCGGTGATCTGGACCCGCGGCTGGGGGCTCGGTCGCGTCTTCTACTCCGCGCTGGGACACGTCATGGCGGAATTCGACCAGTATCCCGATGTGTTCGAGGCGACCCTGCGCGGCTTGCGGTGGGCGACCCGCCGGTCCTGAGTCCCGCGCACCGAACCGACTCCCCGACCACCCGCAAACTCATCGACGACGGCTGGATCGGCCGGCCTCTCAGCGGCACCGCCTTCATGCTGGGCCACGGCCACGAGAGCTGGCACCCCAATCCGGGCTTCTATTACGAAGCCGGCGGCGGCCCGCTCTTTGACATGGGTCCCTACTATCTGACCGCGCTGGTGAATTTCCTCGGGCCGGTCAAATCCGTCATGGCCCGCACCGCCAAGGGGTTCGAGGAACGCGTCGCCTCCAGCCAAGGCAACGAAGGCAAACGCCTGCCCGTCGCCGTCAACACGCGTTGCGCCGGCGTCCTCGAATTCGCGTCCGGTGCGATCGTGACCATCACCGTCAGTTTCGACGTCTGGAAGCACCACCTCTCCAACCTGGCCATCCACGTCGAGACCGGCTGTGAACGACCCGAAGCCCTCCGGGCCGGCCTGCTCCCCTGGGAGGTCTAGCGGAACCCGGCGGCCCGCAGGGCGGTCGCGCGGCTCGGCGCTCCCGGTCACACCCGGTCACGGTTCCGGGGGAAAGGAATCTCCCGCATTTCCGCTGGATTCGCCGCCGGGGGCGGCTTGGATCGAATGGCGCCCCCACCGAGACTCGAACTCGGATTAACGGTTTAGGAAACCGCGGTTCTATCCATTGAACTATGGGGACCTTCCGTTTTCGAAGGATGGGCATTTCACGCTCCGGGGCAAGGATGATGTTTCCACCGCCCCTCCGGATGCGCGACTGTAGCCGCGGGTGCGGCGGAAAGAATCGATGGGATCGCGCGGTCTTCGGCTCCCGCATGGGTCGCGGGTCCGCCAAACCCCCCGCCGGGAAGAGACGAATCCCGTCCTTGCCAAAAGCGCCATCCCGGGCGAAACTGGACGATATGAAGGAGCAGGTGGGCGAAACACCCTCCCCGGTGGTCGGCATGATCATGGGGAGTCAGTCGGACTGGGAAACGATGGCCCACGGGGCCGGAATTCTCGAGGAGCTGGGCGTGCCCTTCGAGGCGCGCGTGGTCAGCGCCCACCGGACCCCCGACCGGCTCGTCGGGTACGCGCGTTCGGCGGCGGAGCGGGGGCTGCGGGTCATCATCGCCGGAGCGGGCGGGGCGGCGCACCTGCCGGGGATGGTCGCCTCGATGACCCTCCTGCCGGTTTTCGGCGTGCCGGTGCGGTCGAAGGCTCTCCAGGGGTTGGATTCCCTGCTCTCCATCGTGCAGATGCCGGCAGGGATACCCGTGCCCACCCTGGCGATCGGCCGGTCGGGAGCGGTGAACGCGGCGCTCGCGGCGGCGGCGGTCATCGCGCTTTCGGACGAGGGCGTGCGGGATCGCCTGGGAGAGTTCCGGCGGCGGCAGACCGAGTCCGTTCTCGCCAACGACCGTCCCGGAGGCTGAGGCCATGGGTGGAGCGGAAGACCAAGGGCCGATCGCCCCGCCCGGGGTGGTCGGGATCATCGGCGGCGGCCAGCTCGGGCGGATGTCGGCGCTCGCCGCCCGGGCGATGGGCTACCGCGTGGTGGTGCTGGAGCCGAAGACGCCCTGCGCCTGCGGGCCGGTCGCCGACGAGCAGATCGCGGCCGCCTACGACGACCCCGGCGGGCTGGAACGGCTTTTTTCCATCGCCGATGTGGTCACGTTCGAATTCGAGAACGTGCCGAAGGCGCCGCTGGAGGCGTTCGCGCGCCGCAAGCCCGTGCGCCCGTCGCCGGAGATCCTCTCGGTCGCGCAGAACCGGCGGCGGGAGAAGGAGTTCCTGGCCGGCCGCGGCTTTCCGGTAGCGCCGTTCCGGGTGATCGAGTCCGCCGCCGACGCGGAGGCGGCGGCCGGGGGGGGGGTCGCCTTTCCCGCCATCCTCAAGACCGCCGATTTCGGCTACGACGGGAAGGGTCAGGTCGTCGTGGGGAAGGCGGGCGATCTGGCGGCGGCCTGGGCCGGGTTCGGCGGCGGCGGCGCGGTGCTGGAGGAGAAGATCGATTTCCGGGCCGAGTATTCGGTGATCGTGGCGCGGGGCCCGTCGGGCGCGATCGCGACCTACCCGCTCTGCCGCAACATCCACCGCAACCATATTCTCGACGTGACCTTTTCGCCCGTGCCGCCCGGGGAGGCGGATGCCGCCGCGGCGGACGCGATCTGCCGCGGCCTCGCGGAGGCGCTCGGTCTGGAGGGGGTTCTCGCCGTCGAGCTGTTTCTCGGCGGCGACGGGCGCTGGATCATCAACGAGATGGCGCCGAGGCCCCACAACTCCGGGCATTTCAGTATCGACGGGTCGGATACGTCGCAGTTCGAGAACCACATCCGGGCCGTTTGCGGCCAGCCTCTCGGCTCGCCCGAACCGCGGGCCTTCTCGGTCATGCAGAACCTGCTCGGCGAGGAGTTGAACGCCGCCGGAGCCGCCCTGGCCGAAACGGTTCTCTCCGTGCCCGGCGCCCACCTCCACCTCTACGACAAGGGGGAGGCGCGGGCGGGGCGCAAGATGGGGCACGTGACGATTTGCCGGGCCGACGCGGGCGGGTTGCCCGGAGCGCTGGCGGATCTGCGGGCGAAACTGGGATTGCCGCCCCCGGGGGCGGACGAACGGAGGGGCCGGTCGTGACGGACGAGGCCGACCTGGCGGTGATCGGCGGGGGCGCGGCCGGATTGGCCGCCGCCTGGACCGGCGCCCGGGCCGGAGCGAAGACGGTTCTCCTGGAGCGGAGCGACCGGCTCGGGGGCAGCGTCCTGACCCATCGCGGCGACGGCTACATCGTCGAGGGCGGGCCGCACGCGCTCCTGGTGCAGGACGAGCGCCTGGAGCGGTTCCTGCGCGAATGCGGCATATGGGAGAGCGCGGTGCCGAGCGATCCGGTCGCCGCGAAGCGGTTCGTCGTCCGCAAGGGCCGGCCCGTGGCCCTGCCGTCTTCCCCGGGATCGTTCCTCTTCGGCTCGTTTCTGCCGCCGCATGCGAAGCTCCGCCTGTTGCTCGAGCCCTTTCGCCACGGCTCGCCGCCCGCGGAGGGCGACGAGGCGATCGGTCCCTGGGTCGGACGCCATTTCGGCGCGGAAGTGCGCGAGGCGCTGGCCGATCCGTTTGTCTCGGGGATCTTCGCCGGCGATCCGGAGAAGATCAGCTTGCGCGCGGCTTTTCCGAAGCTGGCGGAGGTGGCCGGTCTGCATCCGTCCCTGCTCCGGGCGGCCATTCGCCGCGCGCGGGAGAGCAGGCGCGCGGGGGAATCCCGCTACGGCAGGAAGATGATCTCCTTCCCCGGCGGCCTCCGGGATCTGATCGACCAACTCTCCGGCAAAGGGGGATTCGCCGTCAACCCGGGCGCGGGTGTCGATTCGATCGAGAAGGAAGAGGGCGGCTGGCGCATCCGCTTCCGCTCGGGTGGGGACGGGGCGAAGCGGACGGTCCGCGCCGGCAAGCTCGTCGTCGCCGTCCCCCCCCACGCGCTTGCCGGGTTGCCCTTCGATCCGGCGATCGCCGAGCGGCTGGCGGTCTTCGCCGATGTCGCGGCCCCGCCGGTCACGACTTTCGCCGTGGCCTACCGGCGCGATCAGGTCGCGCATCCGCTCGACGGCTTCGGAGTCCTCGCTCCCTCGCGGGAGCGGCGGAAGGTGCTGGGCGTTCTCTTCGACAGCTCTCTTTTCCCCGGGCGGACGCCGGAGGGGCAGGTGCTGCTCTCGGCTTTTCTCGGCGGCGCCCGGGCGCCGGACCAGGGGCGGCTCGACACGGAAACCTGCCTGCGCCTGGTCCGCGAGGAGTGCGCGGCCCTTCTCGGGGCGGTGGGCGATCCCGTTTACTGGAAATCCACCTTCTGGCCCCGGGCCATACCCCAGTACAATCTCGGGTACCGGGACATCGTCGCCGTCTTCGACCGGATCGAGACAGCGGCGGAGGGCCTGGCTTTCGCCGGAAACGCACGGGACGGCGTCTCCCTGGGGAACTGCCTTCTGTCCGGAGTGAACCGGACCGAGGGCCTGCTCGCGTAGCAGGGCGCGACCCCGGGCGCGGGGCGCAAACAAGGGAATTCATTCGACCATTGTGTTTGCGCCGCCCGCCCTTTGATCCGCCTTGCCAATTCATCCCGGGCGCGGGTAGCCTCCATTCCCCTATGCAGGAGTTTGTTCTGGAAAGAAACACGGAGACCGCCATCGGTGTGGACGAATTGCGGGAACGGATCGCCGCCGGGAAGCGTCTCAAGGTCAAGCTCGGAGTGGATCCCACCCGGCCCGACCTGACTTTCGGCCACCTCGTGGTCTTCAACAAATTGCGCGAGTTCCAGGACGCCGGGCACGAGGCCATCCTGATCATCGGTGATTACACCGCCATGATCGGGGATCCGAGCGGGCGCTCCTCGACCCGCCCGGTGCTCACGGCGGAGGAAGTCACGGGCAACGCCGAAACCTATCTCGACCAGGCTTTCCGGGTGCTCGACCGGGAACAGACGACGGTGCGCTACAACAGCGAGTGGTTCGCAGCGATGTCCTTCGGCGATTGCCTCGAACTGGCCCGGAAAATGACGGTGGCCCGGATGCTCGAGCGCGACGATTTCGCCCGGCGCCACGCCTCGAACACCCCGATCAGCATCGTCGAGTTTCTCTACCCCCTGATCCAGGGCTACGACTCCCTGGTCCTCGACGCGGACGTCGAACTCGGAGGCAGCGACCAGCTTTTCAACATGCTGGTCGGCCGCGCGCTGCAGAAGGACGCCGGCAGGCCGGAACAGGCCGTCCTGACCCTTCCGCTTCTGGTCGGTCTCGACGGTCACCGGAAGATGTCCAAGTCCTACGACAACTACGTCTCCTTCAACGACCCGCCCGGGGAGATGTTCGGGAAGGTGATGTCCGTACCCGACGATACGATGTGGGAGTACTACCGCCTGCTGCTGCTGGCCTCCCCGGATGAAATCGAAAGCGCCCGGGCCGGCCATCCCATGGCGGCCAAGAAGGCCCTGGCCCGCGAACTCGTCTCGCGGTTCCATTCCCCGGAGGAGGGTGGGGCGGCCCTCGCGAATTTCGAGCAGGTTTTCGCCCGCGGAGAGAATCCGGAGAGCATGCCGGAGGTGTCGTTGAAGGATCTCCCGGACGGAGCCGGGGCGAAGCTCGTCGATGCGATGGACGCCTCCGGCCTGTTCGCGAGCCGGAAGGAGATCGTGCGCCTGATGGGCCAGGGCGCGGTCAAGCGGGACGGAGAGCGGATCGACGACCGCAACGCCCCGATCGGAGCAATCGCCCCCGGGGGCGCCGTCGTCCAGGCGGGCAAGCGGAAGTTTTTCCGCCTGGTCCCGTAGCACCGGCCCTTGTGCGGCGAGCCCGCCGGGTCCGTGAATCACACCCGGGCCCGCCCGGCGAGTATCCGCTCCCGGGCCATGGCCAGATAGGCCGGATCCTTTTCGATCCCGACCCACCGGCGGCCGGTCCGTTCGCACGCCACGGCCGTGGTGCCGCTGCCGAGAAACGGATCGAGGACGAGGTCGCCGGGCCGGGAGCTGGAGCGGACCAGTTTGTCGATGAGCGCGAGCGGTTTCTGGGTCGGGTGGCCCACCTTCTCCCGGGAATTGCCCTTCAGCGAGGGAACGCGGATGATGTTGGTCGCGTACTTCCCCTTGCGCAGGTGCGCCTCCCGGGCGACGGGATCCTTGTAGCGCTTGTCCGCGGAGTACCTGCGGATGGTCTCCTCGTCGTAGGGCGTGCGCACCGCGTCCTTGTCGAAGAAAACCTTCCCCGACCCCGGCTGCCGGAGGGCGAGGATCATTTCGAACCCGGGGGTGAACGAGTCGCGCCGCTCGTTGTAGCCCACCGCCCGGTCCCATACGATGAGATCGTGGAAGGCGAGCGCGCGGGTCAGTTCGGAGCAGAGGTGCAGCCACACGTGCTCCCGTTTGCCCGGCTGGCCGAAAATGTAGAAGATGCCGTCGGGCGCGAGGTGCGCGGCGGCCGCACCGACCCACCGCCGGCACCAGTCGAGGTAGTCGTCCTCGCCGGGCCAGCGGTTGTCCCAGTCCTCCTGCGTCTGCACCTGGAAGTAGGGTGGGTCGGCGATGATCGTCTGGAACGGGCCGCCGGCGCCGGCCGCGAGCGTTTCCAGAACGTCGCCCCGGCAGAGGGTGCCTTGCCCGCAGGCTTCGCGGTTCGGACTCCCGGCTCTCACGCGATCGGGAAAAACGGGTTGTGCGCGCGTTCCTCGCCGACCGTTGTGACGGGGCCGTGCCCGGGGCAGAGAACCGTTCCGGGCGGCAGCGAGAGCACGTGCTCGCGCACGCACCGCAGCGAGCGCTCGTAGTCGCCGGCGCAGCCTCCGACCGATCCGGCGAAGAGGGCGTCGCCCACGATGCAAAGAGCCGGCTCGCGGCCTTCGAAGAGAAAGGAGGTGCCTCCGGGGGTGTGGCCGGGCGTTTCGAGGCAGCGGAGCGCGAACGCGCCCGCGCGGATCGTCCGGCCCCATTCCAGGGGCCGCGCTTCGGCGACCCCTTCGGCCGGGTGGGCGTGGACGGGCGTGCCCGGGTGGGCGGCGAGGATGGGCCCGAGGGCGGCGACGTGATCCGGGTGCCCGTGCGTCAGCAGAACGGCCGAGAGTGCCGCGCGCCCGCGGTCGAGCCGGGCCAGGATCGGATCCGGATCCACGCCGGTGTCGAACAGGACGGAGGTGCCGTCCGGGGCTTCGACGAGGTAGGCGTTCACGATCATCGAGCGGAAGCGGCTGGTGAAGAGGGTGAGCCCGGAGACGCTCCGCGGCCGGGGAAGCCACTCCCGCCGGGCGGCGGCGACCAGCCTGTCGGGATCGAGTCCGAGCACGGGCGCCGCCCGGCGGAGTGCCTCCTCGGAGGGCTCTCCGGACTTGAGGTCCTTGACCTCCGCCAGGTCGATCCCCGCCTGTTCGGCGAGTTCGCGGTTGGTGATGCGGCGCCCGTCCTGCGCTTTCGCGATGATGTCTTCGCTGAAATCCTCCAGGTGGGTGTGGGGTGGGTCGGATTCTTCGGGTGCGGTCATGGGAATTATCGTTTGTCTCGCGCGAGGATCGCGGAATGATGAAAAAATGAAAACGGGAAAAACGCCCTCGCCCTGGAAAACGGAACGGACGGACGAAGTGGCCGATTGCCGGGTCTTCCGGGTGCAGCGGCGGACGAGCCGCCGGATCTCGGACGGAACCGGCGGCGACTGGTATGTTGTCGATACGCGCGACTTCGTCAACGTCGTAGCCCTTACGCCCCGGCGCGAGCTGGTCCTCGTCCGGCAGTTCCGGCACGGGGTGGACGCCCTCTCGCTGGAACTGCCGGGAGGGATGGTCGATGCGGGCGAGGATCCGCTCGCGGCCGGCCTGCGGGAGCTGAGGGAGGAGACGGGGTTCGCGGGCGACGGGGGCGAGGTGTTCGCCTGGTGCCACCCCAATCCCGCGATCATGAACAACCGCTGCCACTACGTTTTCGCGCCCGGCGTCGAGCCGGTCTCGGAAACGGACTGGGACGAGCACGAGGAGATGGAGATCCTTCTGATGCCCTTCGGCGAGGTGGCGGAGGCCTGCCGCCGGGGGGACTTCACCCACGCCCTGACCCTGGCGGCCCTCCAGCGGTTCTCGAATTTCTACCCAAGTCCCGCGCACCCGCCGCCCCCCCCCGGCCGGGACTTTCCCGGCGCTCGGCGGTTGCCTGACCGGGCGCACGGGTCTAAACGGACAGAAGCATGACGGAACATTTCCAGCCCACCGGCGCCGGTTTTCTCCAACAGGCCGGCCGAGCCGAGCCGCCCGAGCAGGCGAACAAGCTGCGCCCGCCCGACTTCGCCTCTTTCACCGGGCAGCGCAAGACGGTCGAGCGCCTCCAGGTGATGGCGCGCGCGGCCAGGGCCCGCGGCGACTCGCTGAACCATGTGCTCCTCAGCGGCCCGCCGGGGCTGGGGAAGACCACCCTGGCCCATATTCTCGGAACCGAGATGGGGGTCGGCGTGCGGGTGATCTCGGGTCCGGTCATCGACAAGCCGAGTGATCTGGCCGGGGTGCTCACCTCCCTCGAGGAGGGGGAGATCCTTTTCATCGACGAGATCCACCGCATTCCGAAAACGGTGGAGGAGTACCTGTACACCGCGATCGAGGATTTCTACATCGACATCCTCATCGACCAGGGGCCCAACGCGCGGACCGTCCGGCTCTCCCTCCCCCGGTTCTGCCTGGTGGGCGCGACCACCCGGGTCGGACTCCTGACCGCGCCCCTGCGCAACCGCTTCACCCTGCAGTCCCGCCTCGATTACTACGACCGGAACGATCTGCTGACCATCGCCGAGCGGTCCTGCGGGCTCCTGGAGGTGGAGGCCGAGCGCGAGGGGTTGCTCGAGTTGTCCGCCCGGGCGCGGGGCACCCCGCGGATACTGAACAACCTGATCCTCTTCGCCCGTGACTACGCCCAGGAGCGGGCGAACGGCCGGCTCGACCGGAAGACCGCCGGCGGCGCGCTCGACATGCTGGAGATCGACGCCAACGGCCTCGACGAAATGGACAAGCGGCTCCTGCGCTTCATGGCCGAGAACTACCGGGGCGGACCGGTCGGGCTCAAGTCGCTCGCCGTGGGGGTGGGGGAGGAGCAGCAGACCCTCGAGGACGTCCATGAGCCCTTCCTGATCCAGGAAGGCTACCTCCAGCGCACCGCCCAGGGGCGCATGCTCACGGCCCGCGGCTGGCAGACGGTCGGGCTGCCCATGCCGGAGGAGGGGGCGCAGGGTTCGCTGTTCGCGTGACGCGGTTGCTTTTTCCCGGTTTCCGTGTTTCCCGCTTGAGTATGAAAACATTGTCCGTCCTCTTTCTCACCATGTTTGGCCTGTTCTCCTCCTCCCACGCCGCACCCCTCGCAGTCGGCGCGCCCGCCCCCGACCCGACGGTCACCGACAGCGACGGCGGTTCGCTCGACCTCGGCGAGGTCTATGCCGCCGGGCCGACGCTCGTGTATTTCTACCCGAAGGCGGACACCCCGGGCTGCACCACCCAGGCCTGCGACCTGCGGGATTCGTTCGAGAGTCTGACCGAAGCCGGGCTTCAGGTCGTCGGGGTGAGCGCCGACAAGGTCTCCTCGCAGGCCGCGTTCAAGGAGAAGTATTCTCTCCCGTTCACGCTCGTCGCCGATCCCGGCGGCAAGCTGATCGAGGCCTTCGGAGTGCCGACCCGCGTCGGATTCGCCTCCCGGCAGTCCTTTCTCGTCGTCGATGGGACGATCGCCTGGCGGGACCTGAAGGCCGCGCCGAAAACCCAGGCCGCCGACGCGCTCGCCGCCCTGAAGTCCGCCCGCGGGGGCTGATGCGGCGGCGGGAGGGGCGGCTGTCCCCGGTCCCCGCGATGCGTGGCGCAACGCGATGCGCTTGCGGAGGATTCCCTCGCCGCCGGATCCATCCCGGCGCTTCCGGTTGCCGTCCGCCCCATTCGGTGGCATCCCGCCCGGCGCCGGCACTTGCATTCCCTCTTTCCGGCGGGAATGATCCCTCGAATGGACGAGGTCGATCGGGACAATTCTCAAACCATCACCGGAACGGGGGTGAAGGAATCCCAAACCGCGCCCCGGCCGGTTCTGCTGGCGTCGGCCTCGCCCCGGCGGGCGGAGCTGCTGGCCGCGGCGGGCATCCCCTTCCGGGTCGAGCCGGCCCGCGTGGTCGAGCATGCCGATCCGGGGGCCGATCCGGAGGATCTCGTCCGCCGGAACGCCGCCCTCAAGGCGCGCGAGGTCGCCGGGCGCTTCCCCGGAGAAGCGGTCCTGGGGGCCGACACCGCCGTCTCGCTCGATGGCGTCGTTTTCGGCAAGCCGAAGGATTACGACGACGCTTTCGCGATGCTGCGAGCGCTCTCCGGCCGCAGCCATGAGGTCCGCACCGGCGTCTGCCTGGTCCGGAGGGACGGGTGCGACGAGGTCTTCTGCGCCCTTTCCCGGGTGACTTTCCGCCGGCTGTCCGACGCGGACATCCGCGCCTACATCCGCGATGTCCACGTCTTCGACAAAGCGGGCGCCTACGCGATCCAGGAAGAGGGGGGCCGCATCATCGCCGGTCGGGAGGGTTCCCGCACCAACGTGATCGGTCTGCCGATGGAGGAGGTTCTGCCGCGGTTGCGGTCGAATGACCGCCGGCGGTTGCAACCCGGCGGGTTGTTCCCTCATTCCGCCCCATGAGTGACTCCAACACCGAGAGACCGGTTGTCTTGATCGCGGGTATTTCCGGGGGGACGGGTTCCTCGGCCGCCGCACTGTTCGAAGAGGCGGGGTGGAAGGTCGCCGGGTTCGCCCGTTCGGAGGAACGGCTGCGCTCCTTCGTCGGGGAGCACCCGGAGGCGACCACCTACCAGGCCGACGCCCGCGACTCCTCCCAGGTCGATGAGCTGGTCGGGAAACTGCTGGCCAAAACGGGCCGGATCGACGCCTACGTCCATTGCGTCGGGTCCATTCTTCTGAAGCCGGTCCACAACTGTTCGGACGAGGAGTTCGAGCAGACCCTGTCGCTGAACCTGCGGTCGGCCTTCTACGGCGTCCGGGCGGTCGTCCGGCCGATGATGAAGGCCGGTTCCGGATCGATCGCTCTGGTCAGTTCGGTCGCGGCGCTGACCGGAGTGCCCAACCACGAGGCGATCGCGGCGGCCAAGGGCGGAATCAACGGCCTGGTGCGGAGCGCGGCCTCGACCTACGCTTCGAAGGGGATCCGCGTCAACGCCGTGGCGCCGGGAATGGTCGAGACCCCGATGGCCGCATCCCTGCTCGGATCGGATCAGGCGAAGAAGCTCTCGTCGGCCATGCACCCCCTGGGGCGGATCGGACGGGCGGAGGACGTCGCCTCCCTCCTCTTCTGGCTGTCGTCCCCCGCAAACAGCTGGGTCACCGGGCAGATCTGGTCGGTTGACGGCGGCATGGCCCACGTGCGCCAGCGGGTGAGGGCGTAGGCTTCGGAGCGGCCGGCAAGAGGTTTCGGCACCCGGGCTTCAGCCCGCCGCGCCGGAGTCAGCCGCCTGGTCGTTCCGGCGGAGCGGAAGAGCAGCCTGAAGGCTGGACACCAAACCCCGGGGGACGCGGCAAAGGTTCGGTGTCCGGGCTTCAGCCCGCCGCGCCGGAGTCAGCTGTTTTTTCTTCCAATCGCCGGTTTGTTTCGATTCTCTGGCTGGCGATGGGTGCAAGCTACCAGTGGCGGCGTCTGAGTGCTCTGGAGCGCGATGAGGTGCTTTCGAGCCGCAAGCGCCATCACTATCCGTGGCATTCGCCACCCCATCGTCCGACTTGCGGATCGCAACGGTACCATGTGACGGCTGCTTGTTTCGAGCATGCGCACCATTTCGGGCGCGATCCGGAACGGATGGATGCCTTTGCCGCGGATCTGCACGCATGTTTCCGCGAAGCGGGATCGCGGACGTTCGCGTGGGTGCTTCTTCCCAACCACTACCACGTTTTGGTTGATTCGACCGATGTGTTGGCGCTCCTGCAACGGCTCGGGAAGCTCCACGGACGTACTTCGTTTCAGTGGAACAGAGAGGAGAACTGCCGCGGTCGCCAGATCTTTTGCGGGGTCGTCGAGAGGGAGATCCGGTCGGACCGTCATTTCTGGAGCACGATCAACTACATTCTCAACAATCCGGTCCGGCACGGTTATGTGGAGCGATGGACCGATTGGCCTTGGAGCAATGCAAAGGCCTATTTGGAAAAGATGGGGAGGGAGCGTGCCGAATCCATATGGCGGGAGTTTCCGGTAAGAGATTACGGAGCGGGATGGGATGATCCATCCCTGTAGGGGAAGGAAAGGGAAGAGCAGCCTGAAGGCCGGACACCAACCCCCGGAGCGGCCGGCAAAAAGGTTCGGTGTCCGGGCTTCAGCCCGCCGCGCCGGAGTGAGCCGCCCCCCGCCGTTCCGGCGGAGGGGAAGAGCAGCCTGAAGGCCGGACACCAAACCCCCGGGGGGG
>JBKHCX010000059.1:0-15247 GCA_046541615.1 Puniceicoccaceae bacterium
AGCAAGGTTCGGTGTCCAGGCTTCAGCCTGCCGCGTCGGAGTGGCTCCGCCTTCCACCGCCCCGGTGAAAGGGGACCTGCCGGAAGGCCGGACACCATGCCCGCCGGCCGCGAAGCAAGGTTCGGTGTCCGGGCTTCAGCCTGCCGCGTCGGAGTGGCTCCGCCTTCCACCGCCCCGGTCAAAGGGGAGCTGCCGGAAGGCCGGACACCATGCCCGTCGGCCGCGAAGCAAGGTTCGGTGTCCAGGCTTCAGCCTGCCGCGTCGGAGTGGCTCCGCCTTCCGGGCGCGGACGGCGCGCGCTACGCCTCGATGACCGACCGGAGGATCCGGTCGAGGTGGATGTGGGCCGGAGGGTAGAGCCCGTTGCGCGAGACCCGCGGATCCAGCCGGGGGAAGCGGAAGTCGGACGGATCCCACCGGTCGGGCCAGCGCTCCGGCAGCGCCGGGGGAAGGACCTCGACGGGTTCGCCGTTGCGGTATCCCCGGATCCGGCCTTCGCCGCCGGGAACGTCCGTGCTCGAGCGGACGGCGGCGCAGGCGGTGTTGAGAACACGGAGACCGTGCGCCCCGCCGCCCCGCAGGACCGGTTCGGCGAGTCGGCGGATCAGATCCGCGAGAAGGGACCGGTCCGGCGGGCGGAAGAGGTCGATTTTCGTGGCGCAGAGCACGACGCTCCGGAGCCTGCCCGGGAAGAGCGAATCATCCAGCGGAGTCAGAGAGCGGCCGAGGAATGATCCCAGCCGGCTCCAGACGCTGTCGATGCGCTCGAGAAGGGCGCCGACCGCCGTGAGGAGCGCGTGCTGGTCGCGCAGCACCGACGGCCCGCCCGCGAGAATCCAACCCACGTCGATCGGCAGCACCAGGGCGTCGGCGTCGGCGAGCAGACGCTCGAGGGGCAGCACCTGGTCCCGCCGGTAATCGGCGAACCGCCTCGCGAACTCGGCCCGGGTCCGGGGCAGCCGGGGGGCCGCCTCGCGGGGCACGGGCGCGAAATCCGCCCTCCGGTCCGCCGGGGCGTCGTCGAAGACGCGCGAACACAGAACGGAAGGGGTGGTCAGGTAGCGTCCGCGCCGGGTCGCTTCCACCATGAGATCGGCGAACCGGGCCGCGAGCGCTTCGGTGCCGGTTCCGTCCGGCGCTTCGGACAGGGCGGCCCGGTAGGCGCGCAGCCCCTCCACCGACCCCGGGTCGCGAGGGTCGGGAAAATGCGCGAAGACGGCTTCGCTCCAGTCGTCGTAGGAGGCGCCTCCGAGAAAATCCGCGACGGCCTCGCCCGGGAAATCGATGAAGTCGAGAACCAGGTCGCGCTTCCACGGTTTCTCGTGCGTCGCGCGGAACCGGAGCGCCGAAGGGCTGACCGTGATCTCGGGCCAGAGGGCCTCCTCAGCGGCCTCGCGGAGTATGCGGTCGAGGGATATCGGCGGGAGATTCCCCGGACAGGATTCCACTCCGTGGCGGATCCACCGGTCGCCGGAGCCCAGAAAGTTGCCCGGATCCTTGCGCAGATGGTCCAGAACGGAAGCGAGCAGGACCGATTTCCCCGAGTGCCGGGGCCCGATCGCCACGATCCGGCGGTAGCGGCTGATTTTCGGTATCGGGGAAAGCATGGAGAAACCTCTGCCCGGAAGACTGCCGAAAGCGCCCGCCGGTTCAACCGAAAGATTCGGTTGGCCCTTCCCGGAATCCCTTTGTGCGCTTGCATTCGCAACGGCTCGATTCCACTATACCCGGCGACAAAGGGTCGGGACGATGTTGGAATCAAAGCTATCGAGTCTCCAGGGACAGCTTCTCCACCGGGAACTGCGCGAGATCGCGCGCCCGGAAACGGTTCTCTCGCTGTTCCAGGTGCTCGAAAGCTACCAGCACGCGCTCCAGGCCATCACCACGCCGCAGGAGATCATCGATCTGACGACCGAGTATCTCCACGGCCTGGGGCTTTTCCAGACGATCGGCTTTTATCTCGGGGCGCTGGAGGACCCCGGCTGGACGAAGGTCCGCTGCGAACCCGCCGGGCTCCGCCCGGAACTCGACGTGTTCGTCGACCGCCAGACCGCGAACGCGCGCTTTCTCGCGGCTGTCCGGCAGAGCCGGTTCGTCCCCGTACCGATGGCCCGTTCGGACCTGGGGAAGGTGGCCGTCTTCCAGCGGCTCGTCAGCCACGAGTCAACCCACGGCCTTTTCGTCGGCGTGCTGAATTCCGATATCGACCAGGAGGCGCAGATGGAACTGAGCCTGCTCTCCTTTTTCCTCTCCGAAGCCTCGAGCGTGCTCGAGAACCTGCGCCTGCGCGAGGCGGTCGAGCGGGACAAGGCCCTCCTCGAGGAGAGGGTCGAGGAACGGACGATCGAGCTGAGCGAGGCGAAGAACGAGGCGGAGGCCTCCAGCCGCGCGAAAAGCGAGTTTCTCTCGGTGATGAGCCACGAGCTGCGGACCCCCATGAACGGGATCATCGGCTTCACCAACCTGCTCCGCGACAGCGATCTGACGGAGTCCCAGGTCGAGCAGCTCGACCGGATCGAGTCCTGTGCGGAAGGGCTCCGGGAGATCATCGACGACATTCTCGACTACTCGAAGATCGAATCCGGCCGCCTGGAGATTTCCGCCGAACCGGTCGCGCTCCGCGACCTGGTGGAGGCGGTTCTCGAGGTGCACGCCTGGCCGGCGGTGGTGGCCAGGGACGAGGTGGCCTGCCATTTCGCCGACGATGTCCCCCGCTGGATTCTTTCGGACGGCTCCCGGCTCCAGCAGATTCTCTCCAACCTGGTCGGCAACGCCATCAAGTTTACGCGGGAAGGCGAGGTGCGGGTCTCCGTCACCCGCGAAAGCCGGCCCGAGACCCGCGAGAATCCCGATCTGGTCGGCCTCCGCTTCGAGGTGTCGGATACCGGCGAGGGTTTCGATCCGGCCCGGAAGGAGGAGATGTTCGACCCCTTCATCCAGGGGGATTCCTCCGACCGGCGCAGGCACGGGGGCACCGGGATCGGGCTGGCCATCGTCAAGCGGTTGGTCTCGCTGATGGGCGGCACGGTGGACGCCCGGTCGGTGGTCGGCGAAGGCTCCACGTTCTCGTTTTCGATCATCGCCGGACTGACCCGGCACCTGGAGGAGCCCCCCCGTTTCCCCGACCTGCGCGGCGAGCGGGCGGTCCTCTATTCAGCCAGCCCGGCGATCCGGCAGGTCTTGGGCGACTTTCTCCGGCGGGCCGGAGCTGAGGTGGTCGAAACGGCCAGCGCCGACGAAGCCCGCGCGGCGGTCGGGGGCAAGGTCGATTTTCTGGTTTTCGATGTTTCCGAGAATCCCCCGGCCGGAATGAACGCCCTGACCAGCCTTCTGGCGGACTGGGAGGGCGATCCCGTCCCGGTGGTGGCCGTCGGCACGGTGGAGATATTCGAAGAGGAGTTCCATCCTCTGGGAGAGGCGCTGGTCGGACGGCTGGTCAAGCCGATCCGCGAGCGCGAGGTCGCCCGGGTGCTCCGGGTCTGGAAGAAGGCCGAGAACGAGGGTACGCCCATGGCGGTCAACGAAGAGCCGGATGTGGACCACAACCTTGCGAAAAAGATTCCTCTCGACGTTCTGGTCGTCGACGAAAAGGCCATCAGCCGCAAGGTCCTGATCATGAGCCTGGCCGCCTTCGGCTACCGGGCCGACGGGGTGGAAAGCCTCGACCTCGCCTCCGACGCCATCCGGCGGAGAGCCTACGATCTGGTCTTCGTCGGCGACGGGGAGGGACAGGCCTTTTCCGCCGAAGGAATCGGGAAATTGAAGGCTCTGCACGCCGATCAGTCGGGCTCGGATGGAAAGCTCTCCGTGATCGTCAGCAGCTCCCAGCCCGCCGAGGCCTTCCGGGAGGCCATCGACGCCGGGGTGATCGACGGGGTTCTCCGGCGGCCGGCCCGGTGGAGAGTGTTGCGCGAGATCCTTCTTTCCCTGCGGGAATAGCGTCCCCCGCCCCGCGCCGCGTCACACCTCGCCCTTCAGCCCGCCCTGCGTTCGCTCTGGCGGCGTTTCCAGTGCGGGCGGTCGTCGATCGCGCTGGGTTCCGCGGCCGAGATTCGGAGCCCCACCACCCCGGGGTGCCCGCGGAGCCGGGCGATGCGCGGCCAGGAGGCCGGGACGCGGAGGCTGCGGGAGATCTCCGCCAGAAAGGCGCTCTCCTCCTCGGCGAGAACGGCTATGGTGGCCGGCAGGCCGGATTCGTCGAAGGTCATTTCCGCGCGCAGGGCCTGCAGGAAGTCGCGGCCGTCCCCGTCCGGCCGGATCACCCAGGTGATCTTGCGGATCATCCGCGGGATCGCCTCGCCGAGGAGCCGGACGGAGAGTCCGTGCAAATCCACCCCCTCGTCCCGGCGGGCGGCGCGGCCCTCGACGACGACGATGTTGTTGGCCGCGATGTGCGCCCGGTTTTTGGCGAAGTTTTTCGGGAACACCGTGATCGGCAGGCTCTTCGTCCGGGTCAGAAGGTTGAACTTCGCCCACGGCTCGCCGCTCTTGCGGGTCATGCGCTCTTCGAGGGCCGAGACGACCCCGGCCAGGCGGAAGGTTTCCTCGTCCTCGAGATCCTGGATCCGGCCGGGATCGACGGAGAGGATGGCGTCGGCGAGAAGGCCGTAGTCGTCGAGAGGATGGCCCGACAGGTAGAAGCCGAGGAGTTCCTTCTCGTGGGCCAGCTTTTCCTTCCGGTCCATCGGATCGACTTCGATCCGGGTCGTGCCGTCGGCGGCGCTCCCGTCGGCGGCGGGCGTCTCCATGAGGTCGAAAAGGGAGCCCTGCCCGGATTCCCGGTCCTTCTTCTCCGCCATGGCCACCCCGAGAAGGCCGTCGAGGTTGGCGAGCAGGCCCGCCCGGTCCTCCCCGAACGAGTCGAAGGTGCCGGTGCGGATCAGGTTCTCGAGCGTGCGCCGGTTGACCGCCCGGAGGTCGGTGCGGGCGACGAAATCGGTGAAATCCCTGTAGGGGCCGCGGGCGTCCCGGTCCTCGATGATGCCGGCCGTGGCCGAGTCGCCCACCCCCTTGATCGCGCTCATCCCGAAGCGGATGCGGCCGGGCCCGCCCTCCGCCGCGCCCGGAACGGGAGTGAAGTTGTGGCGGGATTCGTTGATGTCCGGCCCGAGGACCGGGATGCCCCGGGCCATCGCTTCCGAGACATAGGTGGCGACCTTGTCGGCGTTGCCGAGTTCGGCCGAGAGCAGCGCCGCCATGAACTCCACCGGATAGTTGGCCTTCAAATAGGCGGTCCGGTAGCTGATCATGGCGTAGGCCGCCGAGTGCGATTTGTTGAAGCCGTATTCGGCGAACTTCTCGAGGATGGCGAAGATCTCCTCCGCCTCGCGCCGCCCGATGCCGTTGGTCTCCTTCGCGCCCTCGATGAAGGCCTGCCGCTGCTCGGCCATGACCTCCTTCTTCTTCTTCCCCATCGCCCGCCGGAGGATGTCCGCGTTGCCGAGGGTATAGCCGGCGATGATCCGGGCGGACTGCATGACCTGCTCCTGGTAAACGAGCACGCCGTAGGTCTCCTCGACCAGCTCCTTCAGGAGCGGATGGGGGACGTGGATCTTCGACGGATCCTTCTTCCCCTCGATGAACTGGGGGATGAACTGCATCGGTCCCGGGCGGTAGAGGGCGATCAACGCGATGATCTCCTCGAAGCTGCTCAGGCCGATCTGCCGGCAGAGCGACTGCATCCCGTCCGATTCGAGCTGGAACACGCCGACGGTGCTGCCTTCGTTGAGCAGGTCGAAGGTGGCCTGATCGTCGAGCGGGATGTCCT
Organism: Puniceicoccaceae bacterium; assembly: GCA_046541615.1. Lineage (GTDB taxonomy): Bacteria > Verrucomicrobiota > Verrucomicrobiia > Opitutales > Puniceicoccaceae > Puniceicoccus. The sequence continues at coordinate 5,768 of JBKHCX010000059.1, forward strand.
CGATCCGGAAGTCCGGCTTCCCGCGGGTCGTCCGGATCGCCTCCTCGGCGTCGGAGATGACGGTCAGGTTCTTCAGCCCGAGAAAGTCCATCTTGAGCAGGCCGAGATCCTCGACCGGCCCCTTGGCGTACTGGGTCGTGAGGTCGCCCTCCTGCAGGCAGACGGGCACCAGGTCGGTCAGCCTCCGGTCGGCGATGATGATCCCGCAGGCGTGTTTGCCGGTGTTGCGGACCATGCCCTCGATGATCCGGCCCTGGTCGATGATCTTGCGGGTGAGCGGATCGTTCTTGATCGCCTCGCGCAGATCGGGCGATTTCTGGATCGACTGCTCCATGGTGATCCCGAGTTCGTCCGGGATCATTTTCGCGATGCGGTCGCCCTCCTTGAACTCGAGGCCGTTCACCCGGGCGAGATCGCGGACGACCATCTTCGGCCCGAAGGTGCCGTAGGTCACGATGTTGGCGACGGAGTCGCTCCCGTATTTCTCCCGCACGTAGTGGACCACCTCGTCGCGGCGGCGCATGCAGAAATCCACGTCGAAATCCGGCGGCGAAACCCGCTCGAGGTTGAGCATGCGCTCGAAGAGGAGACCGAAGCGGAGCGGATCGATGTCGGTGATCCGGAGAACGTAGGCTACCAGACAGCCCGCCCCCGATCCCCGCCCGGGTCCCACGGGGATGCCCCTGCGGCGCGCCCAGTCGATGAAGTCCCAGACGATCAGGAAGTAATCGACGAATCCCGTGCCCGCGATGATCGCGAGTTCGTAGTCGAGTTGCCGGCGGACCCGTTCGACGAAGTCCGGATCGGATCCGGCGGGCGGCCTGGAATTCTCCGGATGGTCGTAGTCCACCCCGTACCGCCCGCGGACCCCTTTCTTGCAAAGGTCGAACAGCAGCGGACCGTTCCTGCGCAGTTCCTCCCGCCTGGCCTCGCCGAGAATCTCCGCCTCTTCGATGCCGTTCCGCCGGTTCACCTTCTCCTGCTCCGCCACGTAGATGTCGAGGATCCGGTCGAACTCGCCGCCGTCCGCGCGCACCTCGACGGCCGCCGGCTTCTCGAACACGGGGTAGTGCCTGACCCCGAACTCCAGCTTCAGATCGACACGCTCGGCGACCTCCAGGGTGTTGGTCAGGCTCTCGGGGATCTCCCGGAAGACCCGGGCCATCTCCGCCGCGCTCTTCAGGTAGAACTGCCGCGAGGGATAGCGCATGCGCTTTTCCTCGGCGATCACCTTTCCGGTCTGGATGCACAGGAGGGCGTCGTGCGTCTCCCAGTCCTCCTTCCGCACGTAGTGGACGTCGTTGGCGCAGACGACCTTCAGGCCGAACTCCTTCGCCAGCTTCAGCAGTCCGGGAATCACCCGCCGCTGCGCCGACATTCCGTGATCCTGGATCTCGATGAAATAATCCTCCTTCCCGAATATATCGACGAACTCCGCGGTCGCCCTGCGGGCGCTTTCGTAGTCCGAATAGATCAGGTACTGCGAGGCGACCCCGTTGATGCACCCCGACAGCCCGATGATCCCCTCCGAATGCCTGGCAAGTTGCTCCATATCGGTCCGGGGCCGGTAATACATGCCGCGGACATGGGCGTCGGAAACCAGTTTGACCAGATTCTGATACCCGGTGAAATTCTTGGCTATCAGCGTCTTGTGGTGGATCTGATGCTTCGGGAAATGCTCCGGACCCAGTTCCTCGTCCGGCACATCCACCATGTCGTCGGAGCGCTTCTTCTCCCGCTTCGGGCGTTCGTCCATGCCGTGGTCGTGGACGAGGTAGATCTCGCAGCCGATCAGGGGCTTGATCCCGTTGTCGGTCATCTGGCGGTAGAACTCGATGGCGCCGAAAAGGTTGCCGTGGTCGGTCATCGCGAGAGCCGGCATGCCCAGTTCGGCGGCCCGCCGCGCCAGAACGTCGATCCGGCAGCATCCGTCCAGCAGGCTGCGGTCGGTGTGGACGTGCAGGTGGACGAACGGTTCCTTGGCCTCGGGCATGGGGAAACGATCCCCCCAAATCCGGGAGCGGGCAAGCGCGGATGCGGGCGGGAGCGCCAACCCGCTGGTCATCAGGGGGATTCTTCCGCCCGGACCGGGAGCCCGATGCGGGGCGGACCGACCCGAGGTCCTACTCTTCCGAACCGGGGCCGCCCAGTAGTTTCAGGATCCGCTCGGTCAGCGCGCGGACCGAAAACGGCTTGGCGATCACCTCGTCCATACCGGCCCGGAGGCAATCGTCCTGTTCGTCGCGGAGGGCGTTCGCCGTCACACCGATCACCGGCACACGCGCGTTGGCCTCTCCGCTCTCCCCGGCCCGGATCCGGCGCGTCGCCTCAAGACCGTCCATGTGCGGCATCCGCACATCCATGAGCACCAGGTCGAAGGAACCCTCCGCCAGACGGTCCAGCGCCTGGACACCATCCTCCGCCGTATCGTGGAGAAGCCCGGCCCGCTCGACGATGCGGACCAGGACCTCGCGGTTCACCGAATTGTCCTCCACGATGAGAACGCGGCCCTTCCCCGCGCATCCCGCGGCGACGGCCGGGTCGGCGGCCGGCCCGGCGACATCGGAAACCTCCATTCCGAAGGTGAACGTGAAGACCGTCCCCTTCCCGGGCTCGCTTTCCATGTCGATCGCGCCACCCATCAGCACGACCAGCTTGCGGCAGATCGACAGGCCCAGCCCCGTGCCGCCGTACTCCCGGCTCGGGGTCGCGTCGAGCTGGGTGAACGCCTCGAAGATCCGCTCCCGGTCCTCCGGAGCGATTCCCATGCCGGTGTCGGCGACCGTGCCCTTCAGGACCACCCCGGCCCCCCGCCCGCCCGGACCGCGTCCGTCCGACCACGACTCGACACCCAGTCCGATCGAAACGCTCCCCTCCTTGGTGAACTTGAGCGCGTTGCCGACCAGATTGTTGAAAATCTGCCTGAGCCGGCCTTCGTCCCCGCGCACGAATTCCGGCACGCCGGGTTCGATCGACACCTCCAGCCGGAGCCCCTTGCCCGCCGCCGCCGGACGGAACATCGCGGCAATCTGGCGGACGGTCTCCCGGATCGCGAAATCGTCGATCTCCAGGGTCGTCCTTCCCGCTTCGATCTTCGCGAAGTCGAGCACATCGTTGAGGATCGCCAGCAACGCCTCGCTGCTCTCGCAGACGGTGCGCACCATCTCCTGCTGATCCGGTTTCAGCGCCGTCTCGAGCAGCAGGGAACTCATCCCGATCACTCCGTTCATCGGCGTCCGCAGTTCGTGGCTCATGTTGGCGAGAAACTCGCTCTTCGCCCGGTTCGCCGCATCGGCTTTCGCCCGCGCGCTCCGCAACTCCTCCCGCATCCAGTGCTCTTCGGTGATGTCCTGGACCGACCCGAAAATCCGGGCGACCGCGTCGCCCTCCCGGGACGCCTCCCCGACGATCCGGACCCACCGCCGCTCATCCCCATCGGGCTCCGCCTCCATCTCCACCGAAAAACTCTCGCCCTCCAGCAGCGCCCGGCGGAACAGCCTGCGGAGCTTCCGGCGGTCGCTCTCGCGCTTGAACAGCCGGGGCACCTCGCGAAGCCCGGGCGACACGTGCGGGTCGAAACCGCGGATCCGGGCCGCCTGGCTGGTCCACGTGAACTCGCCGCTCCTGCGGTCATACTCCCACCCCCCGACTTTGGCCACCCGGTTCGTCCGCTCCAGCAGCCCGCGGGTGTTCTCCAGGTCGAGGGTCCGGGCGCGCACCTCCGCCTCGAGGTTTCCGCGGTAGCGCATCTCCTGGTAGAACGCCAGACAGGCAAGCAGCGTCAGCAAAATGCCCAGCGACACCGCGGGCACCAGCACTTTCGCCGCGTTCCCCGCCCACATCGTGTCGGGCGCGCGCGACCGGATCAAAAAGGTGTCGCCGAAGAAAAAGCCGGAAGTCTGGAAAACCCCTTCCTCCCCGAGGGGGATCGTCAGCTCGCCCGCCGACAACTCCGCCGGAGCCTCCCCATCGTTGAGCCCGGCGACCCGGAGGGCGTTCCCCGAACCGGTATCGATCTGGTAGAGCGTAACGCTCATCTTCTCCCCCGCCGAAACATCTTGCCCGAGAGCGTCTTCCAGAAAACTCTGCAGGCCGATCGCAGGTGCCAGAAAGCCCAGCAGACCCTCCCCGCGCTCGTTGAAAACCGGCTGGAACACGATGACCGCCGGCTCCGGGGAAAGATCGGCGACGAGGTTCAGGGGGCGCGTCACCGTCGCCAGGCCGGACTCGCGGGCCCGCAGGAGGGCGTCCCTCCGGCGATGCTCGGAAGAAAGATCGAAGCCGAACACCCGCCCGTCGTCCGGAACGGGATGGATCATCCCGACCGGGAAATACACCGAACGCCCCCCGGCCCGGACCCGCCGCTCCCCGTCCGCAGAGCGCTCCCATATTTCCAAATCCACCCCCCGGATGGCGGGCCCCCGGGCCTCGTAGTCCGCGCGGTCCTCCGCCGGCACCTCGTCGATCCACCCCAGCATCGAAATCGCCGACCGCGAAAGGACCGCCGCGCTGATCCGGTGGAATTCCGCGGGCTCGACGCTCTCCCCGGCCGACAGATAGGCGGCCAGCGATCCGAGCTGCTGGTGTTCGAGCGTATTGAACGCACCGAACACGGCCCTCGCGTCGCGGGAGGCGATATCCGCGGCGACATTCTCGTCCTCGGCCAGCAGTTCATAGTAAAGCGCCGCCGCGGCCACCGCCGTCGCGAAGAGGCCCGCGTAGCCTACGGCCGCCACCTCGAGGCACCAGAAACACCGGCGGGCAGCCCCCTTCCCGCTCCGGGAGCGGATGCGGAAAAGGATCCAGAAAATCGCGACCGAAGCGAGCAGGCAGCCCGCGGCCCAGCGCACCTTGAAGCGAATGTCGTTCACCGCCTTCCGCCATAACCCGGCGGGAAAATCCACTCCGAGCAGGCGCCATTCGTTTCCGGGGGCGACCTCTCCCAGAACGGTCAATCCCGAAACAAGCGCCGGCCCGCCTTTCGGACCCTCGGACAAAAATCCGGACTCCCCTGGGGCGATCCCCCCGGATGCCTCCAGCAGAGAGGAAAAACGAGCGACAAACGAATCCGGATCGACCGCGCCGATCAGCCGCCGCCCGATGAGAGTCCCGTCCGCCCGCCGCCCGACATCGAGGATATACGCGTTGCGCGCCCCCGCGACCCGGGCGAACCCCTCCAGGCACCGGTCGAGATTCCCGCGGAAACCGGGATCCATCTCCGGAGCGTCCAGCCCCGGATACAGCCGCCCGCCGCGCTCCAGGGACGCGGCCAGTTTCTCCAGATCCCGCCCGATCTCCAGCCGGAGAGCGACCTCCCGGCGCTGGACCAACTCCGACTCGACCCACCAGGAGACCAGCAGAACGACGAAAGAAACGGCCAGGAATCCAAGAATCGGTCGGGCTGGTTTCATGCCGGGCTCACCCGGGCTTTCCCTCGGAAAAGCCGGTGTTCTTTCTGATTCGTATCACTAGAGACAACCCCACCAGCTCGATTCTGCGAAAAGCCCCGAGTCGCGTCAATCCACAACGGAACGGCGGAGCGCGTGGGCGCGGAACCGCCTCTCCGGTATCATTCGTCAGTCGTCACCACCCCCCCCAAAAAAACCCGAAGCGATGTCTCGACAAAGAGCCCCTTCCCGGAAGGATAGGCGATCATGCTGCAAGCTGGAATCGTCGGACTGCCCAATGTGGGCAAAAGCACCCTCTTCAACGCCCTGACCCGCACCCGCAAGGCCGAGGCGCAGAACTACCCCTTCTGCACCATCGAGCCGAACGTGGGCGTGGTGAACGTGCCCGACGACCGCCTCGCGCCGCTGGCCGAACTGGTGGGCACGCGGAAGATCGTGCCGGCCGCCATCGAGATGGTGGACATCGCCGGCCTCGTCGCCGGGGCGAGCAAGGGAGAGGGGCTCGGCAACCAGTTTCTCGCCAACATCCGCGAGGTGGACGCCATCGTGCAGGTCGTGCGCTGCTTCGAGGATCCCGACGTCGTCCACAACATGGGGGGCGTCGATCCCATCCGCGACATCGGCGTGATCGAAACGGAGCTGGTCCTGGCCGACCTGCAAAGCCTGGAAGGCCAGGAGGCGAAGACGCGGAAGAAGGCGCGCGGGGGCGACAAGGAGGCCGCCAAGCAGGTCGCGCTCATCGAGAGACTGATCCCCCACCTCGACGAGGGGCACGCGGCCTTCACCCTGCCCCTCGAAGAGGGCCAGGAGGAGATCCTGCCCCGGCTGAACCTGTTGTCGGCCATCCCCGTCCTCTACGCCTGCAACGTGGCCGACGGCGATCTGGCCGACCCCGGCTCGCTGGAGGCGGTGCGGGCCGTGCGCGCGCACGCCCGGGCGCGCGGCGACGCCCGGGTCTGCGTGATCAGCGCCCGGACGGAGTTCGAGCTGATCGACTTCTCCCCGGAGGAGGCGGCCGAATACCTGGCCGAACTAGGGGTCCCGGACTCCGGAGTCGGCGAATTGATCCGCGAGACCTACCGCCTCCTCGGCCTGGCCTCCTACCTGACTGCCGGAGAACCCGAGGTGCGCGCCTGGACCTTCCGCGAGGGAATGAAGGCGCCGCAGTGCGCCGGAGTCATCCACACCGACTTCGAAAAAGGCTTCATCAAGGCGGAGGTGGTATCCTACGCGGACCTGATCGCGGCGGGCGGGGTCCAGGCGGCCCGGGAGGCCGGCCGGTACCGCCTCGAGGGCAAGGAATACGTCGTGAAGGACGGCGACGTGATTCATTTCCGGTTCGCCTAGCCCGGCTGCCGCGTCGGAGTGGCCGCCGCCCGCGGCCGCACGACTGAAGTCATGCCACCACGTGGTTGGATGACTTCAGTCGTCCAACCCGGAACGGCCTGCGGGATCAGACATTCCCACTGGGTCTCCGGAACCTCGCTTCAATCCTCTACGCGGGCTCCACCCAGACGGCCTGGTAGGGAGCGAGCTGGATCCCCCGCCTGCGGGGGCGCAGTGATTTGCCCGAGAGGATTTCGTGGAACGTCTCCACGGAGGCGAACGAGGAGAGCCGGTCGAGTCCCTTGAAGGTCTTCCGAAAGTCGGAAAAAGTCGGGAAAAAAGTCGGGGGAAAAAAGTCGGGACACCGGAAAAAAGGCGGGACACCCACCGATCCCTGCGACGGAAATCCATGGGTGTCCCGGAAGTCCACCTCCCGGAAATCCGCCTCCCTTCCACCGTCCCGGCACAGGGGAGAGCGGCCTGGAGGCCGGACACCATACCCGTCCCCCGGGAAGCAAGGTTCGGTGTCCGGGCTTCAGCCCGCCGCGCCGGAGTGCTCCGCCCCGCAGCCGCACGACTGAACTCATGCGACCACGTAGTTGGATGACTTCAGTCGTCCAACCCGGAACGGCGTGAAAGTCGGACAAAGGCGGGACACCCACCGATCCCTGCGACGGAAATCCATGGGTGTCCTGGAAGTCCACCTCCCGGAAATCCGCCTCCCTTCCACCGTCCCGGCACAGGGGAGAGCGGCCTGGAGGCCGGACACCATACCCGTCCCCCGGGAAGCAAGGTTCGGTGTCCGGGCTTCAGCCCGCCGCGCCGGAGTGCTCCGCCCCGCAGCCGCACGACTGAACTCATGCGACCACGTAGTTGGATGACTTCAGTCGTCCAACCCGGAACGACGTGGCAGAAACGACATTCCCAGTGGAACTCTCCGGAATGCGGTAACGGCGGGACGGTAACGGCGGGACACCCACTGATCCCTGCGACGGAAATCCATGGGTGTCCCGGAAGTCCACCATCAAAAGTCGGGACACCCACTGATCCCTGCGACGGGGAATCATGGTTGTCCCGGAAGTCCGCTCTGGCGTAGGCGGCTCACCCCGGACGGCGCACCGAAAGGCCGACACGCTCTGCAAGGTCGGTTTGACGGGCGTCGGAGGTCACGAACTCGCGGAAGCCAAACGCCAGGGAACAGGCGACGTGAAGAGCATTGAGAGTGCGGCAGCCAACGAAAGCCGCGTGCGATCGGGCCAGCTCGGCGCATCGGTGCCAGACATTCTCCCAGTCCGGCTGCAACGGGTGCAGGACGCCCGAACGCAGATCCTCCTCAATGTTGGCAAGTGCCCGGTTCGCCTGGGCGACCGAGCATTCGCCTCGAAAGGCTTTGAGATGAAGAGCGGTGCTGCACTCCGAATGGTGCGGGGCCAGAAACGGAATGGGTTGGCCTGTTGAAACAACAAACCCTTGGACGGCGTCGGACTCAGGCTCATTGGTGTACAGCTTGAGGAGGACTCCCGTGTCGAAATTACGAGTCACCGCCCGCCCCTCGTCTCATCGAGAAGCTGATCCGTGGAGGTCCCCTTCCATCCGCTCCCCCAGGTCGCCCGAGCGCGAGCGGCGAAATCAGGGAACACCGGAGGATGCGGGAAGTCGGGCGCGACCAGTTCAGCTACGATTTTCTTGTTGCGCATGATGCCGACCCGCTCGCCAGGACCAAGGGTGCGCAGAACTTCGGAGAGATTGTGCTGCGCCCGCATGATGGAAACTGTTTTCATAGCGCATATTTTTAGCGCATGCACTCTCCGGTGTCAAGCGGTCGGCCCGGAGCCGCGGGGATCCGGGGGACGCCGAACGGCGGTAAAGGCGGGACACCCACCGATCCCTGCGACGGAAATCCATGGGTGTCCCGGAAGTCCATCCCGGAAGTCCACCTCCCGGAAGTCCACCTTTCGCCAAGGCTACGGAGGGCGTTGCTGCCCGACCGCCCCCGCCTTCCCCCGGCCGCCCTTGGATTCTTGGAGCGGCCTCCGTCCGGCAGCTGCCGGACACAAGAAGTTTAAATCCAATTCCGCCTGGAATCCTGCTGGTACTCGCGGGGCTTCCCGATTCGCGTAGCTGGATGACTTCAGTCGTCCAGACCGGAACGCCCGGAGACCCGGCCGCAGCCCTGAAAGCGCCGGATCTCCAATACGGTTTCGACCCTGCCGGGTCGCACGACTAAAGTCATGCGACTACGCCAAGCCGGACACTTCCACGCTTGTGGAGACACGCTTGTGGAGATACCCAAAATACGTCAGGTCTTGATTGTTGACATTTCCCGGCATAATCTGGAAATGATCGGATTATGGGAAGCCCATTGCGGGTAGGATACGCGGAAAGGTGTTTTCACGTTATCAATCGCGGAAACGATCGACGGCGGATCTTTGCCGGCAAGGGATGGAAGAAAGTCGGGACACCCGCCGATCCGTGCGACGGGGGGATCGTGGGTGTCCCGGAAATCCGCCTCCCTTCCACCGTCCCGGCGCAGGGGGGAGCGGCCTGGAGGCCGGACACCATACCCGTCCCCCGGGAAGCAAGGTTCGGTGTCCGGGCTTCAGCCCGCCGCGCCGGAGTGCTCCGCCCCGCAGCCGCACGACTGAACTCATGCGACCACGTAGTTGGATGACTTCAGTCGTCCAACCCGGAACGGCGTGGCAGAAACGACATTCCCAGTGGAACTCTCCGGAATGGAACTCTCCGG
>JBKHCX010000060.1:0-15130 GCA_046541615.1 Puniceicoccaceae bacterium
GGTGTCCGGGCTTCAGCCCGCCGCGGCGGAGTCGCCGCCCGCCCGGGGTCGCACGGCTGAAGTCATGCGACCACGTAGGTGGATGACTTCAGTCGTCCAACCCGGAACGGCTGGGCGCGACGGACATTGCCAACGGCTTCCGGCGGGGCCCACGCGAGCGCCTATCCGGACGCAGCGATCAAACCATCCCAGACGCCCGGCGATCCACATGAATTCACGACGAATCTTCCTTGCCGGCCGGAAGATCCCGCTCTACGGTCGGCAAGGATATGAAAACACCCATCCTCACACTCGGAGCAGCTATGTTTTCCGCAATTTCGGCGGTTGCCGGATCGTCAACCGTAACCGAAGAAGATATTCAGATTCTCCGCGAAGAGATTCATCGGCAGGAACTGGCCGTAACGGCTCTGAAAGAAAAGCTTTCCAAGCTGGAGAAGGAACCTGTTTCCAGCCAGATCAGGATTGAGATCGACGAGACCGGATTCAGATTTGAGGGCGAATCCGTTACCGCGCAGGAACTTCAAGATAGAATCGAAACAATCCCAACGGATGAGCCGGTGAGCGTCGTGGCCGACCGGATGGCACCATTCAAGAGAGTCACCTCGGTTTTCGATATGTTGAAGGATCACGGAATCCCGGATGTCGCGCTCAGCGCCGAAGGCCATTCGGCAAGCCAGGAAGAGAAGGAAGCGGCGATACGGTCCTACAAACACTGGAAATCAATAGGAAGTGGGACCGGGTCAAATGCTGTCCGGTCACCCTTCGGACGCTATCTGATTCTCAAGAATGAGGATACCTTGCTTTGCCTGAAACTGGAAAAGCATCTATCGTCGGCGACCGACCAGGGGAAGGCGGCCCGGTATTCATGGGTGCAGATAGTTGCGGGAGAGACGAAATCCAGAGGAACTTTTGTGATGGATGAAGATCCGGAATCAGCCGCCGCGAGTTCGGGTTCCTACTGGATTGAACTAGCCGGATTCAGATGCGAATGGTCTTTCGGAGACTGGGTTTATTTCGACGAGAACCTGCCGCAAATGAAGATTGCCCGGACTGAGTTTACCGAGGAAGATGAAATTGCAGAGCAAGAAGTCCACTTGTGGCTGTCCAGAACGGCCGCGAAATCCTTTATTGAAGATGATCCTACGGTAAGACTCCTCGAAGGGATTCAGGAAATCGAATCGGGTAGCGAGGCCGATTGAACCCTCCGCCCCCGCAGCATGCGCCGCCGCCCTTTCCGCGGCACCCTCCACCGGATCCCTTACGATTTATACCAGGTTGCCGCGGTGCCTCCCGATTGCCCGAAAGACGGAGGCGGGTAGTTGGATGACTTCAGTCGTCCAACCCGGAACGGCCTGGCGGGACAGATGAAGGATGGATCACCGATTCCAACGCGCCCGTGCCGGGACCACAGAGGGCGGCAGAGGCAAGGGCTGACGCCGCGCCTCTCCGTGATAACCCGACCCTACCAATCCGCCGTCAGCCGCCGGTAGAAATCGGTCAGGCGGCGCACGGCGGCCCTTACGTCCCACTCGTGCGAATCGCGGAAGGCCTGCCCGCCGAGCCGACGGGCGAAGGCGCCGTCGTCGAGGACCCGCGCGAGGGCGGCGGCCAAGGCTTCCTCGTCGCCGACGGGAGCGAGGAGACCGTTCTTTCCGTCCCGGATCGCCCCCGGGATCAACCCGACCGGGGTGGCGACGATGGCCCGGGACAGGCGCATGGCCTCGAAAAGGGTGATCGGGCCGCCCTCGTAGAGCGAGGCGATCACAAAGACATCGGCCATGGCGATCCATGGGCGGACGTCCTTCCGGAAACCGACCAGCCGGACGCGGTCCGTGAGACCCGCCCGGGCGGCGGCCGCTTCAACCGCGGACCGCTCCGGGCCCCCGCCGACGATCACCAGGCGCGGATCGCCCCGCGACGCCGCCAAACGGGCGAACGCCCCCACGAGGATCCCCAGGCCCTTCTGCGGAGCCAGGCGGCCCGCCGTTACGATGACCGGGGCGTCCCCGGGAATATCCGCCGCCCGGCGGGCGGCGGCGATTTCCGCCCCGGTCGGTGGAGTGTACTCGTCGAAGGGTATTCCGTAGAAGAACGTTTCGAGCGTCCGGGCGGGGACCCGGCGCTCCCGGACCATGAAATCGGCCACCGCCGGGGAGATGGCCAGCGACGAATCGGTGATCTTGGCCAGCAGCGCGTCGGCCCATTCCTGGTAGAGCGGCTGGCTCGGGAAAACCACGTGCTCGTGGACCACGTTCGGGAGCGAGAGGATCCGCGACGCGAGCCGCCCGAAATTCGTGGAGGCGTAGCCGTGGAGATGCAGGACATCGGCCCGCCACGACAGGGCCTCCCGGCACAGGACCGGAAGCGTGCGCGGGTCGAACCTGCCCATGCTGACGAAACGAAGATCGATCCCGCGTTTCTCGAAGAATCCGGCGGCCTCCTCCTCGCGTCCCCGCAGGCTGAGAATGCGGAACACGACCTTGGACGGATCCGCCCGCGAGGCCCACCACTCCAGCGCCCGGGCGATCCCGTGGATCCCGGAGCCATCGACGCTCATTTTGTCGATGATATGGAGCACCCGGATCATGCTTTGTTGAAAAGACGATTCAACACCCCGCCGAGCAACTCTTTTTCCGCCCGGCCGATCAGGAAGCACCAGGCGAGAACCAGTTGGATTCCGATCAGGACCGAGCCGAGCGCCATCCCCCCGCCGGTGTCCGGCAGAAAGACCATGGCCAGGAGCATCCCGATCGCCGCGGAAAAGGAGAGGACGAGGCGCCCCATGCGGCCCGCCATGCCCGGGAGCCTGCGCCGGGCGAGCACGAGCATGACCGCCAGCTCGATCGCCCCGCGCAGCGCCCAGGCGATGGCCGCGCCGGTCACCCCGCCCAGGGCGATCCCCGCCCAGGCGAGCAGGACGTAAACGGGCAACTGTCCGAGGTGGGCGAGCGCGGTGTGCGAGGGTTTGCCGGAGGCCTGGACGAGGAACTGGGGGACGTAGGCCAGACTCAGCGCGACGATTCCCACCGAGAGCCAGCGCAGCACCGGCCCGCTGTTCGCGCGGAAATCCTCCCCGAGCCAGAGCCCGAGCGCCCACGGGCCGAAAACGACGAGCACGCCCGCGCCCGCCGAAAGGATGGCCGTGAGCAGGAGGAGGCTCTGGCTGAAGAGGTCCTCCACCCCCCCGCGGTTTCCGGCGAACCGCATGGTCAGGTTGGGGAAAAGAGCGGTCACCAGCGACCGGGGGACGACCAGCAACCGGACGATCAATTCAGCGGGGGTCACGTAATAGGCGACCGCCACAAGCCCGCGCATGCCGCCGAGGAAGAACCGGTCGCCGTGGATCATGGCGGGCTGGACGATGTTGGTCACGGTCATCCATCCGCCGAAGCGGACCATTCCGCGGGCGTAGAATCCGCTCGGACGGGGCAGGTAGCCGCTCCCGACCTTGCGGCGGCAGAAGTGGAAGAAGACGACGGTTTCGATCAGGCGCCCGATCCCGAGAGCGGCCACGACGGCGACGAGCGAGGAGGTGAAGGGCAGGACCAGTAGGGGGGCGAGAATATACGCAGCCCCCGTCGGGATACGGATCAGATTGACCAGGCGGAACTCCTGATAGGCCTCCAGAGTGGCCACAAGGCAGGGCGTGAGCATGACGAACGGCACGACGAACGGCACAACCCGGAAGGCCCCGGCGACCTCATCCTCCAGCTCCGGTTCCACCTGCAGAACGGAGGTCGCGAACCAGTCCCCGAGAAAGAAGGCCAGGGCCGAGAAGACGGCCCCCAGGACGAAGATCATCGAAACACCGGTCCAGAACACGACCGGGGCTTCGCCAACACGCCCCCGGCCCCGGCGGTCGGCGATGAAGTAGCCCTGCGCCTGCCCCAGCCCCAGGTCGAACACGCTCATGTAGCCGATGACCAGACCCACGATCCCGAGGACGCCGAAGCGCTCCTTTCCGAGGTGCTCGACGAGGAGGGGAATCGCCACGAGGGCGAGCAGGAGCGGCAGCGTGAGCCCGGCGAAATTCCAAAGGCTCTGCCCGGCGAGCGTCCTCCAGTCGCCCGGATCCTCCCGCGCGCCCTCGCTCACCGTCCCGCCCCTCCGGCCAGCTCCGCGAACCAGTCCAGGTACGCCCGGGCGACCGCCGCGAAGGAATACTCCGCGACCACCCGTTCGCGGGCCCGCCGTCCGATCGCCCGCCGCCTATCCGGATCGGCCGCCAGCTCCGCCATGGCCCGGCGGATGGCGCCCGGGTCGCCGACGGGCACCCGGATCCCCGCGATCCCGTCGGGCACCGTTTCGGCCAGCGCCCCGGCGGGGGTGCAGATCACCGGGAGGCCGCTGGCGTTGGCCTCGAGGGGGGCGAGCCCGAAGGACTCCGCCTCGGAGGGAAAGACGAAAACATCGGCCGCCCGCAGCCAGCGCCCGACATCGTCGCGGTATCCGGTGAAGGTCACCCCGGAGGCGGGATCCCCCGCCCTGCCCCGCAGTTCCTCCTCGATGGAGAGAAACTGCCCGCCCCCGGAGCCGACGAGAACGAGCCGGCCGGGCCCGCCTTCCGCGCGGAACGCCTCCCACGCCGCGAGCAGGTCGCCGAGCCCCTTGCCGCGGTTCAGCTTGCCGGAGTAGAGAAAGACCGGCTCCTCGCCGAACCCGAACTCGCGCCGGAGACGCTCCCGCTCCCCCGGCTCCGGCGGGTGGAAACGATCCGTATCGACGCCGTTGGGAATCCGCCGGACGCGCTCCGGCGGCACTCCGGCGGCGGAATACTCTTCTTCGACGGCCCCCGAGATGGCGAGAAACCAGCCATCGCGGATCAAGCGGCGGTTCCGTGCCGCGATGACCGGCCGGAAGAGAAGGCGGAGAAGGCGGCTCTCCGCGCGCTCCGGCTTCTTCCAGATGAACCCGCCGGACATCTCGCCGAGCACCTCCGCCCGGAGGACGAGCGGAGTGCCGGTGCGCGCCGCCGCCCGGGCGAGGGGCCAGCCGAGAACCCGGAACCCGCACAGGCAGGCCACGTCGAACTCCCCGGACCGGCGACGCCACTCCCGGAGCAGGGCCGGAACAAAGCCGTACTTCCCCCAGCGCGGACTCCCGGGCGAACCGGTGCGGACCACCTCCGCCCCGGGCGCGAGAACCTCGCGGGGGGGCAGCCCCTTCCCGGCCAGGCGCGTGAGCACGGTGACCTTCGCACCGGCGCCGGCCAGGGCCACCGCCAGGTCGCGGGCGTGGGTTTCGGCCCCGCCCACGACGGGCGGAAACAGATCGGTCACCAGGGCGACCCGCGGCGCGGATGGGGCGGTCTTCGTCATGGCAGCAGGATCTCCGGCGGAAAGGGCGGCAGCCGGTCGGCCGCGCGGTCCACGTCGAAGACCAGCGCCGCGCGCGGCCCTGCCCCGCCGCCGTTCACGGTTCGCCGCCCCCCGCCCGCACGGGCAGGAGAGTCGCCTCGCTCATCCCGTGGATGATCTTCTTGTCGGCGGGGCACACGGTGGCGAGGACGCCCTCCAACTCGCAGCGCCCCCCGCCGCGCCGGAAAAAGAACGGGCACAACCGCACCCGCCCCTCCATGGGCTCGGGCGCGTCGCCGTCGCCGAAAACCGGATGCCGGATCCGCATCGGCTTCTCGAAGCGCTGGAGCACGTGGAGGTGCTCGCCGCCGGCCCGCATCGCGGCGCGCAGGGCGGCGGTCCAGTGCTCGCGCGAGACATCGCTGCCGAGGACGACGCTGCGGGCGCCCCACGCCGTCTCGTGATAGCCGCTGATCTTCAGGATCAGGTTGCGCTCCTTCTGGGAGCCGGCCCCGAGTTCGTCCCAGGACGACACGGGCATGCCTCCGACGGCGGGCGCGTGGAGAAAGGCGTTCGCCGGGACGGGGGCGGGATCGACGATCCAGGTCTCCGGCACGATCCGGAACAGGATGCGCCGCACCTGCCTGGACAGGTTCTCCTCCCAGAAGGCGCGGAGCTTGGGGTGGTGGAGCAGCCCGAGAGCGAGTTTCTCCTCCTGGAAGTGCTTCATCGGCGGGGTCACCCGGAGAGCGCCCGCCTCCACCGCCTTGAGCAGCCCCTCCGCCCAGGGGAACGACGGCAGGTCGAACAGTTCCCAGAAGCGGTAGAGCACATCGACGGTCTGCGGATCGCCGTCGAGCGAGGCGCAGACCGTGTCGCCGAGGATCATCAGCTCGTCGGGGTGGAAGACGAAAACCCGCCGCCCCTTGCGCTGGAGCCGGCCCGCCAGCCACTCCATCTCCGGCCGGTAGGTCTCCGCCTCGTCGCTGACGACGATGGCCACGAACGGATTGTCGTAGGGACCGACCCCGCCCGTGACGGCCTCGAAAAACGCGTCCGGCATGCCGGCGTCGCTCCCGACGACCCCCCCGTCGGCGCGGTAGAGTTCGTTCAGGAAGCCGGTCAGGCCGATTCCGCCGGGCACCGAGTCGATCTCGGTCAGGCAGAATCCGTCCTCGGTGAGCAACAGGTCGGGCCGGATGACGGCCGGGAGTTCGTTCTTGAGGGCGGGATGGCGCCCGTGCGCCACGAGGTCGTCCGGCTTGCCGCGGTCGAGGTAGCCGGCCACCCAGTCGGCGGTCAGGTCGCCGTTGCGAAGGATGCGCCGCCCCTCCGCCGCGCGGCGGTAGAGTCTCTCCAGCGCGAGCTGGAACTCGGCGAGCGCGGGGCCGATCGCGCGGATCTCCCGGAGATGGCGCTCCGGCAAAGGAAAGGGCTCCGGGGAGAGGACCCACGACTTCTCGGCGAAGAGGGGGGTCCGGGCGAAAGCCGACTCCAACGCCGCGCGCTCCATCAGTTGTCCTCCGCCGCCGCCGCGGCGGCGCGCCCGACCGGGCAACCGGCCCGGAGCCAGGCGTGGATGAACGGATCGATGTCGCCGTCCATGACCGCCTGCACGTTCGAGGTCTCCTCGCCCGTCCGCAGGTCCTTGACCATCTGGTAGGGCTGGAAGACGTAGCTGCGGATCTGGTTGCCCCAGGCGATCTCGCCCTTGTCCCCGTAGAATTTCTCCATCTCCGAACGCTTCTCGTCCTGCATCCGCTCGTAGATGCGGGACTTGAGGATGCGCATCGCGGTGGCCTTGTTCTTGTGCTGCGACCGCTCGTTCTGGCAGGCGACGACCAGGCCGGTCGGCAGGTGGGTCAGGCGCACGGCCGAATCCGTCTTGTTCACGTGCTGCCCGCCCTTGCCGCTGGCGCGGTAGGTATCGACGCGCAGGTCCTCCTCGTTGACATCGACCTCGATGTCGTCGTCCACCTCGGCGATCACATCGACCGAGCAGAAGGAGGTGTGCCGGCGCTTGTTCGAATCGAAGGGGCTGATCCGCACGAGCCGATGGACCCCGCGCTCGGCCTTGGCGAAACCGTAGGCGTTGTCGCCGGCGATGCGGAGGGTCGCCCGGGAGATGCCGGCCTCCTCCCCCTGCTGGAGATCCTGGATCTCGACGGAAAATCCCGCCCGTTCGCCCCACCGGGTGTACATGCGCAGGAGCATCTCGCCCCAGTCGCAGGACTCGGTACCGCCCGCCCCGGCGTGGATGCTCAGGATGGCGTTGTTGCCGTCGAGCGGGCCGCTCAGGAACGACTCCAGCTCCAGCCGGTCGATCTTGCGCCGGAGTTCGTCCGCCAGGCGGGTGGTCTCGGCGGCCGCATCGGCGGCCTCCGCCTCGTTCTCCTCCTCCTCGTCGGCGAGTTCGGCCAGGGTCCGGACGTCCTCGACCTCGGTCCGGAGCCGGGTCATGCTCTCGACCAGGCGCTTCTCGCGGCTGACGGAGGAGGTCAGCTTCTGGGCGGCCTCGTTGTCGTCCCAGAAGCCGGGCTCGGCCATGCGGGCCTCCGACTCCTGGATGGATCGGATCTTGCCATCGACGTCAAAGATACCTCCACAGGTATCCGGCACGCTTGTGCAGTTCGTCGATCTGGGAATGTAATTCAGGTGTGATCATGAGGGGAAAAAGGGTTTCCGGCGGTCATCGCCGCAAACCCAGGAACCCCATTCAGCAAGAGGCGCGGCGGAAAATCAATCCCCTATCGCCCGGGGGGGCTTTTCCTACCGCACCTGCTCCGGCGGGTTGCGCAGGTAGCGCTCGGTGAAGAGGTCTTCGCCGAGCCCCAGGTCGTAGCGGACGTTGGCGTAGGTCAGGACGGTGTTTCCGCCCCGCTCCGCGTCGCTCATCCGCGACCGGACCACGGTCGGCCTGCCGTCGATGGTTTCCACGCCGAGGGCCTCGTAGGTCCGGTAGGTTTCGCCGTCGGCGTCCCGGTACTCGGTTTTCACCGGGATGAAGCTCTCTTTGTGAATCCACGTCCGGTAGGAGGCGAACTCCACCGAGTCCGGATCTTTCGGGGTGCTGTCGAGCACGTAGTACACGTCGGTCTCGTCGGCCAGGGTGTGCTCGTCGTCCGAGGGGGAGCGCCCGGAGACGTCCTCGTAGAAGAAGTGGGAACCGACGAAGCTGGTGCGTTCGTCGCTCGCCGAGATCCGGCGGATCAGGTCCAGCGCGGGCAGGTAGAGCCAGCGGTCGTCGTCGGCCCCGGGATTCTTCCAGACGAGGAAGGCCGTGCGGCTCACGTCGCCCGGAGCCCGGAAATACACGTAGAAACGCTGCCTGCCGAGATCCCCGCCGCTGTCGCGGCGCAGGATCACCATCTCGCGCTTGCGTTCGCGCCCGCGCCCGTCGGTGATCGTCATGGTGACCTCGGCCCGCCCGTCGTCCCCCTGGTAGTAGGAGGCGACCGCCGCGCGGTCGGCGATCTCGGAGCCGGTGAGCCCCTGGAGCTGCGGGAGGCCCGCCGCCAGAAGTGAGAGGAGAAGGATGCTTGTCTTCATGATGGGTCGTTTTTCGGGTTTTCGGGAAAGAGCCGGCGCGCGAAGATCGTCTGCAAGGCCGGCAGGAGAAAAAGAGTGGCCGCCCCCGCCGCCACGAGGATGGAGGAGATCAGGTAGCCGACGGTCTGGTAGGGCACCAGCGGGGCGAGGATCAGCGGCAGGAAGCCGACGCCGACGACGATGATGTTGCGGGTGATCGCCCGGGCCGGCTCCCCGAACATCTCGGCGAGGGTCGCCTCCCAGGTCGCGTGCCGCTTGCGCAGTTCGCGGCTCCGCGCCAGGAAGTGGATCGCGTAGTCGATGGCGAGCCCGAGACTGAGCGAGGAGAGCACGGCGACGGGCATGTCGTAGGCCTTGCCGATCAGACCGATCACGCCGTAGATCAGGGCGATCGTCACCGTGAGCGGAATCATGGAGAGGATGCCCCAGAGGGCGGAGCGGAAGAGCACCATCATCAGCAGCAGGACCACCGCGAAGGAGGACAGGAGGGACTCGAACATGCCCGCCACCATCCGCTCCTGCCAGGCCACGTTGATGTAGGTCAGGCCGAACCAGTTGGTTTCGAGCGCCTCCGGGGGCGGGTTCTCCGCCAGAAAGGCGTCCACCCGCTCGACGACTTTCGTCATGTCCGCGTTGTCGCCGCTCTTGAGCTGGAACCAGACGGTCGCCCCGGAGAAATCCGGGGTCACCAGGTGGTAAACGTCCTCCGGCCGGTGGCTGCTTTCGAAGGTCATGACCGTCTGGGCGACGGCCGGGGCGGTGTCCGGCACACGGTGGTGCTCCTCGCCGCCGCCGAGCAGTTCGCGGTAAACGGTCTTGACCAGATCGGCGAGCGACTGGGTCTTTCCGACGAGTCCGGATCCGGCGGCATGGGACTGCAGATCCTCCAGATAGCGGAGCATTTCCGGGTTCTTGAAGGCGTCGGCCCCGGCGGCTTCCAGGTGGAGGTAGGCCGGGTACGTCCCGCCGAAGCGCTCGTTCAGAACGTCGTCGGCCACCCGGATCCGGTGGTTCGGCTCGAACCACTTGATCGGGTTGTCGTTGATGCCGATCTGGGCGATTCCGTAGGCGGCCACGCCGAGGAGCAGGACCCCCGCCGCGAGCACCCACCGCGCCCGCCGCCGGGTGAACCGGCTCAGCCACAGCAGAACACCGCGGGCCGATTCCTCGCCTTCGGCGGGCTTGAGGCCGAACCCCTCCAGGCGCCGCTCGTCCATGAGCACGATGAACGCGGGGATGAAGAGCATCGTCAGTATCCAGGCCAGCAGCACCCCCACGGCGACGAATATGCCGAACACCTGCACCGGGGGGATCGGCGCCAGGGCCAGCGAGGCGAAGCCCGCCGTGGTCGTCAGCGAGGTGAAGAGCATCGGCTTCCAGAGCGTGTCGATGACCTCGCGGATGGCCTTCTTTTTGTCCTTGTAATCCGGATACCGGTCGTAGAACTCGGAGAGGATGTGGACGGCGTCGAGAACCGCGATCGGCATGATGAAGATCGGGATCATCGAACTCATGATGTGCACGGTGTTCCCGGTCATGATGAGCAGGCCCATCGTCAGGATGACCGACATCATGGCCACGAACATCGGCGCGACCACCAGTTGGAAGCGCTTGAAGAAAAGGAGCATCAGGATGAAGATCAGGAGCATGGCGATCGGCGCCGACATCGCCATCTGCTTGAACATTTCCACCCCGAAGGTGTCGTTGGCCACCGGCAGCCCGGTGATGTGGTACTCCTCGCCCGTGGCCGGGTCGAAGGCGCCGATCCTGCGCAGCAGGGCCGTCGAGACCTCGTGGCTGTAGTCCTTGGACTCGATGGGGATCAGGAGCATCAGCGAACGGCCGTCCTCCGAGACGAGGGAGCCCTCCATCATCGGCAGGTTCAGGAGCCGGTCGCGCACCGCGTCCGCCTCCTCCTGCGACTGCGGGGGCCGCGGCATGAGCCACTCGAACGACACCGCGCCGAGACCCGCCTGCTCGATGTTGTCCACCGTGGACGGCGAGAGAATCTGCGATCCGATCACCCCGTCGAGACCCTTCGCGAAGTCCACCAGCTCGTCCACGTGCGCCAGGACCCCGGGGGTGAAGACCCCACGCCCGTCGGCGTCCCGGACCACGCCGACCACGACCTGGTCGTAGAGGGCGAACTCGTCCTGCTTGTCGCGGTGGAAGACCCGGACCGGCTCGTCGTCCGACAGCATGTTCTCCGGATCGGTGTCCACCCGGACCGGGTGGAGCATGGAGAAGGTTCCGGGCCAGACGCTCGGAAGAAGCGCCCCG
The DNA here is from genome assembly GCA_046541615.1 of Puniceicoccaceae bacterium. Classification (GTDB taxonomy): domain Bacteria; phylum Verrucomicrobiota; class Verrucomicrobiia; order Opitutales; family Puniceicoccaceae; genus Puniceicoccus. The sequence goes on from JBKHCX010000060.1 coordinate 11,127, forward strand.
AGAAGAAGCGCGACGGTCAGAGCCGCGCTGGCGGCGATCGTTGTCCGCGGACGGCGGATCCCCGCTTCGGTGATCGATTTCACGATTCCCCCTTCTGTTTCGGTTCCGCCCCGCGGAAGGCGCACCCGGCGGGCAGCCCCAGCTTGCGGAAAAGTATGGCGGGCGGGCAGAAACCCGTGAAGGCCGACTGGATCATGTTGACCCCCGCCAGCACCGCCAGCAGCAGCCACCACTCGCTCACCCAGTGCCCCAGGGCGACGGAGAGCAGGACAACCGTCCCGGCCACCACGAAAACCGCTCGATCGATGTTCAGTTTCATGCCGGCATTTATTTCATAATTTTCTAATTTATCAAGCATTAATTTAGTTTTTTCTAAAATCAGTTTGACCGGATGGGCGCGATGGTGTAGCACTGGTGTTGCGTGCGATGAATATCTGTAATCCTTCCCTTCCGCGGCTCCCGGTCGGCCGCTTCCGCCGATGAACGCCTCCGCGACTGATTTCCTTCCCCGCCGCGAGGATCTCCGGCGGGCGTCCTCCACCCTGTCGCTGCTCAGCAACCCGGCGCGGCTGGAGATCCTCTGCCACTTGTCGCGCCACGGCGAACTTTCGGTCGGGGAGATCGGCGCCCGGATGAACCTGAGCCAGTCCTCGCTCTCCCAGCACCTGGCGAAGCTGCGGAAGGCCCGGCTGGTGGAGCGGCGGCGGGACCGCCAGACCCAGCACTACCGGATCGTCCGCGCCGATGTCGGGCGGATTCTCGACCTGATGCACGAGCTGTATTGCGGCCGGTGAGGCGGAACCGCCCCGGGGAACGGCACTCCCTTTTGCCGGCGGGCCGGGATCAGTCTCCTTCGGAAGAACAAAAGAAGATCCGTGCGGACAAACGGCCTCCTGTTCGGTTGCCGCCTTTCCTCCGGCCGCCTACGACGAAGCCAGCCATACCCTCACCATCTTTTTCAAGAGCCCCCTCGATGACGGGAAGACGGGCGAGCTGGAGATCAAGGCCCGCTTCAAACCCGGCGAGACCCCGGATGGCACGGTGGCGGCCAACCGGGTGACGATCGAGGCCGACGGCCAGACGCCGGTGACCACGCCTCCGGTTTCCATCACCGCCCGCGCCTCGGACCGTTCGTCGGTCGAAAAGGTGCTTCTGGGCTCGGGCATTCCACTGAACGAGAACGTCACCTACCGGGTGCGCGCCCGCAACCAGAACGCCACCGGGGCGCTGGATCTGACCGGGGTGGTCCTGATCGACACCCTGCCGGCGGGGACCGAGGTTGTGAACGCGGGCGGCGGGGTCCACGATCCGGCCGCCAACACGGTTACGTGGGACGTAGGCGGCCTCGACGCGGGCGAAACCGCCACCCGCACCCTGACGGTCCGTTTTCCGGACACAGCCTTCGCCGTCGGCGACACCGTGGTGAATCATCTGGAGATGACCGGAACTCCACTTGGCGGCGCGCCCTTTTCCAAAGGCGACCAGACGTCCCACTCCATCGAGCTTCCCTCCTCTTCCGCCAATTTCAGAAAGGGCGTGGACGGCAAGTTCGTTTACGAGGGGAAGGAAGCCGGCAAAACCTGGTCCTTCACCCTCGCCAATGACGGCAATGTGCCGATGGCGGACGTGTCGGTGACCGATGTCATTCCGGACGAGGTCGAGGTCACCCGCATCCGGGTCCCCCGCCTGCAGGGCACGCCCGCGGGGCTGAATGATCGTGTCAGCGTGTTTTACGAGACGAACGCATCCGGCGGCTGGATCGGGCTGGGCGGCAATCCCTACGGGGGGACCTCCTCGTCTTGGGTCGATGTTTCCGGCCTCGGGCTGGGGGCGGGCGAGTACATCACTGCGGTTCGCTGGGACTTCGGCACCCTTCCGGTCGGCTACGAAGTCCGGGATTTCCAGATTCGCGGGACGATCCTAACGGTGGATCGCTCGGGCACGCCCGTTCCCGAGGGCCGCACGGTGAACAACACCGCCACCCTCTCCTATACCGACCACACGGGCGCCCCGCGGTCGGCGACCGACGATGGCAACGTCACCGTGAAATCCGTCCGGCCGGTTGTTCAGTTGGCGAAGTCCGACTCCCCCGACCCGGTTGCCGACGGGGGCGTGGTAACCTATACGGTCGAACTGGAGAACCATCCGCTGGCCGCCCAGGACATGGTTGAGCCGGTTCTTGCCGACCTGCTCGACGCCGGGCTGGTCTATGTTCCCGGCAGCGCGCGGGTCCTCTCGAAGCCCGCTGGAGCCCCCGACCCCCATTTCGAGGCCATCGGCGACTACAACGGAACGGGCCGCACCCTCCTGCGCTGGTCCTGGACCTCCGCCCACGCCACCGCCTACGATCTCAAAATCGGGGAGAAGTTTGAGATCTCGTTCGATGCGGAGGTTCCGGACGGGACCATCTACGGCAATATTCCGAACCGCATCCACCTCGCCGACTGGAGGAACGCGGAGATCGACGCCTACAATGGCGTGTCGTCCGCGACGGATGCCGATGACCTCGATGCCGATTCGGACACCGGGGAAACCATTTTTCACAAGCAGGCCGCCACCCGCGTCGCCGGGCGCGCCTCCATGGACTCCATCAAATGGGTGTTCGGGCAGCTCGACAGCGAATGGAGCCGTTTTCCGGAATCGGGGGAAACGGTTCCCGGCGGCCTCGCCGACTACCGTCTCATCGTTGAAAACACCGGAAATGTTCCGATCGAGGACGCCGAGATCCTCGACATCCTTCCCATCATCGGGGACACCGGCGTGGTCGATCTCAGCGAACGCGACACGGAATGGATCGCGGCCCTCGCCGGTCCGGCGACCGCCCCGGCCGGCGTCACCGTCTATTACAGCCGTTCCGCCAATCCCGAACGCCCGGACTACAACAGCGGGGTGGTCGATCCGGAGGATCCCGACTGGAGCACGACCCCGCCCGCCACGATCACCGAAGCGCGGTCGCTCCTCTTCGTTTTCGACGGCCTGACCATCCGGCCCGGGGAGCGGTTCGAACTCAACTGGCCCATGCGCGCCCCGGTCGGCACGCCGACCGACGGCCGGATCGCGTGGAATTCCTTCGGCTACAAGGGAACCCGGGTGGACACGGGGTCGGAACTCCTGCCGTCCGAACCGAACCAGGTGGGGATCAAGGTCCGGCCGGACGAGAACGCCTCCTACGGCGACTACGTCTGGCTCGACGTGAACCGCGACGGCATCCAGGACCCGGGCGAGCCCGGCCTCAACGGAATCCGGGTCGATTTCTACGAGGACGGACCCGTCGGCGGCTTCGGCGACGGCGACCGCGATCCCTCCACCGACCGTCACGTCGGCTTCACCGTCACCTCCGACGACTTCGACGGCGATCCGGGTTTCTACCTGTTCCCGGACCTCGACCGGGGCGAGTACTACGCGGTTTTCTCGGTTCCGGACAGCTACACCATCACCGTTCCCAACGCCGGTCCGGACGACGCTCTCGACTCCGACGTCGGGACGCTTGCCCCCGCGGGCGGCGATGCCGGCGACCGTTTCACGGACGGCGCCTTCACCAAGGCTCTGACTCCGATCACCGACCTCGACGCCATGGAGCATGACCGCTCGTGGGATCTCGGCCTCTGGCTGCCCCCGACGGGAGTGGACATCGTCAAGACCGCCGGAACCGCAGCCGACGGAGAGGATCTCTGGATCCTCCCCGGAACTCCGGTCACCTACACCTACACCGTCTTCCCCCTGCGCGCGGTCATCGGGCCCCATCCGGACGGCATGGAGATCTCGTGGAACAGCGCCGCCGGCTACACCTACCACGTCGAGCGATCCACCGCGCCGGGCGCTGGCTGGGTGGACATCTCCGGCCCCCTCCCGTCGGCGCCGCCCGAGAACGTCTTCGTCGATAACGCCCTTCCGGCGGGCGGCGCCGTCTTCTACCGGGTCTGGGGCACGAAGTAGAAAACCAGAGAGTGTCCCGCGGCACGGAGGGGGACGGGACACTCCGCTCCCGCGGCACGGAGGGGGGG
>JBKHCX010000061.1:0-15108 GCA_046541615.1 Puniceicoccaceae bacterium
GGTGTCCAGCCTTCCGGCTGCTCCCCTGGGCCGGGACGGAGGAGGGCATCGCAGCGTCCACACGGTCGCCGCCTCGCCGGAAGCCGTGGGCAAGGTCTGTCCCGCCAAGCCGTTCCGGGTTGGACGACTGAAGTCATCCAACTAGGTCGATCAGCGGGGACATCCATTCGAGGCCGGCCCCGAACTGGCTGTAGTCGAAATCGTTCGAGGACCGGGTGAAGTCGTAGAAGACGTTGGCGCCGATGATCCAGGGGAAGCTTCTTCCGCGGAGGGCCCCCTCGCCGCGCAGGCTGCGGATGCCGAGACCGAGCGATCCGCTGTTGGTTTCCTCCTCGGTGCCGGTGATCCGCGGAGCGAGGAAAAGGATGGTCCGGTAGGCGTCGTCGCCGGTCTGCCAGAAGGGGACGAGGGCATCGACGAAGATGTCGGAGTTGTCGCCGAGGGTGGCGCCGACCCCGACGGCCGCGGGGGCGGAGCCATGCAGGACGGGAAAGACGGGGGCTGTCCCGCCGCGCCGGTCGCTGGTGGTCGCCGCCGTGCCGGTCCGGCCGGCGGGAACGGTTTGCGGCGGGCGCTCGTCGTCCGGGATGTCGGGAATCTCGAGGGTCAGGGGAAAGGTCAGCTCCTCGTCGGAGCGGGGCGGGGCTTCCCGGGGGCCGGTGAGCGCGGGGAGGCTTTCGTCGGGCCGGGGTTCGTCGGTCGCGACGGTCGGGGGAGGAAGCGGATCCCCGGGGCCGCTCTCTTCGACCGGCGGCAGAACCGCCGGGTCGCCGGGCGCGGGCTCTTCGGGCGGCGGAAGAAGGGACCGCAGGGACGCGCCGGCCGCGGGCGGGGGCGCCTCCGCATCCGCCGGCGGCGTGTCTTCGACCACGGTGGGGAACAGCTCTTCGAAATCGTCGGGTACGTCGCCGGTCACCACGGTAGGCGGGGGCGCGGCCGGAACGGCGGTTCCGGGTTCCGTTCCGGCGGGTTCGGAAGGCGGGCGCTCGGCCTCTTCGTCTTCTTGAGGCTCTTCGGCCTCGTCGGCCGAGAGCAGGTCGAAGGCGCGGTCCGGGACGAAGCGGTAGCCGCTCAGCGGGGAGGATTCGGTTCCGGTTTCCGCGTCGTTGCCGGAGGGGCGGTCGGACGCCGGCAACAGAGGGAGCAGGCAGGCCAAAAGGAGGATCGGGGGGAGGAGGATTCGGACTTTCTTTTTCACGGAACCGGAGTGGGCTTACTCTTTCTTGACGGAATCGTCAAGCGAAGCGGAGAGCCGGGCGGCCGTGGCCTCCAGGAGAGCGCGGTAGCCGCCGAGGAAGCTGGCGGGTGCGGAGGGATCCCATGCCGAGGCAAGACGGATCCGGATCACGGGGAGGGCGCGGGTCTCGTCACCGGAGGAGTAGGATCCTTCGGCGACCGCGACGGCCGAACCGTCGTCGAGGAGGATGAAGCGGCTGAGGGTGAGATCGATCCGGGCGTCGCCGGGATAGGGGTCGGAGCGCCCGAGGGCGAGGGCGAGTTCGCGGCGGAGGGCCGGGGAGAGCGATTCGGCCCAGATCCAGCCCGGGACCGTCCGGAGGCGTCCTTCCTCCGTCGCGTACCAGACCGTGGACTGGTTGAGGTAGGAGGGCAGGGCGACATTGAAAACCGGGGCCGGGTAGGCGGGTGGATCCTTTTTCTCCGCGAGGACGAGGATCGCCGTTTCCGTCTTGTCGGGGACGGGGCCGAGACTGACGCAGCCGGCGGGCGCGAGCAGCAGGAGCGGGATCAGGAGGGGGAGGGGCTGCTTCATGGTTGGTCCTTGCCGAAGAGGAGGGCGTTGGGATTGCGCCGGAGGAATTCGATGAACGACTGGAGCGTCTCGGTGGCCCGCCGGAACTCGATCAGGGTCTGCTCGATCTCGGTCACCGGGCCGGTGGCGCTTTCGATCAGCCCGGTGAGGGAAGCGGCGACGGCGTTCGCGGACTCGGTCGCCTCGGCGATGTCGGCGATGGCTCCCGCCAGGGGGCGGCCCATCTCTCCTTTGCCGTCCCGCAGGTCTTCGGCGAGTTGTTCGAAGGCGGCCCCCGTCCGGGTGAACTGCTTCGTCATCGCCTGGAGGTCTCCGGATTCGATCAAGCCGCGGGCCGAGACCAGGGCGGCGTTGAGGTTCTCCGAGGTCTTGCGCGTGTCGATGTCGCGGAGGCTTTCGTCGATCCGGACCAGGAGTTTGTCCATGTTGTTGCCGATGGCGGCGAAATCGATCTGGCTCACGTTCTGGACGATCTTGACGAGCTGGTCCGTGACGTCGGCCAGGAGGGAGGGCGTCGAGGGGATGTAGAGGAGGTCGCCCGCCAGCGTCCACGGCTCCGGTTTGACGGGCGGGGAGCGGAAATCGAGGTCGATGTAGAGCTGGCCGGTGACGAGGCTTTCGCTGGAAAGCTTGGCCGTGAGCCCGTCCTGGATGGCTTTCCTGTAATTCGCGGGGGAGGCGATGTCGATCGGCATGCCCAGCTTGTTGTGGAGCCGGCCCGTGTCGATCTCGTAGATCACCGGTATGCCCCGTCCGGCCGCCTCCTTGCCGAGGCTCAGGCGGATCGACTCCACCTCCCCGATCGCGACCCCGCGGAAGCGCACGTTGGACCCGGTGTTGAGACCCCGGACGGACTCGTTGAAAAAGGAGACCACGCGGGTCTTTTCCTGGAAAAAGCTGGTCAGCCCGAAAAAGAAAAGGCTCCCGACGAAGAGCGCCGCCGCCAGGGTGAGGAAGAGGCCGATCCGGAACTGGAGGGCTTTCGGGGTCATTCGTTGTATTTGCGGTTCGGGTCGGATTCGGGAGCAGGACGCGTGCCCCCGCCGGCCTCGCCCCGGCTGAGGAAATCCCGGATTCCCGGGTGGTTGGATCGCTCTTTCATAACTGCGGGTTCGCCGACCTCCGCTTGCCGACGGGAACGAGCATCGAGGAAAACGGCCCGGTCGGCGAGAGCAAAGATGCTGGCCAGCTCGTGGGAGACGATGAGGACGGTGGTCCCGAGGCTTTCGTTGAGCCCGGCGATGGTTTCGTCGAGCCGGCGCGAGGTCAGCGGGTCGAGCCCGGCGGAGGGTTCGTCGAAAAACAGGACCCCCGGATCGAGGGCGAGGGCGCGGGCGAGGCCCGCCCGTTTCATCATGCCGCCGCTGATCTCGTGGGGGAATCTGCGGGCGGCGCCCGACAGTCCGACGAGCGAGAGCTTGAACTCGGCGAGGGCGCGGATCTCCCGCTCGGGGAGGCGGGTGTGGATCCGCAGGGGCAGGGCGACATTCTCGAGCAGGGTCATCGAGCTGAAGAGCGCGCCGCCCTGGTAGAGGACTCCCGTGTTGCGGAGGATCTCCGCGGCGCCGGCGGGATCGTCCTCGCGGAATTCGCGCCCGTCGTAGAAGATCCGCCCCGCCACCGGCGGGAGGAGCCCGATCAGGGTCTTCAGGAGGGTGCTCTTGCCCGATCCGCTGCCGCCGATGATGAAGAAGATCTCGCCCGGCCGGACGTCGAATCCGATTTCCTCCATGATCGCCCGTCCGTCGTATCCGATGGACAGGTCGCGGACCGAGAGCCGGGGTTCGGGGGAGTCGTTCACAGGCCGTAGATGTTGAAGAGGACGGCGAAGAGCGCGTCCGCGAGGATGATCAGCACGATGGAGGTGACCACCGCCGAGGTGGCGGCGCGTCCGACCGCCTCGGCGCTCGATCCGGCGGCCATGCCTTTGTAGCAGCCGGTCAGGGCGATGATCCCTCCGAAAACCGCGCTTTTCACGATGCCGACGACGAACGTGCCCGCGGTGATCGCCCCGCTGGTTCGGTTCAGGTATTCGGCGGCCGTCAGATCCATGAACCCGACCGACACGCCCATGCCGCCGAGAATGCCGGAGAGGCTGGCCAGAAAGGCGAGCACCGGCATCATGAGGGCGAGGGTGGCCAGGCGGGGCAGGACGATGAAATCGAAGGCGGAGATCCCCATCGTGCGCAGGGCGTTGAGTTCGTCGTTGGCCTTCATGCTGCCGATCTGGGCGGCGAAGGCCGACCCGGTGCGGCCGGCGAGGATGATGCCGGTCATCATCGCCCCCATCTCGCGGAACATGGCGATGGCCACCAGATCGGCCACGAAGATGTTGGCCCCGAATTTCGAGAGCTGGATCGCCCCGACGAAGGCCATGATCAGTCCGGTCAGGATGCTGATCAGAAAGACGATCCCTATGGAGCGGCCGCTGTTCTCCCAGAACAGGTCGATGAAGTCGGAGCGCTGGAAGACGGCCTTCCCCCGGACGAGGCGGCCGAGGCTGCTGGCGGTCTCGCCGAGAAAAAGGAGGAATCCGCGGAATCCCTCCGCCGCGGAGAGGCCGCGGCCGCCGATCCGCACGAACAGGTTGTCCCGGGGCGGGGGCGTTTCCGCCTGCTCCCCGGTATCCGATTCGAGCCGCCCGAGGAGACCTTCGACGGCGGGCGGAAACCCGTCCAGAACGACCTCTCCGCCGCCGCCGCCGACGCGCCGCAACCTCGCGAGGCGGACGATGAGCACATTGTCCCACCGGGTGATTCCGGAGCCGTCGAGCGTGACCCGCCCGCCCGGCGGCCCCCCCGCGTCCGCCGGGGGGAGCGGGGGCTCGGGATCGTGCACGGTGAAGGAGCCGACCAGCCGCCAGCGCTCGCCCCGGGGGGTCGTCTCCCTCTCGATACGGCTCTCCGAAGGGGCTGCTGCTGACCTCCTCTTGCTCATCACCAACCAATGCCGACCAGGACTTTTGCGAAGATCGTCATCAGGATCAAGGCGGCCGGGTATGCGGTGGCGTAGCTCACCACGGGCACGGACGAATCCGTCCTGGAGGAGATCACCCCGAGGGCGGGAGTCGAGGTCATGGCCCCGCAGGTGCCGCCGAGGGTTTTGAGGAGGCTCATCTTCATGATCGAGTGGCACAGGACGAAGGCGACCGCGAGGGGGACGGTCACGATGATCAGCGAGGCGGCCAGGAGGGTCCACCCCTGCGAAACCAGGGTTCCTGCCAGATCCGCCCCGCCCCGGATGCCGGCGTCGGCGAGGAAGAGCGCCAGCCCGAACTCCTGGAGGAGGAGACGGGTCGGCCGGGGGATGTAGCCCGTGATGCGCCCGACCCGGCCGAAATGGCCGAGGATGAGGCCGACGAGCAGGGGACCGCCCGCCATGCCGAGGGTGATCGCCTGCGTTCCCGGCAGGGCGAACGGCGTGATCCCGACCAGGATGCCGAGGGCCAGCCCGATCGACAGGGAGATCAGATCCGTCTCGCCCAGACTCTGCGGCCGGTGCCCGACCGTCGCGGCGAAGGCCTTGAGCGCGTCCGGCGGACCGACGACGGTGATCTGGTCGCCGTTTTCGATCCGGGTCTCGCCGGAGGCCACGAACTCGTGATCGAGCCGGCGCACCCGGGTGACGATGACCCCGTGGGTCCGGAGCGGATCGATCTCGCGGAGGGTCCGGCCGACGATCTCCCTCCCGGTCACGAGGAGGACCTGCCGCTCGTTCTCGGCGTCGGGCTGGACGGCCTCGTCGGAGCGTTCGCCGATGTAGTCGATGGCGATCCGCATCTCGCGTCCGCGTCCGACGAGGAACACCTTCTGCCCCGGGGAGAAGGTGTCCTCGTAGCCGAGCGGGACCAGCTTCGACCCCTTCAGAACGCGCGACACGTTGCAGGAATGGAACGCGTCGAGGGCGCTCCCGCAAATCCGTTTCCCGAAGAGGTTAGGGTTCCTCACCTCGACCAGAACCGTGTGGACGGATTCGTCGTCCTCCGACGGCGGACCGGCACCGTCCTCGTCCATCGCCCCGTCGCCGGCGCCCAGCCAGCGCGGGAGGAACTGCACGAATAGCACGACGACGATCACTCCGAACGGGTAGGCGATTCCGTAGCCGACCACCAGATTGGAGCGCCCGGCCGCGTCGAGGGCCTCGGTGGCCGCCGCGAGGGCGGGGGTGCTGGTCAGGGCGCCCGCGAAGAGGCCGCCCGCGAGGTCGGGGGGTATGGACAACAGCCGGGCCACCCCCCAGGCGGTCAGGGTGGCGGCCACGACGACGGCGACGGACACCTTGAGCAGGGCGACCCCCTCCCGTTTGAGGCTGGCGAAAAACCGGTTGCCGGCCCCGACGCCCACGCAATAGGCGAAGAGGAGGAGACCGATCGTGCCCGCGCCCGCCGGCACGGTGAAGCCGAAGTGTCCGGCGGCCAGCGCGAGAAAAAGCACGCCCGAGGTGCCGAGGTTCACACCTTTCACCGAGATCCTGCCCAGCGCCATCCCCGCCCCCGCGAGAAGAAAGAGGAGAAGGTAGGGATTCCCGAGGGTCAGTTCCAAAACGGTCGGCTTATCCATGGCGAAGAGGGTCGAGGGATTACCCCGGGCCGGAACGGGAGGCAAATGCAATATTCGCGCCACCCCCGCGCATGGCCGGCCGGGCCGCGGCGGCCGCCGGGGGGAGCCGCTTCGATCCGCCGGTCACACCGACTCCGCCGGGGTGCCACAGGGGGTCGTGGATGGCCGCCCGCGGCGCGCCACCGTCTGCGACGCCGGAGTCTTTGCGTTCTTGCACACCGCCGACCGGGTGTGATAGGTTTCCCTTGTTAACCGGATACTTTGCCTTCTATTATTCGGAGAATCCCCTCATGAACCTGGCACTCCTCATCTTTGTAGCCGAAATCGGCGTCCTCATTCTCCTTTTGGGATTCGGCCTCCGGTTCGTGATCTACGACGAGGACGGGCCCAATCTGGACAGCCTCTACAAGAAGTACTTCAACGGCCGGGTGCGGAAGAAGTACGCCGAGTTCACCCGGTCCGTCGGCTGGCTTCTCCTCACTCTGGCGGTCTTGTACATCGGCGGGCTCTTATGGGCCGATTTTTCATCGGTAACCCTCGCGCTGCTGGGTGAGTGACGATCCACGGGCTTCCGGCGGGAGGAAGATCATCCACATCGACATGGACTGCTTCTATGCGGCCGTCGAGATGCGGGACCGCCCGGAGCTGGCCAGGGTGCCGCTGGCCGTGGGCGGAACGAGCGCGCGCGGGGTGGTCTGCACCTGCAACTACCGCGCCCGCGCCTTCGGGGTCCATTCGGCGATGCCCAATTTCATGGCGCTCCAGCGCTGCCCGGATCTGGTTTTCGTCCGGCCCCGGTTCGACCACTACCGGGAGATTTCCGGGGGCATCCGGCGGATCTTTCTGTCGTACACCCCGCTGGTCGAGCCTCTCTCCCTCGACGAGGCCTATCTCGACGTATCCGGCCTCGACCGTCCGGCCACCGCGATCGCCGCGGAAATCCGCGAGCGCATCCGCCGCGAATTCCGCCTGCCGTGCTCGGCGGGTGTCGCGCCCAACAAGCTCCTCGCCAAGATCGCCAGCGACTGGCGCAAGCCGAACGGCTTGTTCGTGATCCGGCCGGCCGAGGTGGCGGACTTCATGAACGACCTGCCGGTGCGCCGGCTCTGGGGGGTGGGGCGCCGGGCCGAGGAGAAGCTCGCGGCCATGGGCTGCCGGACCTGCGCCGACCTGCGGGAGCGGTCCGTCGAAGAGCTGGAGGAGGGGTTCGGAAAGTTCGGGGCCGAGTTGTATTCCCAGTGCCGCGGGATCGACGAGCGCGAGGTGCGCCCCTCGCGGATCCGCAAATCCCTCAGCAACGAGCGAACCTACGCGGAACCCGTCGATTCGCCCGAGATCCTCGCCGAGCGGATCGCCGAGCTGCACGAGGAGCTCGCCGCCGACCTGGCGGGCCGGCCGGAACTGCGCGACCGCGTGGCCGGTCCGTTCGTCAAGGTGAAGTTCACCGATTTCTCGCAGACGACCGCCAGCCGCGCGGGCGCGCGCTGGGATCTCGACGGCTTCGTCGAGCTGGGCCGCGAAGCCTTCGCGCGGAAGCCGCTCGCCGCCCGCCTCCTGGGCGTCGGGGTGCGTTTCGCCGTGTCCGGGGACCGGCCCGAACAGTTGTGGCTGCCGTTTTCCGAAAAAACGGGGCCGGGTCCGTCGTAGCGATGCCCGGATCCCGCGGCTCCCGGTCGCTGGAAGAGGGGGTGCCGCCGGCCGCCCGGGCGATCCCGGAATGCCGCGGATCCCCCGGGAATCCGGTCCCGCCGCACCCCTACGCCTCTTCGAACTTCTTGTCGAAGAGTTCGGTCATCTGTTTCTTCAGGTCGCTGACCTGGCCGCCTTCCGCCGAGAAGCGGAGAACCGACCCCGGGCCGGCCGCCAGCATCATCAGCCCCATGATGCTCTTGCCGTTGACCTTCTCCCCGTCTTTCTCGACCCAGATGTCGCCATCGAACCGGTTGGCGATCCGGACGATCATCGCGGCGGGCCGGGCATGGATGCCCATCTTGTTGCCCACGGTAAGCGCGAAGCTATCCGTGCCTTCGGTCTGGCCGGGGCTGAAGTCGGTGCCCATGGATGAAGTCATGCGTGGAAATGGTTTGAGAGTGGAATGATTGCGAAAAAATACCTTTTGATCGGATTTGGCAACGCCTTTTCGAAAAACCCGCCCGGAACGAATCGCCGGTGCGGGAGCGGCGAAGCCGCGGCGGATCTCCCGGAATCCAGCCGCCGGTGTCGTTGCGCGCCCGCGCTCCAGCCGGGCCGGGCCATTTCCGCACCCGCATGACTTCAGTCCTGCGACCCCGGTGGCTCCGGGCCGCACGGCTTCCGCCGAACCGGTCGCAAACCAGAAGATCCGGTTTGATCATTCATCGGCGGCGGCCCCGGTCCCCCCCCGGCCGCACCAGCGGGTCCTCGGTGATCTCGAGCAGGCGGCCCTCCAGGAAATCCCGGGCCTCGTCGGGGTTTCCCGCCGCCGCCAGTTCCTCCGGCTGGATCAGCCGCACCCGTAGATCCACGCGGCTGAAGGGCTTCGGAAGGTAGAAACGGTCCCACGAATCCAGCCGCCAGGCCCGGTGGAAGGTCGCCGAGAAGAGGAGCAGGGGGGATCCGGCCTGTTCGGAAAGAAAAACCGGCCCGGGCCGGAGATGATAGATCGGCCCGCGGGAACCGTCGGGGGTCAGGCACAGATCCTGGCCCGAGCGATGCACCGCCAGCATCTCCCGGGCCACCCGGACGCCGCGGGTGTGACTCGAGCCGCGGATGATCGTCGTCCCCAGCATGGAGAAAATCGCCGCCGGCCAGGCCCCGTCGCGGCTGGTGCTCGCGATCGCCGACATCCGGTAGGGCCGCCGGAACCGGCGCTTCGCGATCAGGGCGAGAAAAATATGGTTGTGCCAGAAGAGGAAAATCGCCGGCTTCCCGACCGACCGGCAGCGCTCGACCGCCCCTTCCTCGAAGCGGAGACGCAGGGTCAGGCTCCACAGGCGGACCAGGCACAAGGCGGGCAGCAGCAGCAGCCTGCGGCGCAGGGACGGGCGGAAAAGCGGCACGTCCGTGCCGCCGTAGCGTACGGTCACCGCCTCCTTCCTGGCCGTTCTCCGGCTCATGGCGGGGCGGAAGCGTCCGGGGCGGATGCGCTCGCGCTCCGGGCAGAGCCGAACCGGTCTTCGTAGTCCTCGATCGTGCCGGGGTGGGCCTCCACCCAATGCCCGGGGGAGGCCTCCACGAAACGACCGGGGCGGGCGGCCTCCTCGTCCGGACAGGGCAGGGGGCTCCGCCAGGCGAAGGCGCATCCCGGCGGCGGGTCGATGGGGGAGGGCACGTCCCCGCGCAGGAGCATCCGCCGCGGCGGGGCGTCGGGATCGGCCCGGGGGATCGCCGAGATCAGCGACCGGGTGTAGGCGTGCAGCGGCTCTTCGAAAAGCCGGTCGCGGGGCGCCCGCTCGACGACCTTGCCGAGGTACATGACCGCGATCCGGTCGGAAACGTGCCGGACGACCGCCAGATCGTGCGAGATGAAAAGGTAGGCGAATCCGTATTCGCGCTGGAGTTCGAGCAGGAGATTGAGAATCTGGCTCTGCACGGACACGTCCAGCGCCGAGACGGGCTCGTCGCAGACGATGAGGGACGGGCGCAGGACCAGCGACCGGGCGATGCCGATCCGCTGGCGCTGCCCCCCCGAGAACTCGAAGGGATAGCGGTCCGTCGCACCCGCGTCGAGACCGACTTGCTCGAGGATCTCGCGGACCCTTCGCGCGCGCTCGGCCCGCGTGCCGATCCGGTGGATCAGGAGCGGTTCGGCCAGGATCTCGCCGACCGTCTGGCGCGGATTGAGGGATTCGGCCGGGTCCTGGAAGATCATCTGCACCTTCCGCCGGAAGGTTAGGAGCGCGCGGCCCCGCAGCCGGAGGGCGTCCAGTCCGTCCATGCGGATGGATCCGGCCGACGGGCGCACGAGCCGGCAGATCGCCTTGCCCAGGGTGGTCTTTCCGCAGCCGGATTCCCCGACCACGCCGAGCGTCTCCCCGGGCCCGATGTCGAGATCGACGCCGTCCACGGCCCGGCAGAGCCTGCGCCTGCCGAAGAAAAACCCGCCCCGGACGGGAAAATGGACGCGGAGACCGCGGATCGCCAGGCCCCCGCTCATCGGTCGGTCCTCACGAAATCGCAGTCCTCGACCCAGTGGCCGGGCGCCGCCTCGACCAGTTCCGGGCGGACGCCCGCGAACTCGGGGGAGGCGAGGTAGCCGCCGGCCTCCGGATGGTCGGACCGGGGCGCGAAACGGGCGCCGACCGGCAGCTCGGCCAGCGAGGGCACCCGCCCGGGGATGGTCGGGAGCGGCGACTTGGGCACTGTGTCGAGCGCCGGAATCGACCGGAGCAGGCCCGCCGTGTACCGGTGCAGCGGATTCGAGAAAATCTCGCGCACGGGAGCGCTCTCGACGATCCTGCCGGCGTACATCACGATCACCCGGTCGCAGGTGCCGGCGATCACGCCGAGATCGTGCGTGATCAGGACGAGGGCCATGGAGAGCGATTCCTTCAACTCCGCCAGCAGGTCGAGAATCTGGGCCTGGGTCGTCACGTCGAGCGCCGTCGTCGGCTCGTCGGCGATCACCAGGCCGGGCCCGCAGACCAGCGCCATCGCGATGACGATCCGCTGGCGCATGCCCCCGGAAAGCTGGTGGGGGTATTCCCGCATCCGCTGCTCCGGCGAGGGGATGCCGACCTTGCGCAGCATTTCAAGGGCGCGGTCGAGCGCCTCCCGCCCTTCGGCGATCCCGTGGACGGAGAGGCACTCGGCGATCTGCCGTCCGACCGGGTGGACCGGGTTCAGCGCGGTCATCGGCTCCTGGAAAATCATGCCGATCCGCCGCCCCCGCACCCCGCGGATCGTCCGTTCATCCGCTCGGGCGAGATCCAGGTCGCCGAGGAGAATGCGCCCTCCGGTGATCCGGCCCGCCGGCTGGGGCAGCAGCCGCAGGATGCTCAGGGCGGTCACGCTCTTGCCGCAGCCGGACTCGCCGACGATCCCGAGCGATTCGCGCTCCCCCACCGAAAACGAGACTCGGTCCACGGCCTCGAGGAAGCCCGCTTCCGTCTCGAACCCCGCCGACAATTCGGATACCTGCAACATCGGGGAATCTTTTCGGTGAAAATCTCGTTTCGTTCAACAGGGAATCGCCGGTTCCGGCCGTGGCCGGCGGATCCGGATGGCCGGAGCACCCCGCAGGCCCATCGCCGCCGGCCGGCCCGGGTGTTCCGGACTATCCGTGGGCGAACGCGGCGGCGTCGATACGGAGCAGGCCCGCCGAGCGGAGGACTTCCGCGCAGGCGTTGAGGGTGGCGCCGGTGGTGAAGATGTCGTCGAAAAGGACGCAGCGGGCGTGGCGCTCCGGGAGAGGGGCGTCCTCGTCGAGAGCGAACGCATCGCGGACGCGCTTCATCCGCTCCTTCCGGTTCGCGCGGGTCTGCGAAACGGTGTCCACCGTGCGCCGCAGCAGGGGGCGTACGTCGAGACCGCCGGGGATGTGCCCGGCCAGGTGGCGGAGGATCTCCTCGGTCTGGTTGAAGCCCCGCCTGCGCAGCTTGCGGGGATGGATGGGCACCGGCACGACGACCGCGCCGTCCAGAAAGTCGAGAAAGCCCGGCGCGGCGGCCAGCAGCCGGGCCAGGTCGGGGGCCAGATAGCGTTTGCGCTCGTACTTGAAGGAGTGAACCAGGGTCCGGCAGTCGCGGCTGAGCAGGTAGCCGCATCGGCCCGTCTCGAAGGCCGGATCCAGATCCTCGCAATGCACGCAGACCGGCCCGTCCTCGATCGCGCCGAAGAACGGGTGGCCGCAGCAAGGACAGCGGGGGTCCCTGATCATCGGGAGCCGGGCGGCGACCTCGTCGGAGATGTAGCGGAACGTCGAGTTCCCGAGCGGCGCGCCCGAGATCAGGCAGTCGCGCGGGTAGAAAAGATCCAGGAGGGAGAACCGGATCCTCCGGCGCGCGGGTGTCTCGGCTTCGGGTTCCGTCATCGCCCGTCTCCCGGTTTCACCCCCGAAGCACGATCTTCCCGGCGGCCGCGTTCATCGCGTTCCGCCCTCCTCCGCCGCCCGCGTAGAACACCTCCTCCAGAAACAGCCCCCGGGCCGGGGCCGTATGGACCTCGGGGGTGCGGCGGCCGCCCCTGAGGAGTTCCGGGATGCGCCCGGGGGCGAGCCTCCCGGCCGCAACCCTGGCCAGGGTCCCGGCGATCGAACGGACCATCCGGTACAGGAAACCGTCTCCTTCCACGCGCAGGGTCCAGTCCCCCCCGCCTTCGTGGACCAGCTCCGGTTCGCGGAGGGTTTTCACCGGGTTCTCTCCTTCGCACACTTTCCCCGCGAAGGCGGCGTAGTTGTGGGTGCCCGCGAAAAAGGGCAGCGCTTCCGCCGCCCGTCGCGCGTCGAACGCCCCCGGGAGGTGCCAGCGGTAGCGGATCGAAAACGGGTCGGGCTCCCGGGTCGAAAGCCGGTACTCGTAGCGCTTGCCGACGGCCGAGTGGCGGGCGTGGAAGTCCGGGTCCGCCGGCCGGATCGACCGCAGCCGGATCGAGCCGGGAAGCTTGGCGTGAACGGCCCGCCCGAGCGCCTCGCCCGGGTGGCGCCAGTCCGCGTCGAAGTGGAAGCACTGGCCGCGGGCGTGGACGCCGGCGTCGGTCCGGCCCGCTCCGTGGATCCTGACATCCGCCCGGAGGACCGCGCCGAGCGCCGATTCGACCACGTCCTGGACCGCGTTGCCCGCGGATTGGCTCTGCCATCCGGCGAAGTCGGTGCCGTCGTAGGCGCAGATCACCTTCCACCGGGTCATTCGGGGGAATCCAGGGCCGGTCCGCCGGGATCCTGCCGGTGGGCGAGGAGGAGCCGGGCGAGATCGACGGCGTTCGAGAAGCTGTGGCTCGAGGCCTCCCGCTTTCCGGCCAGTGCGAAGGCGGTCCCGTGGTCGGGACTCGTCCGCACGTACGGCAGGCCGAGGGTCACATTGACGGCCGAGTCGAATTCGATCGTCTTCAGCGGGCCCAGCCCCTGGTCGTGGTAAAGGGCCACCACCACGTCGAACTCGCCCTCGAGGTGCCGCAGGAAGAGAGTGTCGGCGGCCAGACATTCGGACAGCCCGGGGAACTCGGCCTGCAATTCGGATAGGATCGGGTTGATGAAGTCCCGCTCCTCGAGGCCGAGTACCCCGTTCTCGCCGGCGTGGGGGTTGAGCCCGCACACCCCGATGCGCGGTTCGGCCAGATCGGCGGTCGCCCGGGCGAGGACGGCCGCGTGGCGGATCGTGCGGACCAGATTCGCCCGCCCGATCGCCTTCGGCACCTCCGCGAGCGGGATGTGCCAGGTCACCAGAGCCACCCGCATCCGGCCTCCGGCGAAAGCCATGGTCGGCTCCCCGCCCCAGCGGGCCGCGAAAAACTCGGTCTGCCCCGGGTGGGGGAATCTCGCCCGGGCGAGCCACTCCTTGCTGACCGGGCCGGTGACCACCCCGTCGAACGAACCCTGGAGGCAGCCGTTGGCCACCGATTCGAGGCAGCCGAGCGCGGTCCGGGCCGATTCCAGGTTCGGCCGCCCGGGGGTCGCCCCGGCCCGTCCGATCTGGATGCCGCGGGCGGGGCGGATCTGGTTCAACCGGGTCAGCCAGTCGGGCGGGCCGACGAAGACGTAGTCGCCCGGATCGGAGGTCTGGCGCTCCCACCACGCCTCGATGATCTCGGGCCCGATTCCCGCCGGATCGCCCCCGGTGATCGCGATCGGGCGGGGGAGGGGGTCGGCGGGCGCCCTGCGGGGCCGGGGTTCCGTCTCGGGATCAGGACACAAGGTTTTTGGCATATCCTCTCTTGCTCGGGATGAAGAATTCGAGAAAGCGCCGTCCCTCCTCGTGGACGGGTGGTTCGCGGTTCGAGCCCGTTTCCACCGGGTTGCCCGGCGAACGGAGGATGGCCTGGTAGAGGGCTTTCAGCTCGCGGACTGCCTCCGCGGGGACCTTCCGCCTGCGCAGGCCGGTCAGATTCAGCCCGGCCACCTCGTCGCGCTCGCCGACCAGCAGGTAGGGGGCGATGTCCTTGGTGATCCGGGCCAGCCCCGCCACCATGGCGCCCTCGCCGATCCGGATGAACTGGTGGATGGCGGCGCCTCCGCCGAGGAACGAGCGCGCCCCCACCGAAACGTGCCCGGCCAGCAGCACGTTGTTCGCCAGAACCACCTCCCCTCCGAGGGAGCAGTCGTGGGCGGCGTGGGAACCGGCCATCAGAAAACACCCTTCCCCGATCCGGGTGGAACCGTTTGCCTCGATGGACCGGTGGACGGTCACCGATTCGCGGAGAACGGTATGCGCGCCGATCTCGACCCCCGAGGGGATGCTCCGGTCGAAACCGAGGTGGTTCGGATCGCCCCCGATCACCGCGAAGGAATCGATCCGGCATCCCGGGCCGAGGCGGACGCCCCGCCGGATCACGGCGTGGGCGGCGATCACGCACCCGTCGCCGACCTCCGCCCCCCCCTCGATCACGGCGAAGGGGCCGACCTCGACTCCCTCCCCGAGCGAAGCCCCGTCCTCGACCACTGCTGCCGGATGAATCATGGAAAGGGAGCGTAGCCCCCCGGCAGGCATTGCGCAAGGGTCGAAGCAGAGCCCGATCCAAACGAAACCACCCACCTACACATTTCTGGGTATGACCCATTTTTAGTTGACATGGGTATGACCCATTTTTGTTTGACAGGGGTGGCGGGAGGTGGGAGGGTTTTCGCATGAGGCGTAAAAGATATAA
>JBKHCX010000062.1:0-15009 GCA_046541615.1 Puniceicoccaceae bacterium
ACGGGTTTTCTCAACGGCGTTCGCCGTCGAGCTACGGTGGATGTTGTTCCGGATGGCGTCGGCTGGGTCGGTTTGGGTTGGTGGACCGAGACGGGTCTTCTCAACGGCGTTCGCCGTCGAGCTACAGGGGCCCCTGCGGCCGGCTTCCGACGCTGGCCGTCGAAGGGACCGGGTCCGCGCGGGGCGCGCGTCGCCCCCTCAGGCCTCGTCTTCGTCTTCGTCTTCGCCTTCGGCCTCGGCCAGGGCGGCCCTGCGGCTGAGTTTCACCCGACCCTTCTCGTCGATCCCGATGCACTTGACGACCAGTTCGTCGCCGAGCTTGCAGACGTCCTCGGTCTTTTTGACGCGGAAGTCGGCCAGTTCGGAAATGTGGCAGAGGCCTTCCTTGCCGGGCAGGCATTCGACGAAAGCGCCGAACTCCTTGACCCCGCGGACGACGCCCGTGTAGATCCGCCCGACCTCGATCTCCGCGGTGCAGGAGTCGATCTCGTCGATGGCGCGCTTGAGGGCGGCCTCGCCCTGGGCGAAGACCAGCAGGCGGCCGGTGTTGTCCTCGTTGATGTCGATGCTCGCGCCGGTCAGTTCCTGGATGCGGCGGATGTTCTTGCCGCCGGGGCCGATGAGCGCGCCGATCTTATCCGGGTCGATCTTCATCGAGTGGATGCGGGGTGCGTTCGGGTTGATGTCCTTGCGCGGCTCCGGCATGACCGAGGTCATGATGTCGAGGATCTTGAGCCGGGCCTCGGTCGCGGCTTCGATGGCTTCGGCGGCGATGTCGAAGGGGATGCCGGGGATCTTCAGGTCGAGCTGGAAGCCGGTGATCCCGTCGCGGGTGCCGGCGATCTTGAAGTCCATGTCGCCGAAGTGGTCCTCGGCTCCGATGATGTCGGTGAGCACCTTGTACCTGGCGATGCTTCCGTCCTCGCCGAATTCAGTGACGAGGCCGGCGGAGATCCCGGCGACCATCCCGGAGATCGGCACCCCGGCGTCCATCAGCGAGAGGCAGCCGCCGCAGATGCTGGCCATGGAGGTGGAGCCGTTCGAGCCCATGATCTCCGAGACCACCCGGATCGCGTAGGGGAAGTCCTCCTCGGTCGGGATGACCGGCAGGAGCGAGCGCTCGGCGAGGTTGCCGTGGCCGACTTCGCGGCGGCTGGTGAACCCGAAACGGCCGACTTCGCCCACGGAGTAGGGCGGGAAGTTGTAGTGCAGGTAGAAGGATTTGGACTTGGCGCCGCCGGTCAGGCCGTCCAGGTCCTGGGCGTCCTTGCTCGTGCCCAGGGTGGTGTAGGCCAGGGCCTGGGTATCGCCCCGGTTGAAGAGCGCCGTGCCGTGGACCTTGGGGAGGACCCCGATGGCGGCCGAGACCTCCCGCAGATCACCGGGGGCCCGGCCGTCGGCCCGCTTGCCCAGCTCCAGGATGTTGGAGCGGTAAACCTCCTCCTGCAGAACCTCGAAGGAGAGGGAAATCTGGTCGGGGTCGAACTGATCCTCGCCGACCTGCGCCTTCACGGTCTCGGCCACCTCGTTCTTCACCTTCGAGACGGCCTCGTCGCGGGCATGGCGGTCGTCGATGAAGATGGCTTCCTCGAGGCGGTCGCCGGTCAGCTCGCGGCACAGGGTCAGGATCTCCGGTTTGGCGACGTAGTATTCGAAATCGCTCTTGCGGGCGGCCACCTTGGCGGCCAGCTCTTTCTGCGCGGCGATGATCGGCTGGATCTGCTCCTGGCCGAACCGGAGGGCCTCCTGGAAGCGCTCCTTCGAAATGAAGTCGGCGCCGCCTTCGATCATCATCATCTCCTTTTCGTTCCCCACGTAGATCAGGTCGAGGGTGGAGTCGAACATCTGCTCCTGGGTCGGGTTCACGATGAACTCGCCGTCGATCTCGCCGACGCGCACGCACCCGACCGGGCCGTTCCAGGGAATGTCCGAGACCAGGAGCGCGGTCGAGGCGGCGTTGACCATGAGTACGTCCGGCTCGTGGACGCCGTCGATGGAGAGGGCCATGCCGATGACCTGGACTTCGTTCATGAAGCCCTTCGGGAAAAGGGGCCGCAACGGGCGGTCGCACAGGCGCGAGGTGAGGATCTCCTTTTCGTTGGGCCGGGCCTCGCGCTTGAAGTAGCCGCCGGGAAAGCGTCCGGCCGCCGCGAATTTCTCGCGGTAGTCCACCGTCAGCGGGAAGAAATCCTGCCCGGGGCGGAGGCTTTTCGAGGCGCAGACGCTCGCGAAGAGAGTGGTTTCGCCGAGGGTGATCGTGACGGCGCCGCCGGCGAGTTTGGCGATGCTGCCGGTGCCTAGTTCGAGGCCGAGTTCTTCGACGGTGACCGTGTGTTTCTGTTCCATATCTGTATTCCTGGGTGCTGGGAGGGGTTTGGCTGGCCGCGGGGAAACCGGTTCCCGCGACCGTTGGGGTCTTCCCTCTTTCGCATTCCGGGGAAGACACGGTGATGGTTCGGACGTGCCGCCGGTCAGCGGCGGATGTTCAGGCGCTTGAGCAACTCGTTGTATTTGTCGAGGTCGTGGCGCTTCACGTAGTCCAGAAGCTTGCGGCGGCGGGCGGTCATCTTGAGGAGACCGCGGCGCGAGTGGAAGTCCTTGCGGTTGACCCGCAGGTGGTCCGTGAGGTGGGAGACCCGCGCCGTAAGGAGCGCGATCTGAACCTCGGCGGAACCGGTGTCGCCGTCGTGCGTTTTGAATTCGGAGATGATCTTTTCTTTATCGATGGATGTTTCGGACATTGTGTGTGGATGAATCGCGCGACCTCGGGGATTCCGGAAGGAAACCCGCACCGCAGCGCGACGCCGCAAATGCCGTTCGATCCCCGCGGGGGGGAAGGTCGCGGGGGCGGGCTGTCTCCAGCCGACCCCTGACGCTGGGCATGACGAAACGGTCCGGACGGTCGGGGAGCAAGCAAAAAAGCGCGTTTATTTTCCGGCGAACTTTTCCATGATGCGGGCGGGGGGTTGGCCGGAGCGCCACAGGCGGGCCATCTCCCGCATGTGGGGGTCGATGTGCGAGAAAAAGGCCTTCAGGCCCCCGCAGAGGTAGCTGATCCCGGGCTTGCCCTTTCCCGTGGGCATGAACCGGTGCTTCGGGCAGTCGCCGTTGCAGGCGAACCGGAAGGAGCAGCGGAGGCAGTCGTCGGCCAGTTCGGTCCTCTTGGCCCGCCCGAACGCGGTCTGCCGCGGGGATTCGGCCATCTCGGTGAAGCTTTTTTCCGCGATGTTGCCGAGGCGGTAGGCCGGATAGACGTAGTGGTCGCAGCTGTAGAGGTCGCCGTTGTACTCGAGGGCCATGGCCCTGCCGCACTCCTCGGCGAAAGCACAGAGCCCCCCGCCCGCGCCCGCCCAGCTGCCCAGGGCCACGTCGAAATGCTGGACGAAGACACGGCCCACGTCGGCCCGGATCCACCGGTCGAAGATCGCGTTGAGAAAGCGCCCGAAATCGCGCGGGCGCACCGACCACGGCGTGACCGGGATCCGCCCGCCCGGATTCCCGGCCTCGGGCGGTCCGGCGAGTTCGAGGCTCTGCGGACTGCGGCGCTCGTCCGGCTCCCGTTCGACGATCGGGATGAACTGGAGGAAGGTCGATCCGATGCCTTTGAGAAAGTCATAGACCCGTTCGGGTTCCGTGCTGTTGCGGCGGTTGATGACCGTCAGCGTGTTCACGTCCACCCCCGCGTGTTGGAGGGTCTCCCAGCCCCGCATGACCTTCGCGAAGGTCGGCCGCCCGCCCCGGTCCACCCGGTAATGGTCGTGCAGATCCTCCGGGCCGTCGATGCTGATGCCGACCAGAAAGCCGTGCTCGCGCAGAAAACCGGCCCACTCCGCGTCGAGGAGGGTGCCGTTCGTCTGAAGCGAGTTGGTGACGGTCTTCGATCCCCGGTATTTCTGCTGGAGTGCGACGGCCCGCCGGAAAAAGTCCAGCCCCAGGAGGGTCGGTTCGCCGCCCTGCCAGGCGAACTGGATTTCCTGCGTGTTCTGCGAATCGATGTACCCGCGCACGTAGCGTTCGAGGGTTTCGTCGTCCATCCGCGAAGCCCCGGATTTCGGGTAGAGAAGCGACTTTTCGAGATAGTAGCAGTATTCGCAGGCGAGGTTGCAGGCGGCCCCCGCAGGCTTTGTCATGACATGGAACGGAGCGACCATGCGCACGAGTAAACGGCGGAAGGCCCGCCGGAGTCGAATGGAAAATCCGCGGGCGTGCCGGAAAATCCGGAATTCCCGGCTTGACAGTGGCCCCTCTTTCCTTCGTCGTTCACCGTTTTCCCGAAAAATGGCACTCAAAATCAGACTTCAACGGCACGGCAACCGCCACAGCCCCTATTACCGCGTGGTGGTCGCGGAGAGCACCGCGCGCCGGGACGGGCGCTATGTCGAGCTGATCGGCACCTACGACCCGCAGAACAAGGCGACGGACCGCCAGTGGAAAATCGACCTGGACCGGGTGGATTACTGGGAGAAGCACGGGGCGAAGCCGACCGAAACGGTTCGCAGCCTGATCCGCCGCGCCCGCCGCACCGCGCCCGCCGCGGTTTCGCCCGCCGGAGAGCCCGTGGCGGAGGAAGTCCCCGCCGTCCGGGAGGAGCCGCCCGCCGGGCAGGAGTAGCCTCCGGGGTTCCCGCGCGTCGGCGCGGATGGGAAAGGTTGGGGCTTGACGTCCCCGGGCCCGCCCGCTTGGGTCGGACTATCGACTGGAGAGGTGGCAGAGTGGTCGAATGCGCTGGTTTGCTAAACCGGTGAACCGCCAAAAGCGGTTCCGTGGGTTCGAATCCCATCCTCTCCGCCATCGGCGGACTTCGCGAAGCGAAAATCCACCTTAACAGGATTCGGACCGAAGGTTCGTACCGAGGAGCGCAGCGACGACACGAGCGAAGCGCCAATCCCATCCCGCCGAATCCCAATCGCGCGCGATGCGGGAGAGGAACGGCCACAGCCGTTTCTTCAACCGGAACGACAGCCCTTTCTTCAGGCACCTCGATCCCATCGCCGCAAGGCCCGGTGGAGGAAAAGGGGTGGTGCCCAGGCAGGTGGCCCCGCTTACGACGACCGTGGTGGCGTACTGACCGGAGTGATTCCGGCCGCCAGTGCCTCGGCCCAGGATCCGTATGAACGCCCGGATGGTCCGGATATCAGCCCGAGTGGCACCGTCACCTTCTCCACCCCAGTTCCTTCGTTTTCGATTACGGCGAAGGCCTGGTCACCGTGGATACCGGGTGTGACCACAAGTGCGTGGAGTGATCAAAGGGATTTTTCCGATTTCCCAGTTGATTTGCGGCCATCGCGGCAACCGTCTTCGCTCTTCGAGCTCCGCCGAGTCAAGAGCACGAGGCCCTACAAAATCAGCGCCGGATTCGGAGTCGTTCGTGGATTCGAAATTTTCGTGGTCGTAGGGCCGCGCGCTCGCGCGCGTGCCGCTCCCTCGGACACCCTTTGCAAAACACCGGACCCCGCCCGCCTCCCGTTGCATTCTGCATCCAAGAGGGTCCGGCGCTTTTCCGCGGCCCCCCGGATCGCCTTGCATTCCGGCCTTGGCCGCCGCCCGGGGGATTCTCTTCCTGTGGTTGGTATGGATTCTGCGCCCCTGCCTGGCATGGACGATTATCGCCCAGCCTACGGGAAGAAAGGTCCGCGCCCATCGGAAGGTGCGGAGGGAATTCAAATGAGGAAGGTCCGGACATGATCAAACCAACGGCAAAGTTTCAAATCCTTGAGGGCGATCCCTCCGAAATCGAGAATCTGGCGAAGCGCCGGGGAGGCATCCGCGTCAGCCTGTACCTGCCGGTTTCCCACAACCCGCCCGAATCGGAGCAGAATCCGATTCGTCTGCGGGCCTTGATCGACGAGGCGCGTGACAGGCTCGATGCCTCGGGAACGAGCGCGGAAAAGGCGGAGGAGCTGCTCGATCCCGTCGCCTCCCTCGCCTCGGCACCGGAGACCCTGCTGATCCGGGGGAAGGCGCTGGCTCTTTTCATCGATTCCGGGTCCGCGCTCCTGCTTGAACTCCCCTACGAGACGGCCCCCCTGTGCCGGGTCGGCGACCGGTTTGCGATCAAGGCGTTGCTACCGCTCCTGCAATGGAATCCCACCTACACCGCGATCTGCATCAACCGGGGCGATGTCCGGGCGTTTCGCGGCAATCGTACCGGGATCGAACCGGTTCGCATCCCGGACATGCCGGAGAGGCTGGAGGATGTCACGCGGATCGACGACCCCGAGAATTCGTTGCAGCATCACACCGCCCGGACCGAATCGGCCAAGGGGAGGCCGGGTTCCACGCCGTCGGAAATCATACACGGCCACGGATTGCCCTCCGATCTGGAGGATTCGCAGTTCGACCGTTTTTTCCGCGAGGTGGGCAAGGCGGTCCACGCCTACCTGAGCGGGCGGAAAGACACCTTGGTCCTGTTCGGGGTCGAAGAGAACGTCGGGTTGTTGAATTCAATCGGCGATTGGAAGGAACGCCGGGTCGTCAGCAAGATGGAAGATCCCCACGAGTGGGATGCCGGACGGGTGAGGGAAGAAGCCTGGAACCTGTTGGAGCCTTTCGGACGGGCGGAGATCACGGCCCGGTTGGACCGCCTGAGAGAGGCGGAAAACAAGGAGCACGGGATTTTCGAGCTGAGCGAATGCGCCCTTGCGGCCGCCATGGGATGGATCGATCTGGTGGCGGTGGCGATGGACCGGGAGGTCAACGGAATCTGCGATGTGGACAAGACTCAGGTGATGATCGCGGACGAGGACGGCCCGGCCCGGGCCATGGATCTGTATGACTTCGTCGCCAGCGAGACCATCCGCCACGGGGGCGAGGCGGTCGGTCTGGAGGCGGCCGCCATCCCCGGCAAAGAAGGAGTGGCCGCGGCCGTTCGGTTCTAAGGTTGCCGCGATCCGGGAGTGTTTCCTCATGAAAGCGTCCGATGTCGATATACCGCACCCCGACAAGGTGTTGTTTCCGGATCGGGATATAACGAAGCGCGAACTGGCGGAGTACTACGAAAAAATAGCGGACCGGATGCTCCCTTACATCGAGGATCGTCCGCTGACCCTGCGCTGCTATCCCGACGGCATCCGGGAGGAAGGCTTCTTCAACAAGAACACTCCCGCGCATTTCCCCGACTTCATCCGGCGCATCGAAATGCCCGCGCGCGAGGAGGGAAGGCAGTCCGTGGTGATGTCCGGCGCGGACGAAGCCGCCGACCTCGTCTATTTCGTCGGGCAGAACGCGGTGGAGATCCACGCCGCGCTTTCCACCGCCGACCGGCCGGAGCAACCGGATCATATCATCGTCGATTTCGATCCCTCGGACGGAGACTTCGAGAAGGTGCGGGAAGCGGCCCTGGCGTTCGGGGATCTGCTCGATTCCCTGGAGATCCACGCGTTCTGGAAGACCACGGGTTCGCGGGGCCTGCACGCGCACATTCCCATACGGCCCGATACGGGTTTCGACGACGCCAAGGATCAGGCGCGGAAACTGGCCCAACGCATGGTCGAGGCGAAGCCGGATCTGACCACTTTGGAAATGCGGAAGGACAAACGGGGGGACAAGGTGTTCATCGACGTGCTTCGCAACGCCTACGGGCAGACGGCGGTCGTCCCGTATTCGGTGCGGGCCCGGCCGGGGGCTCCCGTGGCCACACCGGTCCGCTTTGACGAGATTGAGAGCGGGTCGTGCCGGCCGGATGCCTACACCGTGGGGAATATCTTCCGGCGTTTGGGGCGGATCGAGGATCCCTGGAGCGCCTGCCGCTGCGGTCCACGTGCCGAAGGACGCCGGAAGGACAGTGCATGACTCGTTTCCCTCCGCCAAGCTTGCAGGCTTTATGGAAATCAACGACGACACCATTTGGCATACCTTGCGCTTCGATGACTGCGTCGAGCGGCTGAGCGCGGCGGAGACCGGGCTTGACGAGGAGGATGCGCGGGAGCGCTTGGAAAAGTTCGGCCCCAACAAGCTCCCGGAGAAGAAGAAGGACAGCATTTTCGTCGTCGCGTTGCGGCAGTTCCAGGATCCGCTGATCTACGTGCTCCTGATCGCCGGCGTCGTTTCGCTCGCCCTCGGGCACTGGAGCGATGCTCTGTTCATCTTCGTCGTTCTCGCTTTCAATTCCACCCTGGGGACCATCCAGGAGTACAAGGCCCAGATCAGCGCCGAATCGCTCCACGATGTTATTCAGAAAAAGGCGACCGTGCTCCGCGCAGGAAAGCGCCGTGAAATCGATGCCGAGGATCTCGTGCCCGGCGACATCGTCATCGTGACCGCCGGCAACGCCGTCCCGGCCGACATCCGCCTGAGGAAGTGCCGGGAACTGCGGGTCGATGAATCCCTGCTGACCGGCGAGTCGGAGGAAGTCGATAAGGACAGCGGGGCCGATCTGGAAGAAAACACGCCCATCGGCGACCGGGTGAACCTGCTGCACGCCGGCACCACGGTGACCGACGGCCGGGGCGAGGGCATTGTCTGCAAGACCGCCGAGCGGACGGAGGTCGGCCAGATCGCCCAATCGCTGACGCAGGAGTCGGAGGATCCGCCCCTCGTCCAGCGCATGCGCCGGCTGACCCGGCGGATCACGGTTTTCATCGCCTTTGCGATCACGTTGCTGGCGATCGCCCAGCTCAGCACCGGGGCGACCTGGGGCGAAACCTTTGTCCTGGCCGTGGCGCTGGCGGTGTCGGCGATCCCGGCCGGGCTCCCGGTCGCGGTGACGGTGGCCCTCTCGGTCGCTTCGCAC
This sequence comes from Puniceicoccaceae bacterium, assembly GCA_046541615.1. Classification (GTDB taxonomy): domain Bacteria; phylum Verrucomicrobiota; class Verrucomicrobiia; order Opitutales; family Puniceicoccaceae; genus Puniceicoccus. The sequence goes on from JBKHCX010000062.1 coordinate 8,732, forward strand.
CGGATGGCGAAGCAGCAGGTCATCGTCCGCAAGCTTCCCGCCGTCGAGGGGCTCGGATCCTGCACCGAGATCTGTAGCGACAAAACCGGCACGCTCACGGAAAACCGCCTGACGGCGAAACGCATCACCCTGCCCGGTGCGGGCTCGTTCGGCTTGAGCGGGGAGGGCCTCGAGACCGAGGGCGGACTCGAGGCTCCCGACGGTGATCGAAACGCCGGCGATTCGAAGGAGAGGGTGGAGAGCGCTTTGCTGCCGGGGATTCTGGCCAACGAGGGGGATCTTGATTCCGACGACGGCGAAGTGCGCGTGCGCGGCGATACGGTGGATGTGGCCTTTCTCGTCGCCGGGGAGAAGATCGGACTCCGGCGGGAGCGCCTCCTGCGGGAGGACTACCCGCAACTCGGCGAGATTCCCTACGCTTCCGAACGAAAGTACTCCGCCTCCTTCCACCGGCACGCCGAGGGGTTCCGGGTTTTCGTGAAAGGGGCCACGGAGACCGTCCTCGAATTCTGCGGAAGCGGGGATGCCGACGAAATTCGCGCGCAATCCGAGGCGCTGGCCGGGGAGGGATACCGGGTCATCGCCCTGGCCAGCGGATCGGTCGAGGACGAGCAAAGCGCGAAGGAGGCCGGCGAATCGAGCCTGCGGGATCTCCGCTTCGAGGCGTTGGTCGGCTTGATCGACCCGCTGCGATCCGAAGTTCCCGACGCGATCCACGATTGCCATGGCGCGGGCGTCGGAGTCCGGATGGTCACCGGCGACCACCCGAAGACCGCTCTCGCGATCGGAAGGCAGCTCGGTCTGGCCGGGGAAGGGGAGACGGCGGTGACCGGCGCGGATATCATCGAAACCCTCGGGGAAAGCCGCGGCTCGGAAAACGATGCGAACACCGAGTCCATCGAGAAGATCGACCGCGCCCGTATCTTCGCCCGGATCGAGCCCAAGCAGAAGACCCGTCTGGTCGAGCACCTGCAGGACAAAGGCGAGTTCGTCGCGGTGACCGGAGACGGGGTCAACGACGCGCCCGCCCTGAACGCCGCCCACATCAGCGTGGCCATGGGCAAGGGCGGGACCGATGTGGCCAGGCGCACCGCCCAGCTCATCCTCGGCGACGATAACTTCGCGTCCATCGTCAGGGGAATCAAGGAAGGGCGCATCGCCTACGACAACGTGCGGAAGGTCGTCTGGCTGCTGATCAGCAAACTCGTCGCCGAGATCATTCTCTTCGCGCTGGCCCTGGCCCTGGGGCTGCCGCTGCCTCTCTTCGCGGCCCAGCTCCTGTGGTTGAATCTGGTGACCAACGGGATCCAGGATGTGGCGCTGGCCTTCGAGGGCGGCGAACCGGGGGCGCTCCAACGCTCCCCGCGGAAACCGGACGAGCAGATCTTCAATCCGCAAATGGTCAAGCAGGTCGGGATCATCGGCGCCTGGATGGGTCTGGTCGCCTTCGGGGTGTTCTACTACCTCATCGAAGTCGTCAACATGGACACGGCCGAGGCGCGCAACCTGTTGCTTCTGCTCATGGTCCTGTTCGAGAACGGTCACGTCTTCAACTGCCGCTCCGAGGAGCGCTCGATCTTCCGCATACCGCTCTCGGCCAACCGGCTGTTGATCGCCACCATCTTCATCGCGCAGGGCGTTCACATCGCCTCCATGTACACGCCCGGACTGAGCGACGTGCTCGGCACCGAGCCGGTTTCCTTCCAGTCCTGGGCGATTCTTCTGGTCATCGCGGTTTCCATCATCGGGGTCGCCGAAATCTACAAGGCGCTCCGCAAACGGGCGTGGGCTTCCCGATGAACGGATCCCCGGGAATCTCCCATTACGTTTTGAATGCGCTTCATGTCTTCGATCGCTCCCATGCTCGCTCTGGAAAGCGGGGAGGAAATGCCCCGGCTGGTCCTGCTCATCGGCTCCGTTTCCGCCGCCGCCCTGCTGCTCAAACAGGTTTTCGAAAGGTTCTCCCTTCCGCCGGTCGTCGCCTACCTGCTGCTGGGAATGCTGGTCGCATATTGGAACGACACATTCGCGCTGTTTGATCCGGAAGGGCCGGGCGGGACCGTCCTGGCCTTTCTCTCCGCCCTCGGGGTCATCGTTCTGCTCTTTCGTGTCGGAATCGAAAGCGATCTTCACGAGCTGCGCGAACAGCTTCCCAGGGCGGCGGTGATCTGGCCGCCGAACATGATCCTCAGCGGGCTGCCCGGTTACTGGGTGACCCGGCATCTCCTGGGCCAGGAATTGATCCCGAGCCTCTTTGTGGGCGTCGCCCTGACCGCGACCAGCGTGGGGGTGTCCGTGGCGGTATGGGAGGAGACCGGCAAGATCAGACGCCGGGAGGGAAGCCTGCTCATCGACACCGCGGAACTCGACGATATTTCGGGGGTCGCGCTGATGGCGCTGCTCTTCAGCATCGCTCCCGTCCTCCGCGATCTCGGCGTCACCGAGAGCGGCCCGGTCGGTTCGGTCTGGCGACCGCTCGGACTGGAGATCGGCGGCTTCCTCGTGCGGTTCGGCTTGTTCGCGGCCGCCATGTTTGTTTTCGGCCGCTACCTCGAGACTCCGCTCGACCACTGCACCCGGCGCATCGGCAGCAAGGCCACGGTTCTGATCTTCGTGGTGGGGCTCGGTTTCGTGATTGCCGCGACGGCCGGATTGATCGGGCTTTCCCTTCCGATCGGGGCTCTCTTCGCGGGGCTGCTCCTGAGCCGCCACCGGAAGGATTACGGAGTGGAGCCCTTTTACCAGAGCCTCTATCTGTTCTTCACCCCTTTCTTCTTCATTCACATCGGCTTCCTCATGGACACCTCCCTGCTGACAAGCTCGCTGGGGGCGGCGGGCGTTCTGCTGGCGGTGGCTTTTCTCGGCAAATGGATCGGCGCGGGTGTGCCGGCGCGGATGTTCACCGGGCTGTACGGTGCGGTGCTGATCGGCGCCAGCATGGTGCCGCGGGCCGAGATCTCCATGATCGTCATCCAAAGGGGGCGCAGCCTCGGCGACTGGGCCATGCCGCCGGATCTTTACGCCGCCATGGTCGTCGTAAGCGCGGTCACCTGCCTCGGCACGGCCCTTTTTCTCCATTGGGCACTGCGGCGCTGGGATTGAGCGCGGCCGGCGATCAGGCGTTGAGCCTGTGGAGTGCCTGTATCCGGGAACGGATCGTCTTCTGAATCACGTCTTGCATTTCGTTTTCAGGCTCTGTCGCGAGCGTGGCCAGCTTTTCGGTGAACTGCAGGGTCTGCCGCCGGGCTTGTTTTCCGGAAAAGCCGATCCGCGCCCAATAAAGCTCCCAGTCCCGTAGCCGAAGGTCCATCGGCTTGTAGGTCTTGCCGACCTTCATAGCCATCTTATCCGTCAAATCCGGGTAGGCCGCCGTGCTTACCAAGTCGTAGAGCGGGGCAAGCCGGATGGAAAGCGGCTCCTTTGGCTCGGAATACAGCAATGAGAAATTTTTTCCGTGCGCATCGTGGTTGCCGACCAGAAAGTTGAACAGGACGGCATGGAACAGCTGCAGGAGATCCTTGGCAGGGCTGGATGAAGCCCGCCTCACCAGATCGAAACATTGCGCCAGATCGGGTCCGCCTTCGTTCTGGTATTTGATTCGGCTGGGTATGCCGAGCGCCTGGCAGAAATCTTCCTGGTGAAGGCGGCAAACTTTTCCGCTCTGGTTCACGCGGTCAAAACGCTTGACCTGCAAACAGCGGTGTGACCCGAATTGACGGGATTCGACCTCGCAAACATTCAACCCCAAGTCGGCGGCGAGCTTGAGGCAGTAGGTTTCGTTATCGACCAGGCCGGGAAATCGCGTCCATTCCGGCTTCAGGATGTGGGTGCTGGGTGACTCGTTCAGCGGGATGGCGTAGCCCGTCGCATCGTAACGCAGGGCCAGTTTATTCTGCGCACCCGCCAGCGAAAGCCGGATTTCTCCCTTCCCGGCCAGAAGCGGTCGCTGCGGCAATTGATCCAGAAGAAGGATCAGTTCGTCTTCCGTGACGGGCGCATAGCGATCCGATTCCGGTTCCGGGCTTTTATCGGTGGCGATCAAGGATAGGGCACCGGCGCATTCGCCCCCGATTTCGCGGAGCATGGCGTAATCATTGCGGGCGGTGATCCCAAGGTTGCTTGCGATGCGCTCCCGGTTGTCCGCTTCAGGAAGCAGACCGCCAAAAAACGCCGCACACTCCCGTTCGCCAAAGGCCGCGGCCCGCAGAGGGAGTGATTGGGACAACGGACGCCGGTCCGCGCACTCCAGCCAATCGGAGGTGTACCGAAAGGACAGCCGACCGTTTTTGTTTTGCTCCAGAAAGCCGACCACACGGTCGTGCAGAATGACCTTGAGGTGCTTCATGGCTGGTCGCTCAATGTCACGCGAACCCCCAGGCAGCGAGCGACCTGCAGGGCTTTGCCAATCTGACAGGTTGGCTTGCCATTTTCCAGGTCGGAAATAAAGCGCGGCGCAGTGTTTGCCGTCAGCGAAAGGTCTTGCTGCGTCAGGCGCTGAGCCTTCCGAACCTGCCGAATGGCTTGGCCCAACTGCTGAATGTTCTCAATATCGACTTTCATTACTGATCGGTAGTATTTACAGGAAAGCACGGCGATGCAACCGTATTATTACCGATCAGTAATGTTTTCGGGAACACATCCAAACAGGGCCCTGAGGGTTACCGCCCGGTATTGGAAAACCGAACAGCCCCCTCACGCTCCGAACTTTTGCAGACGGCGTGCGTGCGCCATCGCGAGGGGCATCAGCTCCGTTGCCGGAAACCGCGCTCCGAGGGCACCCTGCAAAGCGGCGGTTTCGGAGAACCGCATGACGGGATCCCGGCGCACCGTCGCGGGAGCGTGCAGCAGAACCGGCACGGGATGCCACGAGTGGGCCCGCAAGGCAGCCGGTGTCGAATGGTCGCCCGTCACGACCAGAACATCGGGATCCAGTTCCGTGAGCCCGGGCAGCCAGCGGTCGATTGTTTGAATCAACTCTTGTTTGGCCCGAAAATCACCGTCCTCGCCGTGCGAATCCGTTTTCTTGATGTGCACAAAGAAAAAGTCTCCCGAATCCCAGGCCCCTCGTAGGTGTTCCAGTTCATTTTCGAGACTGTCCTCGGCTTCGAGAACTTCCATACCCAGCAGTCGCGACACGCCGCGATACATGGGATAGGCGGCGACCGCCTTGCAGCGCATGCGGGTGAAATCGGGGAGCCGCGGAATTTCCGGGAGCGCACCGAAACCGCGCAACAGAATACCGTTGGCGTCGGCTTCCTCCCGCAGGCGGTCTTCGGCCTTCTTGATAAACGCCCGAACCATCCGGGCCGTTTCCGCGGCTCGCTCGTCGTCACCGTCCTCGGGTTCCGGGCTTCGCGGTGACAAGCCCGCCGTGTGCGGATCCGTGTCGTTGAGGCGGACCGTGGTATCGACATCCTTCAGCACGAACAGAAACCGGTGCTCCTTGACGGGTTTTATGTCGAACGCTCCGCCCGGCAGGTTGATCTCGTTCAGTTTGTCGCAAAGCTCCCGGCATTTCTCCGTGGAGATGCGGCCCGCCCGACGATCCTTCACCGTGCCATCATCGGCGAGCGTGCAGAAATTGCCGCGCGCGGCCAAATCGCCCGCCGACAAGGGGTAGTCCACCCCGAGCGCCGATAGAACACCGCGTCCGATGTCATACTCCAGTGGATCGTACCCGAACAAGCTCAGATGTCCGGGGCCGCTGCCGGGAGTGATCCCGGGTCCGACCGGTTCGTGAAGGCCGGAGATTCCGCCATTCGCAAGATCATCGAGATTGGGCGTGTCCGCCTGATCGAGCGGCGTCTCGCCCGATGCGTCGGGCAGGCCGCCGAGGCCGTCGATCACGAGGAAGACGATTTTTCCGCCCTCGTCCGAGGAGAGTTTGCGCAGTAATTCCGGGTTCGGAGACATGTTGGCACCTGGGTGTTGAATGAGTAGGAAAGTCCGTGTGTGACCCGCCAGAGTCGTGCCAGATCGTTTCGAAAAGGGCGATCGCCCGATATTCCGGGGGGATGGTTTAGGGGGAAAGATTTTCGGACGGGACAATGGCGGGCGTTTTGCAATCTTTCGCGGTCGGGCTTTTGCAGGATGCACGTTCGAATCGACGTATGATTCCGAATCCGTCGTTGATTTTGAAATCACGAATAATCCCGAATCCGGCGCTGATTTTGTAGGGCCTCGCGCTCGCGCGATGGCCGCGAAGCGGCCGGGGATGTTCCCGTTGTGGCCTCGGGTTGATGCGTCCTCAGTTGGCCCCCGCAGCGGCACGCGCGCGA
>JBKHCX010000063.1:0-14999 GCA_046541615.1 Puniceicoccaceae bacterium
AAAATCAGGATTATCAGGCCTGGCCAAAATCATCTCACGGATTCAGGTTCTTCTCTCTTGGGCGCCGGGCGGGCGGTCCCCCTGAATCAGATACGCTTTTCCGGCGAAGAAACGGCGTTACTAACCGATCGTCGGATCGGATTTCGATTGCATAGCCGGGGCGCGTGATCCACTACATCTGGTGTTTGAACCGGCCCAATGTTCAACATATAGTGTTTTATTCCTCTCCAAATCCAATTCCAATCATGTCAAGAATCGATTCAACCACCCCGACGAACCCGTCCCCCGCCGCTTCCTCCGTGGAAGTGGAGCGTTTTTTCTCGTCCGCCGACCGGCACCCTTACGAGGAGGTCGAGTGGGATCTCCGGGAGGCCTCGATCACCGGCGACCGGGGCGAGGTCATTTTCCGCCAGCCGAACATCGAGGTGCCGAAGGCGTTCTCCGACCTGGCCACGAAGATTCTCGCCTCGAAGTACTTTTACGGCGATATCGAGAACGGGACGGATCCCGCCGCGGGGGGGAGGGAGTCTTCTTTCAGGCAGGTGCTGGATCGCGTCTGCGGCACGATCGCGCTCTGGGGCCGGGAGGACGGATACTTCGCCGACGAGGGGGCCAAGCGGGTTTTCCAGGAGGAGTTGACCGCCCTCTGCCTCACCCAGAAAGCCGCCTTCAACTCCCCGGTGTGGTTCAACCTCGGTCTCCACCAGGCCTACGGGGTGGGGAAGGATTCGGGGAAGGGCAACTTCTATTGGAACCCGGAGCTGGAGGCGGTGGCCCGGGCGGGGAACCAGTACGAATACCCGCAGTGCTCGGCGTGCTTCATCCAGCATGTGGAGGACAACCTCGAATCGATCATGGATCTGGCCCGGTCGGAGGCGATGCTCTTCAAGTTCGGCAGCGGGAGCGGCACGGATCTGTCGTCGATCCGCTCCAGCCGGGAGAAGCTTTCCGGCGGGGGGCGTCCGAGCGGGCCGCTCAGTTTTCTCGCCGTGTACGATTCGGTGGCCGGCGTCGTCAAGAGCGGGGGCAAGACCCGGCGCGCGGCGAAGATGAACGTGTTGCGCGACCACCACCCCGACATCGAGGAGTTCATCGAGGCGAAGATGAACGAGGAGAAGAAGGCCTGGGCGCTCATCGAGCAGGGCTACGACCCGGGATTCAACGGCGAGGCCTACGGCTCCATCCGCTTCCAGAACGAGAATCTCTCCGTTCGCGTGACCGACGGCTTCATGGAAGCCGCCAGCGGGGAGGGGGATCCGACCTGGTGGACCCGCCGGGTCTCCGACGGATCGAAGTGCGAGAAGAAGGACGCCCGCGCGCTTTTCCGGAAGATCGCCGAGGGCACCCACCTGTGCGGCGACCCGGGCTTGCAGTTCGACGACACCATCCACCGCTGGCACACCTGCAAGGGCTCGGGCCGGCAGAATTGCACGAATCCGTGCAGCGAGTACCTCTTTCTCGACAACTCCGCCTGCAACCTCGCGAGCATCAACCTCATGAGGTTCCTGAAGGACGGCGAGTTCGACGGGGAGGCCTTCGCGGCGGCCTGCCGCATCCTCGTGATCGCCCAGGACATCATCGTCGATCGTTCCTCCTACCCGACGGAGGGGATCGCCTACAATTCGCATTGGTTCCGCACCCTGGGTCTGGGCTACGCCAACCTCGGCGGCCTGCTGATGAGCCTGGGCATCGCCTACGACAGCGAGGAGGGGCGGGCCTACGCGGCCGGGATCACGGCGGTCATGACCGGGGCGGCCTACCGTGCCTCGGTCGAGCTGGCCCGCGCCAAGGGGCCGTTCGCCGGCTACCGCGAGGCCCGCCACTATGGAGTGGAGCACCCGCCCGCGGCGGACAACGTCGATTCGATGCGGGAGGTCATCCAGCTCCACCGGACCCACGCGGCGGCTCTTTCGCCGCGCTGCCCGGCCAGGCTCTCCGCGCTCGCCCGCGATCTGTGGGAGGAGGTGGGCACGGCCGGAGACGAGGCCGGCTACCGCAACGCGCAGGTGACCGTGCTCGCCCCGACCGGCACCATCGGCTTCCTGATGGATTGCGACACGACCGGGATCGAACCGGCCATCGGCCTCGTCGCCTACAAGCAGCTCGCCGGCGGCGGCATGCTGACCCTGCCGATCCAGACCGTTCCCCGGGCGCTCCGGGCCCTCGGCTATTCCGAGGCAGCCGTCGAGCGGGCGGGGCGGCACATCAAGGAGTACGGGACGGTCGAGCCCGTCGCGAAAGACGGCGGAACGGTCGAAAGCGGCGTCCGGCCCGAGCATCTGCCGGTCTTCGACACGGCGTTCCGCTCCGGATTCGGCGAGCGCTCGCTCTCCTGGCGCTCCCACCTGCGGATGATGGCGGCGGTGCAGCCTTTCCTCAGCGGCGGAATCTCCAAGACGGTGAACATGCCCAACCAGGCGACCATCGACGACATCCGCGAGGCCTACACCGAGGCCTGGAAAATGGGGATCAAGGGGGTGGCGATCTACCGCGACGGTTCGAAGAGGAGCGCGCCCATCCAAACGCGGAAGGAAGAACAGAAGGAGGAGAAGGCCGTGCAGATCGTGACGGAGCCCTACCGCCGCCGCCTGCCCGACACGAGGGAGGCGCTGACCCACAAATTCAGCATCGGCGGCTCCGAGGGCTACCTGACGGTCGGCAAGTTCGACGACGGAAGCCCGGGCGAGGTCTTTCTCCAGATGTCGAAGGCCGGCAGCACCGTCAACGGGTTGATGGACACGATCGGCATCCTCCTCTCGCTCTGCCTCCAGTCCGGAGTTCCCCTCGAAAGCATGGTGCGCAAGTTCAGCCACGTGCGTTTCGAGCCGGAGGGCATGACGAAGAATCCGGACATCCCGATTGCCAAGAGCGTCGTCGATTATCTCGGCCGCTGGCTGGGCATGGAGTTCATCGAAGGCTATCGCGCCAGGATGTCTCCGGCGGTCGAGGAGCGGCTCTCGAACGAACAGGTGATCGGAACGACGGAGGAAGAGGCGCTGCCTTCCGTCTCGCAGCTCGAGCTGCTGACGGAAAGCGAGGGCAACCTCACCTGCCCCGAGTGCGGCAGCAACCGCGTGAAGGTCACCGGCACCTGCGCCTGCTGCCTGAACTGCGGGACGAGCCTGGGCTGCTCCTGAGCGCGGAGCCCCGGCTCGGGGGATGCCGCGGCAAGGAGGCGGGACACTCCTGTCCCGCGGCGTAAGCGTGGGTCGGACTGGGTTGGCGGGGAATGCGGCGGACAGGAGTGTCCGCCCTCCGGCACGGAGAAAAGACAGCACCCCGCCGATTCGTTTGACCCCGTTCAATCTCCGGACGATCCTCTCCTTCGTGAACAGCGAGTTTGACGCGATCATCGTCGGCGGGGGCCACAACGGCCTGATCACCGCGGCCTATCTGGTCCGGGCGGGGTGGAAGGTCGCGGTTTTCGAGCGCCGCCCCGTCATCGGCGGGGCCGTCTGCACCGAGGGGGACCGCATCCCGGGCTACCGGATCGATGTCGGGAGTTCCGCCCACATCATGATCCACCAGACTCCGGTTCTCCGGGATCTCGATCTGGCGGCCCACGGCCTCGAATACCTCGAAATGGATCCGTGGGGGTTCGCTCCGGTTCGGAACGGAGACGGTCCGGCCATCCGTTTCCACAAGGATGTCGGGCGGACCTGCGAGAGCATCGCGGCGGTCAGCCCGCGCGACGCCGAGGCCTACCTCGCCTTCACGGACGCGTGGAAGGGCATCACCGAAGGCGCCCTGCGCGCCTTCCTCGGCGAGCCCAGCCCCTGGAGGCTTTTCCGCGCCTTCTTCGGCAGATCGATCAAGGGCTGCGGGCGGATCGAGATGCTGCGGAAGATATTCGGCCCCTACGGCCAGTTGGTGGACGAGACCTTCGAATCCGAACAACTCAGGGCGGCCATCCTCTGGCTCGCCGCCCAGTCCGGCCCGCCCCCTTCGGAGATCGCCGGCGGCAACTTCGCGGGCTGGCAGGCCATGTACCACCAGAGCGGCATGAAGCGGGCCAGGGGCGGAAGCGGCGCGCTGACCCAGGCTCTCAAAAAATACATTCTCGCCGGCGGGGGAACCGTGCGCGAGGACGCCCCCGTCCGCCGTATCCTGACCGACGCGGCCGGCAAACGCACGGCGGGTGTGGAACTGGAGAACGGGGAGCGTTTCGGCGCGCGCTCCGTCGTGGCCGCCTGCCACATCAGGACGACGGTCGAGACCCTCCTCGCCGACGCGCCCCTGCCGGACCGCATCCGCGGGGGGGTGGCGAATCTGCGGATCGGCAACGGATTCGGCATGATCGTCCGTTGCGCGATGAGCGGCCTGCCGGAGTATCCGGGCGAATCGCCCGCCGGGGGGGCGGGCGACTGCCACCACGGGCTCCAGCTCCTCTGTTCCTCGCGGGCGGAGATCGACGACGCCTACGGCGACTTCGTCCGGGGGCGCCCGCCGCACAACCCGGTTCCGCTCGCCATGACCTTCTCCGCCCTGGATCCGACCCTCGCCCCGGAGGGGAAACACCTGCTCTTCGTCTGGGGGCAGTACCACCCCTACGAGCTGCGCAACGGCGAAAACTGGGACGACATCGCCGGGCGCGAGGCGGACAAGCTTCTGGCCGCGGTGGATCGCTACGCCCCCGGCACATCGGGGAAAGTCATCGACCGCTACATCCAGACCCCGCTCGAGATCGAGCGCCTCCACGGCCATCACCGCGGGAACGTCATGCACCTCGAGATGAGCCTGGACCAGATGTTTTTCTTCCGCCCGCTCCCCGAACTCTCCCGCTACCGGATGCCGTGCCTCGACGGTCTCTACCTCACCGGCGCCAGCACGCACCCGGGCGGCGGCGTCTGGGGCGCCTCCGGGCACAACACGGCGAAGGTCATGCTCCGCCGGAAGAAAAGGTGACGGCGGCTGTGGTTCCGCCGGAAGGGACCCCGCCGGTCCGCGCGGCACCGGTGGTTTCCGGCGGAAAGAGGCCCGGATCCCGGCGGAGGATTCCGCCGCGGCCGGACGGGTCCGCAATCCCGCGCTTGACTCTTGCGCCCCTGTTCCGGCTTTCTATCCCGCAAATGGCCTCCAGAAAAGTAGAATTGGAACTTCTCAGACGCGTTCTCCAACGCAACGAACTCGATGTCCGCAAGGTCAGCCAGATCATGGAGGACATCAACCGGGAGCTGGAAAAAGAGGAGGACGAGCTGAAGCCGCCCGCCGTCAAGAAGCAGTTTTCCATCCTCGTCTCCGATCCGGAGGACAAGCTCAAGGGAATGGACCTGGTGGGCTGGGTGGTCCAGCTTCCCGAGGACGAAAGCCCCGGGATGGTCACCGAGAAGATCATACGGGCCGCCTACGAGTTCAACGCCACCCCCAAGGGCCGCCGGATGCCCGTCGAAACCATCGGCGAGGCCTGCGAGAGCGTGACCGCCCGGCATTTCAAGGAGCAGGGGGTCTGGGTGAAGAACAAGGAGCCGGTCCTGGTCATCCGGACGGACAACAAGATTCCGCGCGAGACGAAGGAGTAGCCCCGCGTCCGCGCGCCCCGGCCGGAACCCGCGTGCGCGCGGCCTCCGGGAAAACCCTGCCGGGATCGCTCCGTGGTCACGGGGTCCGCACCCCGGTCACCTCGACCTCCGTCCGCCCGAGGGATCGGCTGATGACGAGGGCCTCCCCGACGAACGATTCGCTGGACAGGTCGCTTACGCTCAGAAGGACGCGGACCGGGGAGGTTTCGGCCTCGCCGAAGCCGGCGTCCAGATCGAGCCAGTCCGATCCGTTCCAAACCTGGGTCCACATGTGGTAGCCCATGAAGGGGGCGCCCTGCTCGTCCTCGAAATAGACCAGGCCCGAGGCGCCCCGCGTGGGGAACCCCGCCGCTCTCCCCAGGGCCGCGAGCAGGAGCGCGTGCTCGGTGCAGTCCCCTTCGCCGTGCTCGGCCACCTGCGAGGCGGTGGCGAATCCGAAATCCAGCGATTTCACCGCGATGGTCTCATCGACGAGATCGACCAGCCGGCGCACCTGCTCCGCGGGCGGGAGGGAGTCCAGCCCGGCGGAGTCCAGGAGGGTCTGGATCGCGGGATCCTCGAAATCGACCAGGAGCGAGGGCTCCAGAAAGCGGGGGTCGGCGGGAGTCCGGTTCGCGTCGGGGAAATCCAGCCGCCCTCTGGAAACCGTCACAGCGAGGGCGCCGTCGGGACGGCGCTCGACGGCCTGGTTCGCGCCGGTCGGGAAAGGCGTTTCGCCCTCGTCGGCGCCGCGCAGGAGGTAGGTCACTTCGTCCGCTTCGGACGGGATGGTGCGGTTGAGCGGAAGCAGCGAGGCGCTGAAGAGGTCGGGGGCCTCGTACTCGGCGAGCGCCTGCTCCTCGGTCGCGCCGAGGAGGGTGATGTCGAGCCCTCCCAGGGGCATCGATCCGCGCAGAAGGCGGCCCGTCTCATCGACCCAGAGCGTCATCTTCATCGGGATGAAACCGATCCGCAGCACCTGCTCGATCCGGATCGCGCGGCGGGATTCGCCGCGGAAGGAGATCGTTTCGGGTCCGACGAAGCGCGTGGTCAGCGGGAGCGGCTGGTTCACCGTGATGTCGGGACTGTAGAGCCGCGCGCTGATCTCGTCGCCCGGCTCCGGCTCGCCGTGGGCGGCGAGGGTGCGGACGAAGCTCCACGGCAGAACGAACCCCGGCTCGAAGGCCGCCTCGTGGTCCCAGACCCTGCCGCCGGCCGAGGTTCGGATGGTGGCGCCATCCGCGGTGAAGCGGATGGTCCGGGTCCGGGTGAGCACGCCCTCCCGGCTGAGCGTGCGGATGGAAACCGGGGTGCCGTCGATCCGCTCCCTTGTCTCGGAAAGCGTCGAGGTTTCCACGACCGATCCCTCCCGGGCGATCCGCAGGCGGCTCTCTTCCACGGTCAGGATCCGATCGCCGTCGCGGCTCGTGGTGCTGCGCGTGTGGCCGATCTTCTCTCCTTCGAGAAACATCTCGGTCCATTCGTCGGCCAGCACTCCGGAGGGCGGATCGTCCACATCGAAATCATCGTCGGGAAAGAAGGACTGGGCGGAAACCGAAAGGCACAACAGCAGAGGGAGAAGGAAAAGGAAAAGAGCGGATGATTTCATGGCAGCCATTCTGGGCGGGCTTCCGCCGGAGTCGAGACCGGAGCGGGTTCCGGCACGGGGGATGCGGGACCCGCGCGCCCGCCTGGGCCGCCGCCCCTGTTTTGTGACGGTTTCGTAACTTCCGGAGGTACTTTCGGCGTTGACTTGCGGTGCGGGAGCCAGAGAACCGAACGCAGATGATCGGAATCGAGGTCAATGGAGTGGTCAAGCGGTTCGGCGAAACGGTCGCCCTCGGGGGGATCGACCTGTCGATCGAACCGGGGGAGCTGTTTTTCCTGCTCGGGCCCAGCGGGTGCGGAAAAACCACCCTCCTGCGCACGCTCGCGGGCTTTTACTTTCCCGACGAGGGCGGCGTCCGTTTCGGCGGCAAGGATGTGTCCCGCCTCGAACCGCACAAGCGGCGCACCGGCATGATGTTCCAGAGCTACGCGCTCTGGCCGCACATGAGCGTCCGCGAGAACGTGGCCTTCGGGCTGCGCCAGATGAAGGTCGATGCCGCCGAACGCGACCGGCGGACGACGGAAGCCCTCGAATCGGTGCGCATGGGCGGATATGCCGACCGCAAGCCGAACCAGTTGTCCGGCGGACAGCAGCAGCGCGTGGCCCTGGCCCGAGCCCTCGTCGTTCGCCCTCAGTGCCTGCTGCTCGACGAGCCGCTCTCGAACCTCGACGCGAAATTGCGCAACGAGATGCGCCTGGAGATCCGCCGGATCTGCAAGGAATTCGAGCTGACCACCGTCTATGTGACCCACGACCAGAAGGAGGCGCTCTCCATCGCCGACCGGATGGCGGTCTTCGAGGCCGGGCGGATCCTGCAGGTCGGTTCGCCGGCGGAGGTTTACCGGCGGCCGGAATCCCGCACCGTGGCCTCGTTTATCGGCGAAACCAATTTCCTCCCCGGGGTGGTCGAGCGGGCCGGCGGCGGCGAGGCGCTCGTCCGCACGGCGGTGGGCTCCCTGGCGGGCGTGCTGTCCGGATTCGCGGAGGAACCGGCGCAGGGCGCCGGGGCGACCGTCTGCATCCGGCCGGAAATGCTGCGGATTTTCGAGAGCGAGCCGGAGGAGAACGCCATCTCGGGCCGGATCGGGGAGTCGGTGTATTTCGGGGAGGTCTCGCACCACGAGTTCTATCACGGGGAGGAGTGTCTGCGCGTTTCCGAACTCAATCCGAAACACCGGGCGGGCGCGCGGGGCGAGGATCTTTTCCTGTCCGCCGATATCGAGGATGTGGTCATCCTGCCCGGCTGATCCGGAGCGGGGGAAAACGGAGGCACCCGGGTCGTGAAGTCGCTTGTCATTCTCCTCTTCATCCTTGCGGTGGTCGGGCTCCCCTTCACCCTGAAGCGCTCCGAGGAAACGATCGGGGGCGCGGAGGACACGGTGGTGGTCATCACCCCGCACAACGAAGGGATCCGTTTCGAGTTCGAGACCGGCTTCCGCCGGTGGTACGAGGAGCGGACCGGGCGCACGGTCGATGTCGATTGGCGGGTGGTCGGCGGCACGAGCGAGATCGTCCGCTTCATCGGGTCCGAGTACGAAAACGCCTTCCGGAACTACTGGCGGTCGGAACTCGGCCGCGAATGGACGCCCGAAGTCCGCGCCGCCTACAAGGACCACCGCGTGGAGTCGGGCGACGATCCGGCCGGGCAGGCCCGCCGGGCCTTCCTGGATTCGCCGGTTTCCATCGGCATCGATGTGTTTTTCGGCGGGGGCAGCTATGAATTCATCCGGCAGGCGGCCGCCGGGACCCTCGTTCCCTGGAAGGAGCCGCGGGAGCTGGCGGAGCGTTTTCCCGACGAGCTTTTTCCCCGCGAGTTCGCCGGCGAGGTCTTCTGGGACCGCGAGGGGCGCTGGATCGGCGCCGTTCTTTCCAGTTTCGGGATCATGTACAACCGCGACGCCCTCGGCCGCCTGGGGATCGAGGGCGCGCCCACGCGATGGGACGACCTCGCCGACCCGCGGCTCATCGGGGAGGTCGCTCTCGCCGACCCGACCAAGAGCGGGTCGATGACCAAGGCCTTCGAGATGATCGTCCAGGAAAAGATGCACCAGCGGGTGGGGAAGCTCGAGGCGGAGGGGCTCCCGGCCGGGGAGGCGGAGGCCCGCGGAGTGCCCCAGGGGTGGATGGACGCGATGCTCCTGATCCAGAAGATATCGGCCAACGCCCGGTACTTCACCGATTCGGCCACGAAGGGCCCGATGGATGTGGCGAAAGGGGATTGCGCCGTGGGGATGACGATTGATTTCTACGGGCGCTTCCAGTCGGAGGTCGTCGCCACCCGCGGCGGCGGAGACCGGTTGCGCTACCTCACTCCGGAGGGGGCTTCGACCCTGTCGGCCGATCCGATCGGCATCCTCCGGGGCGCTCCCAACCGCGGGGTGGCCGACGCTTTTCTCGACTACGTTCTCTCCGAGGAGGGGCAGAAACTCTGGGGATACCGGGCCGGGACGGAGGACGGCCCCGTCGAGTATTCCCTCCGCCGGAGTCCCGCCCTGCGGACGATCTACGAGGACCCCTTCCGCGGCAGTCTCTCCGAGCCCGAAGTCAATCCCTACGAGGAGGTCAGCGATTTCGTTTACCGTTCGGACTGGACGGGCCGGCTGTTCTCCCCGCTGCGCTTCCTGATCCGCGTGGCCTTCATCGATCCGAAAAAGGAGCTGACCGAAGCGTGGGAGGCGATCGGGGCGGCCCGGCGGCGCGGGGACACGGCGGCGGCGGATGCCGCCCTGGCGGTGTTCTCCGATCTGAAGGAGATCGACTTCGCCGCCGCATCGGGACCGATCGCCGAGATCCTGCGTTCCGGGGACAAGATCGAGGAGGTCCGCCTCGCCCGGGAGCTGGCCGACCGCTTCCGCGAACGCTACGAGACCGCCCGCGCCCTCGCGGAATAGCCGGAACCCGCTTGCGGATCCGCTCCGCCGCGGCTCATTGTCGCGGACATGGACGTCCACGGAAAACAGGTATTGGTGGTGGGGGCCGGCATCGCGGGGCTTCTTTGCGCGACGATCCTCCGGCGGGGCGGGGCCTCGGTGCGGGTGGTCGAGAAGGGGCGCGGCTTCGGCGGGCGGATGGCGACCCGGCGGATGGCCGGCGCCCGGCTGGACCACGGGGCGCAGTTCTTCACCGTGCGCACGCCCGAGTTCGCCCCGTGGGTGGAGGAGTGGCTCCGCCGCGGCTGGATCCGCGAATGGTTCCGGCAGGCGCCGTGGGATTCCACGCCCGGCGGACACCCCCGCTATTGCGGAATCAACGGCATGACGGATGTCGCCAAGGGGCTGGCCGGGGATCTCGACGTGCTCCGCTCGACGCGGATCCGGTCGGCCCGGTGGTCCCCGGCGGGCTGGGTGTGCGCCGACGACACGGGCGAGGAACACGGGGCCGACATTCTCGTTCTGACCGCGCCGGTGCCCCAGTCCGCGGCGCTTCTGGAGAAGTCGGGGATCCGCCTGCCCGCCGGGGACCGGGAGAGAATGCGCGCCATCGGCTACGAGCCCTGCCTGACGGCCCTGCTGGTCCTCGACGGACCGTCCGGCCTTCCCGAACCGGGCGGAGTCAAACCGGCGGAGGGCCCGGCGGCCTGGATCGGGGACAATTCGCGCAAAGGGATCTCCCCGGAGGTTTCCGCGGTGACGGTCCATTCCACCCCCGCTTTCGCCCGCGCGCACTGGGATTCGCCCGACGAGGTCCGCCTGCCCCTTCTGTTGGAGGCGGCCTCGCAGCATCTGTCCGCCGCAATAGCCGAGGCCTCCCTGCACCGCTGGCGGTTCAACGTGCCCGTCTCCGGGCCATGGGAGCCCGGATACTACTGGAGCGAGGAGTTCGCCCTCGGGCTGGCCGGGGACGGTTTCGGCGGGCCGAGGGTGGAAGGCTCGGCCGTCTCGGGCATCCGCCTGGGGGAACGCCTCGCCGTTCCGGGCGGCGCCGCGTGAGCGTTTGCCCCCTTGCTCTTTGCGGCTGGCGTGGAGTGGCGGAATCGGTCACGGTGGGATCATGCGCGCGGCGGTTTTGATCCTGTTGCTTCTGTTCCTCGCGATGGCGGCGGCCGGCTTTTTCCATGTCCGCAGACCGCTGCCGAAAGGCTTGGACTTCCGCGGGCCGGCCCGTGTTCCCGCCCCGGGGGGCGTGACCTTTCTGGCCGATGTGACCGGCGCGAGGGAGAACGAATCCGGGCGCTGGATACGCCACGAAATCTTCGACGAGGTCATCCGACGGATCGACGCGGCCGACGCCTTCGTCGTAGCCGATTTTTTCCTCGTGAACGAATTCGCGGGCGGGCCGCCGGAGGGCGCGCCCGGGGGGCCGTCGCTGTCCCGGCGGCTGGTCGATGCGCTGGCCGCGGCGAAAAGGAGGCGTCCGGCCATGCCGGTCATCCTGATCACCGATCCCCTGAACACTCTCTACGGCGCGGTCCGGCAACCCTTCTTCGAGGAACTCCGCTCCCTGGAGGTCGAGGTCGTGCCCGCCGACCTGCGCCGGCTCCGCGACAGCAACATGATCTTCTCCCCCTTCTGGCGGGTCTTCTTCTCGTGGTGGGGCGATCCGCGCGGGGACGCCTTCCCCAACCCCATCGGGGAGGGGAGGATCGGCCTCGCCGCCATGCTCGAGCTGCTCAACTTCAAAGCGAACCACCGCAAGACCCTCGTGACCGGCATGGCCGACGGGTCGATCCACGGCCTGGTCACCTCGGGCAACCCCCACAGCGCCAGCGTCCTCCACGGCAACGTGGCCCTGGCCTTCGACGGCGCCCTGGCCGCCGATCTTCTCCGGACGGAGGAGGCCGTTTACCGCTACTCGACCGGATCCGGATTCCCGGAACCGGTCGCCCGCTTCCTCGACCGGGAGGAGGCGGCGCCCGCGGCCGACGGGCGCCGCCTGGCCGGCCGGGTGCTGACCGAGCGGGCGATCAAGCGGGAGCTGCTGGACCGGATCGATCGGTTGGATTCGGGGGACGAGGCCGATCTCGCCCTCTTTTATTTTTCCGACATCCGCCTGCGGAACGCCCTGGCCGGGGCCGCCGGGCGCGGCGCGCGCGTCCGCCTCCTGATGGATCCGAACAAGGATGCCTTCGGCCGGCGCAAGAACGGGATTCCGAACCGTCAGGTCGGCGCCTGGCTCGCCGCGCGCTCCGTCGAGGTCCGGTGGTATCGGACGCAGGGCGAGCAATTCCACACCAAGATGGCCCTCTTCCGCTTCGCCGGAAGCCGCGCGACCCTCGCCCTCGGCTCGGCCAACTGGACGCGCCGCAATCTGAACAACCTGAACCTCGAGACCAACGTCTCCGTCTCCGGTCCGGCGGACGATCCCGTTTTCGCCGAAGCTTCGGAGTACTTCTCCCTCGTCTGGAGCAACGCCTACCGCCGGGGCCTCGGCGACATTCCCTCCGGCCTGCGGACGAGCCTCCCCTTCGAGGCGTTCCGCGACGACTCCCGGCTCCGGCGGGTGATCTATTGGCTCATGGAAAGAACCGGAGCAGGCACCTTTTAGCCCGGGTTGGGCGGTTGGAAGATAAGACCGGGTCATATCCGCCTCGAACGCCCGGGAAGGCCGGTGGAGCGGAGGAATTCGAACCGGATCCACCAGCGGCGTTTGCCGCCGGGCTACCGGAGCGCCGTAGCACGCCGACGAAGTCGGTGTGATCGATCGATTCGGAACCGGATCCCTCAACGGGATTCCCCTCCAGCTGGATGACTTCAGTCGTCCAGCCCGATGTCCCCGGGGCGGGCCTCTTCGGACTTCGGACCGCCGGACGGGGAATGGCGGGATAGACGGGACTCGAACCCGCGGCCTCCGGCGTGACAGGCCGGCGCTCTAACCAACTGAGCTACTACCCCTTGAGCGGGAAATGAAGGAGAATGGACAACGGCGCCGAAGAGTCAAGAGCCTTTCACCCGAAATTTTCGGGCGAATTCCGGGGCCGGCGGCCCCGGCTACAGGGGCCGGATGTCGTCGGCGACCAGGTGGGTCACCCCCCTTTCCCGCCGCACCCGTCCGCGGCAGAGCAGGAAGGGCTCTTCGGCCAGCAGGAGCCGGAAGCGGGGGTAGCGGTCGGGGTAGATGATCACGTTGGCGATGCCCGTCTCGTCCTCGAGGCTGACGAACGTGACCCCCTTGGCGGTGGAGGGGCGTTGCCGGCAGATGACCGCGCCCGCCACGCTGACCCGCGCATCGCCCGCGACGCCGCCCAGGTCGGCCGACCGCAGGACCCCGGGCAGGGCGGACCGGTACAAGCCCATGGGATGGTCCCCGGCGGTCAGTCCGCACGATTCGAAATCGGCCCCGATCCGCTCCGCCAGCGACATCGGCGGGAGGCCGCCCTCCCCCACTCCGCTTTCGCCGAATCCCGGAAGGCCGTCCGTCTCCGGACCGCGCCCCCACTCGTCGCCCGCCTGCCAGAGCGCGCTCCGCCGGTCGCCCGCCCAGGCGTTGAAAGCGCCGGCGACAGCCAGCCTCCTCCTCTCCGCGGCCGGGAGAGGCACGCGGCGGAGCAGGTCGGCCACCGATTCGAACGGCCGCTTCGCCCGCTCCTCGAGAAGGCGCCCGATCCCCCGCCGGCTCACCTCCGCCAGCATCCGGAACCCGATGCGCAGGGTGCGCTCATCGACAACGGTCACATCCCAATCCGACTCCCGGGCGCAGACCGGCAGGAACCGGAGACCGCGCCGCCGCGCGTCCTGCACGAGGGTGGCCGGCGAGTAGAAGCCCATGGGCTGGTTGTTGAGGAGGCCGGCGTAGAATTCGGCGGCCCGGTGCACCTTCAGGTACGCGCTCGCGTAGGCCAGCAGGGCGAAGCTGATCGCGTGCGACTCCGGAAAGCCGTACAGGGCGAAGGATCCGACGGCGGAGGTGATCCGCTCGACCACCGTCGCCGCGTGCCCCTTTTTCCGGAGGGCGAGGCGCAGTTTTTCCTGCACGTCGCGCAGCCGCTCCGGCGAGCGGCTGAAGTTGAGCGCCCGCCGCAACTCCTCGGCCTCCGACCCGCTGAAGTCCGCCATCCGCATCGCCATCCGCAGGACCTGCTCCTGGAAAAGCGGCACGCCGAGGGTGCGCTCGAGGATGGGGCGCAGATCGGGATGGATGTAATCGACCGGCTGCCGCCCCGCCCGGCGCTCGAGATACGGGTGGGTCAGCTCGCCGACGATGGGCCCGGGGCGGATGATCGCCACCTCCACCACCAAATCGTAGAACGCGCGGGGCCGGAGCCTGGGCAGGGTGGCCATCTGCGCCCGGCTCTCGACCTGGAAGACGCCCACCGTATCGGCCGCGCAGAGCAGGTCGTAGGTCGCCGCGTCGTCTTTGGGGATCGTGGCCAGATCGACCGGACGCCCCCGCCGGGCCGCCTCGGCGAGGGTGTCCTGGATCGCCGCCATCATGCCCAAGCCGAGAAGATCCACCTTTACGATGCCGAGATCCCCGCAGTCGTCCTTGTCCCACTGGACGACGCTGCGCCCCGGCATGGCCGCCTTCTCGAGGGGGACGACCGCGTCGAGGTTCCCGGCGGCGATGACCATGCCGCCGGAATGCTGCCCGATGTGGCGGGGCAGCCCGCGGATTTTCTCGAAGAGCCGGGCGAACGTACCGGCGAGGGGGTGGCGCTCCGGCAACCCGGCCTCGCGGGCCTTGGCCAGAAAATCCTCCCGCCCCCCGAACTCCCCGCCGCCGTGCAGCCGGGCGAACCGCCCGACGAATTCCTCCGGCAGCCCGAGCACCTTGCCCAGCTCCCGGATCGCGCTCCGCCCGCGGTAGGTGATCACGTTGGCCGTCATGGCGGCCCCCCGGCGGCCGTATTTCCGGTAAACCTCCTGGATGACCCGCTCCCGTCGTGCCCCGCTGGGCAGATCGAGATCGATGTCCGGCCAACCCTCCCGCCCCTCGCTGAGGAAACGCTCGAAGAG
>JBKHCX010000064.1:0-14792 GCA_046541615.1 Puniceicoccaceae bacterium
CCGGTCTGGTCGGGTCCGGTGTTCACCTCGGCGAACCAGGATTCGAAGGCCTTCTTGTTTTCTCCCGTGCCCGGCTGCAGCTTCGGGCGCCAGGCCTCGATGCGGACCCCATCGTACAGCAGCACATTGAACAGCACCCCCGCCGGCATCTTCTGGATCTCTCCGTTGACCTCTTCCTTGATGACGTTGTAGGTCGGCAATCCGCCCTTCTTGTCCTGCATCAGATCTTTGCGCACATCGATCACGAAGAGGAACTTTTCGCCCTTTGATTTGATGTCGAAAATGTCCACGGTGATCTCGCCCATCGTCAACCCGCCCTCGTCTCCGATGTTTCCGAAGCGTCCGTCGCCGAAGCGCCCGACGTTCGCCGTGCCGCCGAGGTTGGGCACCTGGATATCGACATCGGGCACGTCGAGGTTGCTCACGCTCTGCACCTGCAGTTGCCGCTTGGGGCGGGTCGATTGATCCTGCATTTCATTCATCCGGAGCCTGACTTTCACCCGCTCGATCTTTTCGGCGGGCGGAGGGTCTTCGAAGTCCTGATTTGCCTGGGCCATGGCCTCGTAGAGGGTGATTCCGCCGAAAATCACCAACACCACGACGTGGAGGGCCACGATCGCGGCGACAATCCCCCAGAGGATCTTGTTGGGCGGTCTTTTGGTCGGATGGTACATGAGGAGCGGGAAAGTCGGGGTGGACGGGGCGGTTTGTTGTCTTCGTCAGCCGGGCATGGTGAAGGATACCAGAACGACTCCGGCCTCCTTCAATGCGTTGAGGACGTCGATCGAACGCTGGTGGGGTGAGTCGGGGTCGGCGTCGATGGTGACCACCGTCTTGACGCCCGCCCGGTCGGAGGATGCCTTCAACCGGGCGAGGTTGTCCCGCAGCCGCGACAATTCGCGGACGTCGGGCGCGCCCATCGGCTGCCGGTTCATGAGGACCTGCCCGTTGGGCATGATCTCGACGAGGTGCTCGGCGGGCAGATCCAGATCCTGGGCCGGAGGGGACTCCGCCGGCAGGGTGATCCCGAGGTCCGCCTCCTGCTGGATGGGCAGGACCATGAAGTAGATGAGCAGGAGGAAGACCACGTCGATCATCGCCGTGATTTCGTAATGGTCCTCGGACTCCAGAACAGTGTTGGATTTTCTCGCCATTTTCCTACTCCTGGTTCGTGGCGAAGATCAGGTCGGACAAGCCGGCCGCCGCCGTCGCCCGCATGACTTCCTGCACGTGCCGGTGCGCGGTGCGCGCGTCGGCGCGGAGATACACGCGTGTTTCCGGATCCCTCTCGATCGTCGAGCGGATGGCCGACACCAGATCCTCGGGCACCATCTGCTCGGTGCCGAAGAAAATCAAACCCTCGTCGTTGATCGAAATGGTCTGCCGGATGCCCTTCTCCTCGGGCACCCGGGCTTCCGTCGCGATGGGGATTTCGATTTTGATGTTCTCCCTGGTGATCTGGCTGGTGATGGTCATGAAGAAGGCGATGAGGAGAAAGACCACGTCGATCATCGGCGTGAGTTCGAACCCCTCCCTCCCTTCGCTGGGCGTCCAGGTTTTCAACGGTGTGTCCCGGTATCAGGTGGAACCGCGGGCGGCTTCAACCTTGTTGTTTGCGGATGGAGGCGACGAACTCGTGATGGAAGTCGCCGATGATGCGGCTGACGCTCGAGGTGATCCGTCCGTATTTGTTTTTGAAGTAGAAGTAGAAGAACATGGCGGGGATGCCGATGATCATCCCGGTCGCGGTGGTGATCAGGGCCTCGGAAATGTTGTTGGCGAGCGCCTGCGGCTGGCCCACCCCCTGGGCGGCGATCGCGTTGAACGCTTTCACCATCCCGCTGACCGTCCCGAGCAGTCCGACCATCGGGGAGAGGGTCGCGATCACGGAAAGGTAGTTGATGTAAACGAACGGTCCCGAGAGTTCCTCCACCGAGGCCTCTTCCATCGCCTTCTCCATCGATTCGACGTCCACGTATTCGGCGGTGATCCGCTCCAGCCCGGCGGCGGCGATGTTCGTCAGCGGCGAGGGGTTCTCCGCGCAGAGCTGCTGGGCCTCTTCGATGTTGAAATCCCGGGCTTTTTCGGCGACCTCCTCCAGCTTGTCGACGTCCAGAAGCTTGTTCGGCCGGACGGCCAGGAAATTGTAGAGGATCAGGGCGATGCCCCCGACCGAGAGGGCGCCGAGCGGATACATGGCCCAGCCGCCGACTTTGATCATATCGACCAGGCTGCGGCCGGTCTCGGCTTCCTCTTCGGCGACTTCCTCTTCGGCGGCTTCCTCTTCCTGCCCGTGCACGGTGGCCGTCAAGCAAAGGGCGCAGAGCAGCGCGTAGAAGAAAAACAGGGGGGCGGATTTTTTGGCAACGGTTGTCATTGTATTGGATTTCGATTGTGTAAGGTAAAGGAGGGCACGGACGGGGTCAAGGTGCTCCGGCGAGCCGCCGGACCCAGATGGAGTCCGGATAGAAGAAGCGCAGCTGTTCCCGGATCTCCTCGGCGGCGCCCTCGAAGTCCTCCGACTCGTAGAGGTCCGCCGTGCGGAAAAGCAGCTCGGGGGTCCAGGGATCGTTCGTGGTGGAGTAAACGACCCCTTTGGCCAGGGCGGACAGGGCTTCGCGGTTGTTTCCGGCATTCTCGAGCACGACTCCCCTGACCAACTCCCGCAGGGAGTAGTAGCGGCTGTCCGGGTCGAGATCCTCGAATCGGTCGAGTATGTCGTCGACCATGAAGGCGCGGTCCTCCTGGAGGTGGATGTAGGCCTCCCACAGGAAAGCCTCCGGCGTTTCGTCCGGGGAGGAGGCGAGCTGGACGTCGGTGTAGAGATCCCGGGCCCTCTCCCATTCCCCGCGCAGGCGGATCTCGTTCGCCAGATCGAGATAGACGTCCACGAAGGTGGTTTCGCCCGGGCCGACGGGAAACTCCTTCACCAGATCGTAGGCCCGGTCGATGCTTCCTTCCTCGACGAGCAAGGAGGCGCCCTCTACGGCCTGGGTTTGGAAATAGCCGGTCAGGCGATCCCGGGGAAACGATTCCAGAATCGAGGCCGTCTCGTCCACCCGGCCCGCCGCCAGAAGCGCGTCGAGCAACCGGGCGACGGGGGCGTGGATCGCCGCCTTCCCGGGGTCGATGGGCACGTATTGGAGAAGGGGGTAGGCCTCGGCGCGCAGGAGTTCGAGCGCTTCGTCCTCGCGCCCTTCCTCGCGCAGGGCGTTGTACCGGTCCGCGTCGAAGTCCGGACGGTAGGTGATCGGGAAGTTCAGCTTGTCTTCCTCGAAAGTGATCACATTGTCGAGGTCCGGGTAGCGGATTTCCACCCCGCCCACGCCGAATCCGACCAGAGTCACCGGCTCGAACTGGTTCGGTCCCCTGCGCTCGAGGGCTTCGACGGGGCGGGAGCCGTAGCGCCCCATGGCCTCCTCGTAGGAGGCGGACACTTCGATGTCCTCCGCCTCCGCCTCTTCCTGCCCATGGAGGGGGGAAAGGACGGCGGCGGCGAAGAGCGCGCCGGAAAAAATGAATCTAGAGGGTGTTCGCATACTCAACCAATTCTCCGTAGATTTCCGTGTCGCGGTAGCGGTCCTTCTCGATGGCTTCCCGCAGCGTGTTCCGGGCGCCTTCGGTGTCCCCCATTTCGACCAATGTCCTCGCATCCATCAGGTAGGACCTCGCCGCCCACTCGTCGAACGTTTCGTATCCGATGAACGCCCGTTCGAAGAAGCCGTGGGCGTCGGGATATTTCCCTTCCTCGAAATAGGTCATGCCGACCCGGTAGAGCGCTTCCGCGTGCGGCTCGCCCCGCCAGTCGGGGGTTTTCAGAATCTGCATCAGCCGTTCCCGGGCCTCCTCCTGCTGCCCGCGTTCCGCGTAAACCCGGGCCTGGGAGACGAGGGCGCGGTAGATGCCAGGATCCGCCGGGAAGTTCTCCTCGGCTTCGCGGTAGAGTCCGAGCGCCTCGTCGGTCTCCCCTTCCTCCATCAGCATGTCCGCCAGGCTCAGGTAGGCGTCCACCTTCTCGGGGACGTTCTCTTCGTGCTCGATCGCCCGCCGGTAGGCGGCCTTCGCGAGATCCGGATCGATCCGCTCCCGGCCCTCGCCGATCCACACGAGAATCTTCGGACTGGCGAGGTCGAGGTCCTGTTCCTGGATGACCAGCGGATCGCGCGGGGGCGAACCCAGATCCCGCAGGGCCATCTCCATCCGCATGGCGAGCGTCCGTTCCCCGCGTTGGCGGGCTTCCGCGAAGGTGCGGGAGAAAACCTCCTCCGGTGTCTCTTCCGGGAAGGCCTCCAACTGCGCCCGGTAGCTCTCGAGGTAGGGTCCGACGGGTTCGGCGCTCCTGGCGAGATCCTTGCTGAACTCCTCGCTCTGGCGGAGTTCTTCGTAAAGGGCGTCGTCGAGATCCGGGTCATCCGCGAACTGCTGGTAGAGGAAGCCCCGGTTTTCGGCCAGCTTGACGCGGAAGTCGTCGTCCTCCGACAGCTTTTCCAGAAAATCCACGGTCGCCTGGAGCCGGGCGAGGGTCTCGTCGTAGCGGCGGACATAGGTTTCGATCATGGAATCCACGCCGAGATTTTCCGGATCGTTTCCGTAGCGGAGGATCGCGTCCCGGTAGCTGATGAGCGCGTCGCCCGGACGGCCCATTTCCCGGAAGACCTCGCCGAGCCGGAAGATGGCCGCGGTCAACTTGCCGGTTTCCCCGTACTCGTCGATGTATTCCTCGTAGGTGCGGGCGGCCCGCTTCAGGATGTCGTTGCGCTCCAGGATCCGGGCCTTCTGGAAGAAAGCGCTCGTGATGTAGTCGATGTTGTCCGTGTGTTCCGGCACCCGGTCGTAGTGCTGGATGGCCTCGATGAGCTTTCCCTCGGAGGCGGCGACTTCCCCCAGGAAGAACTCCACCTCCCCGCGCAGGCTGCCCTCGGGATAGGTTTCGATGAAGGATTCGAAGGCTTCCTTCGCCTTCTCAACGTCGTCCTCCCCGTAGTACGTCATCGCGAGGCGGTAGGTGGCGTCCTCCCGGTAGGCGCTCCCCGGAAAGTCCGCAATCAGTTTCTCGAAACGCGAGCGGGCCTCCGCGAAGCGGGCCTCGAACAAGTGCGCCAGCCCCATCCAGTAGTAGATCCCGTCCTCGCCGGGATTCCCCTCCATGTTCGGCAGCATCAGCGTGAAGCGGTCGATGAGTTCGTCCAGCTTGCCCTCGTTCAGAAGATAGTTGCCCAGAAGAAAGACGACCTGCTCCGCCTCGGGCGATTCGCCGAACTCCTCGCTGAACTTCTCGGCGGTCTCGAGAAAGCGCGCCTCGTCGCCGGTCTCCATATAGGCGGAGGCGAGGGAGAGCAGCACCCGTTTCCGGAACTCCTCGTTGTCGCCTTCCCCGGCGAGGAGTTCCTCCCCGAGACGGCGGGCGAGATCTTCCAGCCCCACCTTGGTCGCGGTGATGAAGGCGGAGAACCGGAAATCATCGGCGATGGGATCATCCGGAAATTTCTCCACGAAGCGGAGATAGGCCCAGATCGCCTCGTAGTCGCGCCCGGCCAGATAATAATTGCGGGCCACCCGGGCCATCAGCTCCGAGGTGTAGGGCTCGACCTCGCGGATGGCCTCGAGCTGGCGGCGCGCTTCCTCCAGCTCAAACACGTCGTCGGCCATCCGCTCTTCCGAACTGCCCATCGCCCGCAGCCGTTCCACCCGGGCCTCGAGCGCCGCCACGCGCTCCTCGAAATAGCGGATGATCTGATCGCGGTTCAGGGTGGCGTTGTAGAGCAGGGCCGCCTCCGCGTAGCGGCTGCGGTCGGCCAGCTTGTCCCCGGCCTTCATCAGGGCGATGTTCAGCGACACGCTGTAGCGCGACGGATTGTCCACGGTGATCAGCGGGAGCAGTTCCAGGATCGCCGACGTGTTGTCCTGCTCGATGTAGGCCTCGAGCAGGAGCCCGGCCGCCAGCGCCTTCTGCTCGTCTCCGACGGCCTGGTCCACGAACCGGCGCAGCCAGGGGACCGCCCGGTCCCAGTCGCGCAGGGCGTGCAGGGAGAGCGAGAGCTTTTCCAGGACTTCCCGCTCCTTCGCGGGCCGGTCCAGACGGCGGGACAGGGGCGGCTCCAGAATCGTTTCGTAGTCGGCGGCGGCGTTTTCGAACTCGCCGAGACCCCGGTAGGCGTCGCCGCGGAACTCGAGGATCCGGATCTCCCGCTCCTCCGTCACACCCGCCTCGAGACCCCGGGTGAAGGCGGAGATCGCTTCCCGGAGCAGTTCGGCGTCCATCTCCGAGCTGTATTCCTGGAGGTAGCCCAGGCCGAGGAAGAAATAAATCGGCCCGAGCGACTCCCGCTCCTCCTTCGATCCGTCCGACAGCCGCGCGGCGATCTCGAGGAGAAACGGGCGGGCCCCCAGGAAGTCGTTGCGCTCGGCGTATTCGGCGGCCGTCTCCTGCAAAGGGGTGATCGCCATCGAGGCCGGATCGGGTTGCCCGAACAATTCCGGGGACGGGGACGCCAGAAGACAGCTCAGGGCGAGAGCCCAACAATGGAGTATTCGCAAGGGCATGAAATCGGGAAAACAGAACACCCTACTTATTCGCCGCGCTTGTTCAAGCATAAAAGTCCGAACACCGAATCTTATTCCGCCGCTTCCTCTTCGAAAAGGCTGGCCTGCGTTTCTCCCGCGGCGAGCCCCGCGGGCGGCTCCTTCTTGTGCAGGTGCCGCGGGGGCTCCTTCACCCGTGAGGCCAGCGCCTGCCGGCGGTCCGCGCAGATGCGGGTGGCGATCTGGCGCACGTGCATGCGGATCCACATGCTCGTGCTGCTCCCCTCGCGGTAGTCCGCCGGGCCGTAGCTGTGGATCCGCCCGGCCTGGAGAAGGCTGTCGTTCTGGGCGAACTCGTCCTCGCTGCCCGGATCGTACACGGCGAAGGTCAGCCCGCCGCTCCGGCGGACGACCGAAAAGACAGGCACGTCGCTGGGGCCGTCGGCCAGGTAGATCATGTTGTGGATCGGCACCCGCCGGTCCTCGGGGCGCACGTTGGCGTTCACGTCGATGTCCGGATCCTTGTTGGTCCCCTTGTTGATCTCGAAGACGAAGCGGGTCTTGATCGTGTTATCGACCATGACCCCGATCTGGCTGACCTCGCCCCCCTCCTCGATCTCCAGCTCCTTCTGGCTGGCAAACCCCGGGGGGAGCGGTTTCTCGATGAACTCGCAGCCGAAGATCCCGTCCACATACGGGGCGATGCTGCTCCCCCGGATCATCTCCGCCAGGCCGGTGCTGATGATGTAGTGCTCCAGCGTCACGTCGTGCCGCCGGAATTCGCGGTCCTCGCCGACCAGATTCTTGAGGGTCTTGAAGAACCCGGGCAGGCCGGGGTAGAATTTCAGCTCCCGCCCCAGCTCGCGCAGACGCTGGTTCGACAGGCCCTTGAGGGGGCCGTTCTTCACGTAGCTCAGGAGGTGGTTCAGGTAAACCGTGTCCTTGGAGACATGGCACCCCCGCCTGGCGTAGAGTTCCGGCAGTTCGTTGACCTCCGCCCAGAAGGTCTTTTCATCGATCCCGAAAGCCTCGAAGAGGGGCGTCTGCATGTAACCCGGGATAAGGGTCTTGTCGAAATCCCAGACACAGGCGATGACCGTTTGACCATGGAGATTTGATTCTGGCATATTCCTTGAACCGGGTTTTCCTTTCCGTGGACGCCCTTTCTGTTCGTTCCTCCCGGAAACGACAACCTTTATCCTTTTCCGATTTTCCCTCCTCCCATGCAAATCCTTCCCTCCAGCGAATCCATCCGCGAAAAGCTCGCCGAGAAAGACCGCGAGATGTCCGATCCGGCCATCTTCGGCGACGGCCGCCGGGCGGCGGCCTGCGCCCGCGAGCACCAGCGCCTGACCAGGCTCCTCGCCCTGGCCGAGGAATACCGCTCCCTGGAACGCCAGATCGCCGAGTCCGGGGAGCTGATCCGCGATACCAACGAGGATCCCGACATCCGCGCGATGGCCGAGGCCGACCTTCCCGGGCTCCGCGCCCGCGCCGCGTCCCTCGAGGAGCAGATCACCCTGCTCATCGTGCCCGCCGACCCGGCGGACTCGCGCAACACCGTCATGGAAATCCGTGCCGGGACCGGGGGCGAGGAGGCCTCCCTCTTCGCCGCCGACCTCTTCCGGATGTACAGCCGCTTCGCCGAGGCCCGCGGCTGGCGGATCGAGCCCATGAGTTCGAGCTTCTCGGATTCCGGCGGTTTCAAGGAAGTGATCTTCCTCGTGTCCGGGGAGGAGGTGTACCGGCGGCTCAAGTTCGAGAGCGGGGTCCACCGGGTGCAGCGGGTGCCCGCGACCGAGGCGGGCGGCCGCATCCATACCTCGACGGCCACGGTCGCCGTACTGCCCGAGGCCGAGGACGTGGACCTGACCATCCAGCCCGAGGAGATCGAGATCAGCGTCTCCCGCGCCAGCGGTCCCGGCGGCCAGGGGGTCAACACCACCGACTCCGCCGTCCAGATCCTCCACAAGCCGACCGGCATGATCGTGAGCTGCGCCGACGAGCGCTCCCAGCTCAAGAACCGGGCGAAGGCCATGAAGGTGCTGCGCTCCCGCCTCCTCCAGCGCAAGGAGGACGAGGAACGCGCCCGCTACGCGGCCGACCGCCGCAGCCAGGTGGGCTCGGGCGACCGGAGCGAGCGCATCCGCACCTACAACTTCCCCCAGAGCCGGCTCACCGACCACCGCATCAACTGGACCTCGCACGATCTCGACGCCATCGTGGCCGGCGGCCTCGACGACCTGCTCGCGGAACTCCTCCGCGCCGACACCCGCGCCCGGGCGGAGGCCGTCCTCCACTCCGGAGGCCCCGCGGGCTGAGGCGGCCGCCGGGCCCGCCGCCCCCGCTTTCCGCCGTGCACACGCTTCTCGAGATCCTGTCCAAGACCGAAGGCTTCCTCGCCGGCAGGGGCGTTCGCGAGCCGCGGCTCGACGCCGAACACCTCCTCGCCGATCTCCTCGGCTGCCGGCGGATGGAACTCTACCTGCAGTTCGACAGGCCCCTCGAAGAGGAAACGCTCGCCCGCCTCCGGCCGCGGGTCGCCCGGCGCGGGCGGCGCGAGCCGCTCTCCCACATCCTCGGAACCCATCCCTTCCATGATCTTTCGGTCGCGGTCGGTCCCGGGGTCCTGGCCCCCCGCCCCGAGACGGAGGAACTCGCCGAACGGGCCGTAGCCCACCTCCCGTCGCCTCCCGGGCGCGTGCTCGACCTCGGCACCGGGTCGGGGGCCATCGCCCTCTGGATCAAAACCCGGTTCCCCGGGGCGGAGGTTCTCGCCACGGACAAGTCCGGGGCGGCGCTCGCCGTCGCCCGGAAGAACGCGGAGGCCCTCGGGCTCGCGGTGGAGTTTCTCGAAGCCGATTGGTTCGGCGGGGTATCCGGCGCCTTCGATCTGGTTCTGGCCAACCCGCCCTATCTCTCGGAGGAGGAATGGAGGGCCGCCGACCCCGAGGTGCGCGAATACGAGCCGAAAGAGGCCCTGGTCGCCCCGGAAAACGGCCTCGCCGATCTGCGCCGGATCCTCGCCTCGGCTCCGCCGTTTCTGCGCCCCGGCGCTCTCCTCGCCCTGGAAACGGGCGCGGGCCAACGCGGCAGCCTGCTCGCCGCCGCGGCCGGCGGCTTCTCCGCCGCCTGGGGCGAGGACGACTTCCACGGACGCGACCGGTTCGTCTTCTGCCGGAGGTGACCGGCGGGAAAGAAAAACCCCCGGCCCTTGCGGACCGGGGGTCAACTACCACTAACTCACTCTTTCTCAATCGGGTTTCTCAGGCCCGAAAAGGTCTTGTCCTACATGCGGCTGATGATCAGCTCGCGTTCGAAAATCATCTGCCGGGGAAGGTGGTCCCCGAGCTGGAGGATCAACTCCTCGTGCTGGAGACTCTGCATTTTCATCCTTTCCCGGTCAATAAACATCAAACTCTGCCACTGCTCCCGGGAGAAGTCAAGCCCTTCCCAAAAAAAATCTTCGTAGCGCGGCATCCATCCGAGCGGGGATTCGAAGGCGTTGGCGTTTCCGTTGATCCGCCCCACGATCCATTGCAGCACCCGCATGTTTTCGCCGAAACCCGGCCAGATGAACCGGCCGTCCGCGCCCTTGCGGAACCAGTTGACGTGGAAAACACGGGTCGGCTCGCGCAGGCGTTTGCCCATCGTGAACCAGCGCCGGATGTAATCGCCCATGTGGTAGCCGCAGAAGGGCAGCATCGCGAACGGATCGCGCCGCAGTTTGCCGACGGCGCCCTCCGCCGCGGCGGTCAGTTCGGAGCCCATCGTCGCGCCCAGGTACACGCCGTGGATCCAGTTGAAGGCCTGGAAAACCAGCGGTATGTCGTTCATCCGGCGGCCGCCGAAGATGAAACCGTCGATCTTGACCCCCTCCGGTTTCTCCCAGTCGGCGTCGATGGTGGGGCACTGCCGGGCCGGCGCCGTGAAGCGGGCGTTGGGGTGGGCGGCGGGGGTCTCCGAGGCGGGGGTCCACTCGTCGCCCTTCCAGTCGATCAGGCGGGCCGGCGGCTCATCGGTCATGCCCTCCCACCATACGTCGCCGTCCTCGGTCAGCGCGCAGTTGGTGAAGATGGAGTTCCGGGAGCACGATTCCATCGCGTTCGCATTGGTCGCATACGAAGTGCCCGGCGCCACGCCGAAGAAGCCGGCTTCCGGATTGATCGCCCGCAGGTCGCCGTTCGCGTCGGGTTTGATCCAGGCGATGTCGTCGCCCACCGTCGATACCTCCCAGCCCGCCTCCCGGTAGGGCTGCGGGGGGATGAGCATCGAAAAATTCGTTTTGCCGCAGGCGCTCGGGAAAGCCGCCGCGACGTAGGTCTTGCGCCCGGAGGGCTCCCTGACCCCGAGGATCAGCATGTGTTCGGCCATCCAGCCCTCTTCGTAGGCCATGACCGAGGCGATGCGCAGGCCGAAGCACTTCTTTCCGAGAAGGGCGTTGCCGCCGTAGCCCGAGCCGATGGAGAGGATCAGGCGCTCCTGCGGAAAATGCGCGATGTAGGTGTTCTCCGGATCGCAGGGCCAGGCGGGACCGCGCTCCCCGTCGGCGAGCGGCACCCGGACGGAATGCACGCACTTCACGAAATCGTCGCTCCGGCCGAGCACGTCCCACACCGCGTCGCTGACCCGCGTCATGATATGCATGTTGCAGACCACGTAGGGCGAGTCGGTGATCTCGATCCCGATCCGGGAGATCGGCGAGCCGAACGGACCCATCGAGAAAGGGATCACGAACATCGTCCGGCCCTTCATGCATCCTTCCGCGAGGGAATTGATTTTCTCCTTCATCTCGCTCGGATGCATCCAGTTGTTGGTCGGCCCGGCCGATTCGGGGCTGGGGCCGCAGATGAACGTCCGCCCCTCCACGCGGGCGACATCGCTCGGATCCGACCGGAAAAGAAAGCTGTTCGGGCGCTTCTCCTCGTTCAGCTTGATCGCCGCTCCGGCTTCGACCATCCCCGCCATCAGAGAGTCGAATTCCGCCTGCGACCCGTCGCACCACCGGACCTCGTCGGGGGTGCACAGACGGATGATTCCGTCCACCCAACGGCGCACATGCTTGTTCGACGTCGGGATCTGGGTTTCGGAGGGCATTTACTTTCTCTAATTCTGAAACCATGTTTTGCATTAGGGTTTCTAACGTCAACGAAAATTTTCAAATCCGTCGGTTTTTCCGGACGGGCCGTCCCCCGGTTGAAACCCGCAGGCCGGCGCGCCGCCGGCCGCCCGTCCGTATCGTCGCCCACCCAGTGGCGCTGGCACCGACGCAGGCCTCCCGTTCGGGCGAAAGCGGACGAACTTTCCATTGCACTTTCCGGGCATCGCGGCAATATCGGGTCCCCATGGTTGTTTTTATCCCGAATGAGGCCGGGGCGGGCGAACCGAGGTGCGCCGCCACCCCCGGGGTCGTCCGCCGCCTTCTTTCGCTTTCCCCCGCCCCCGACGTCCGCGTCGGGAAGGGCCTCGGCGCCGCGGCGGGCTTCCCCGACCGCCTCTTCGAAGAGGCCGGCGCCACGGTGGCGGCCCCGCCGGAGGAGGCCCTGGCCGCCGCCGATCTCGTGCTCCGGGTGAACGCGCCGGAGGAGCGGGAGCTGGAGTCCTACCGCCGGGGAAGTCTCTCCGTGAGCCTCCTCGACCCCTTCAACAACCGGGGCCTCCTCGATGCTTTCGCCCGCGCCGGCGTCGATGCGATCAGCCTGGAGATGATCCCGCGCACCACGCTCGCCCAGCGGATGGATGTCCTCAGCTCGCAGGCCAACCTCGCCGGCTACTCCGCGGCCGTGGTCGCCGCGCGCGAGCTGGGGAAGGTGCTGCCCATGATGATGACGCCCGCCGGCACGATCTCGCCGGCCCGGTTCTTCGTCGTCGGGGTCGGGGTCGCCGGCCTGCAGGCCATCGCCACGGCCAAGCGGCTGGGCGCCCGCGTCGAGGCCTTCGACACCCGCCCCGTGGTCGAGGAGCAGGTCAGATCCCTCGGAGCGAAGTTCCTCAAAATCGACCTCGGGGAGACCGGGCAGACCGAGCAGGGCTACGCGAAGGAGTTGACGCCGGATCAGCTCGAACTCCAGCGCAAGGGGATGGCCAAGGCCTGCGCCTCCGCCGATGTCGTCATAACCACGGCCAAGCTCTTCGGCCGGCCCGCCCCGAAGATCATCACCCGCGCGATGGTGGCGGGCATGCGCCCCGGAGCCGTCGTCATCGACCTCGCCGCCGGGACCGGCGGCAACGTCGAGGGCACCGTCCCCGGGGAAACGGTCGAGACGGAGGAGGGCGTCCGCATCGTCGGCGCCCGCTGCCTCGAAGCCACGGTCGTCCGCGACGCCTCCGAGATGTTCGCCTCCAATCTCTTCGGGCTCGTCGATCACTTCTTCGACAGGGAAACCGGCGGCTTCGCCCACAGGGAGGGCGATGAGATTCTCGACGGCTGTCTCCTCGTCCGCGGCGGGGCCGTCGTTCACGAAAAGTTCGCCAACAAAGGATAACCGGCCATGGACCTGACCTTGCTGATATTCATCTTCGTTCTCGCGGCGTTTCTCGGCTTCGAGCTGATCGCCAAGGTGCCCTCGCAGCTGCACACCCCCCTCATGTCCGGATCGAACGCGATTTCGGGCATCACCATCGTCGGGGCGATCATCGCGACCGGGCTCGCGGATTCCCCGTTCGGCCGGACGCTCGGGTTCATCGCCCTGGTGCTCGCCACCGTCAACGTGGTGGGCGGCTACCTGGTCACCGACCGGATGCTCGCCATGTTCCGCAAGAAAGAAAAGGGTCCGAAATGAGCGCGGCACTTCTCAACCTCTCCTATATCGTCGCGGCGGTCCTCTTCATTTTCGGGATCAAAATGCTCGGTTCGGCGGAGACGGCCCGCCGGGGCAACCTCGTCTCCGCCGCCGGAATGCTGCTCGCCGTCGCGGTGACCCTGCTCAAGTCCGGGATGGACTACCGGTGGGTGCTGGCCGGTCTCGGAACCGGCGCCGTCGTCGGGGCGGTCTGGGCCCGCTGGGTCAGGATGACGGGCATGCCCGAGCTGGTCGCCCTCTTCAACGGCTTCGGCGGCCTCGCCTCGGTCCTGGTCGCGTGGGCGGAGTTCCAGAAGTATTACACCGGTCTCGGAATCGGCGCGGAGGAGAACGCCGTCTTCATCGCCGCCGTGATCGCCGCCGCGGTCTGGATCGGCACCCTGACCTTCTCGGGCAGTCTCGTCGCCTGGGGCAAGCTCTCCGGCAGGCTCTCCGGCAAGCCGGCGGTGCTTCCGAAGCAGCGGATCATCGGAGCGGCCCTCCTGTTGCTGGCCGTGCTGGCCGGATCGGTGTTCGCCTACCATCCCGACAGCTTGTTCGCCTACGGGCTCTTCTTCGGCGTCCTCGCCGCCGGCGCCGCGCTCGGCGTCTTCGGGGTGCTCCCGATCGGCGGCGGCGACATGCCGGTGGTCATTTCCCTCCTCAACAGCCTCTCCGGGCTGGCCGCCTCGGCGGCCGGATTCGCCATCCAGAACAACGTGCTCATCGTCGCCGGCTGCCTCGTCGGCTGCTCCGGCATGGTCCTCACCGTCATCATGTGCAAGGCCATGAACCGCAACCTCTGGAACGTCCTTTTCAGCGGCTTCGGCGGCGATTCCGGCGGGGAGGGCGGGCCGCTCGAGGGCGAAATGAGGGCCGCCTCGGTCGCCGACGCCTACTACGTGCTCGAGGCCGCCCGATCCGTGGTCATCGTGCCCGGATACGGAATGGCCGTGGCACAGGCCCAGCACGCCGTCAAGGAGCTGGGCGATCTCCTCGAGGAGAACGGGGCCGAGGTGATCTACGCCATCCATCCGGTCGCCGGCCGCATGCCCGGCCACATGAACGTCCTGCTCGCCGAAGCCGACGTGCCCTACGAGCAACTGGTGGAGATGAACGACATCAACCCGCGCATGCCCTCGGTCGATGTGGCGGTCGTCATCGGCGCCAACGACGTGGTCAACCCGGCCGCGGCGGAGGATGCCTCCAGTCCGATCTACGGCATGCCCATCATCAAGGCCAACGAAGCCCGCGCCGTCTTCGCCCTCAAGCGCGGCCAGGGCCCCGGTTTCTCCGGGCTGGTCAACAAGCTCTATTTCCTCGAAAAGACCCGCATGCTCTACGGCGACGCCAAGGAAACGGTGGCCGGGCTCGTCTCCGAGTTCAAAAACCGCTGACCCGCCTCCATCGACCGTCGCTGGCGGGGTTTCATTGGTGGAGCCGATCGGGATCGAACCGACGACCTCGTCATTGCGAACGACGCGCTCT
>JBKHCX010000065.1:0-14323 GCA_046541615.1 Puniceicoccaceae bacterium
TATTAGATGAACGTTAAGGAAACCTTTTTATTACCGGGTCGAGGGACTGCCGGGTCAAGGAACTGCCAACCCTTCGAGGGCCACTGGAAACGCCCGACCCGGCCGAAGCCGGTGGAAGGCGCGGGTTGGGACGGGCTGAACGTTTCCCCGGGGATGCATGGGTAGTCGGCTATTCCGTTGGAAAGGGGTTGAATCGCTGATCCCATTTTCAAAGACCCCGGCCACCTTTATCCACTCCAACCTTTCTGATTCAGGAAGATCTCTCTCGGGACCTGAATCCGATTTGTCAAAAAATTAAGGTCCGGTCGGAAAGTGGATGTAGGTCAAATTTTTATGACCCGGGCAGAAACAGGGTGCGCGGAAAAAGGTGACCCGGTCGGAAAGTAGATACTTAGATGCTTGATCCAATGAATCCGGTGACACTTTTCCGCACTGTTGAGGCCTCCTTCACGGAATCATTGCCGATGCATGGTCGGTGAAGCCGGGTGGATCGGTCAGAACGCCAGCGAGGCCGTGGTGGTGTGATCGCACTCCATCGTGTGGGGCCATTCCCGTGGTCGTATGGCTTCAGTCGTGGGGCCACAATGTGGTGGTCCGGTCCGGCGCGGCAGGCTTGTGTAAGGCTCCCGGGGAATCGGACAACGGTCTTCCATGCACTTGGACAGAAGACTTTCTCGGCCGTCTTCCCTGTGTGTGCTTAAGGTGTTGCAAATCAATGGAATCGGTTGAACGGTTCGTCGTCGGTGTCGCGGGTTTTCGGCGTGACCACCGCCGGAAGGGCGGGGTCGGAGCGGAGGGAGGGAATTTTTGCATGGGACATGGATGCGACTTTTCCCGGTGATCCGTGAATAGCTCATGAATCCGACACTTGCAAAAGACAGTGGTGCCCGGGGTGGGAATCGAACCCACACTCCCTTGCGGGAAACAGATTTTGAGTCTATCGCGTCTGCCAATTCCGCCACCCGGGCGCGGTTTCACCGATGTTCCCAGGAAAAGCGCCCATGATCCGGGAGTCGAGGAGAAAAATCGATCCGGGGCGATCCCTCCGCCGCTGATGCGGGATCGGTATGTAGAACCCGGCATCGGTGTTGCCGCGGCGCTCCGCCTTTGGCGCGGTTGGAGGGCTCCGGCCGTCCTCCCTCCCTCATTCCCTGATCGGGTGTGCGTCGAGGAAATTGCGCTGCTGTCTGCTGTTTCCGGAACGCCCGCGGAGAGCCCGGATCAGATCGTTTCTCGCCTCTTTCGCACCGGCGGCGTCGAGGCGGTCGAGGACCGAAGCCATGTTGCTTGAGAACACGTTCGACGGCCTTCCGTCGGTTTCCCGGATGCTGGCGGCGAGGGTCTCGGCGACTGTCGCCAGGCGGTCGCCGGACACCTCCGGGCAGGCGCGCGGGATCTCCCCCGCGGCGCGGATCATGCCCAGGAAACGGCCGTGGGACAAGGAGGGGGGAGGTTCCTCCGCGCAGTGTTCGAAAAGGGCGAACAGAAGATCCTCGTGGGTCTCCGGGGAAAGAACGCCCCGCTCCCGGAGATTCCGAAGGCCGACGATTCCATGGAAGCTTTTCGCCGATTCGTGATCGTCCGATCCGAGCATCGCCCCGAAGGAGTCGATCGCCTCTTCCTCGTCTTCGAACAGAAGGGATTCCAGTGCGAAGATGCGGGACGGATGGCGGTCCATGTCCAGCCCGGTTTCCGCGAGCCTTTCGACAAGGGATTCGTGGCGGGCACGGTGGTAGTCGTGCCGGAGCAGGGCGGTCATCCGGTAGCGGGGGGAGCCTTTCCAGGTTTGCTGGCGTAGGAAGAGGTCGCGGATGGCGGATTCCGCGAGGACCGGATCGCGTTCGCGCCCGGAGAGGAAGGCGTCGAGCCGTTCGCGGGCGATGGCGACACGGGCCGGATCGTCTCCGGCGGCTTCGAAGAGTTTGCCGATCGCAAGATCGGTTTCGGAGATCGGGAGCCGTTCGTAGGCGAGGGCCGCCTCCCACCGGACGGCGGGCGGGGCTTCCGCGTCGGCGGCAAGGTCGGCGAAGTGGGACCGCAGGTGGTAGCGGTGCGTGTAGGATTTGTGGAAGGGGGTGGCCTCGCGCTCGTCCACGGAGCGGAGGTAGGCCGCGGCCGCTTCCGCGTCCCCCTCCTCGAGGAACGCGTCGATCAAGGTCGGCAGGAGGGCGACGGCGGAACCGTACGGATCCCGGGCGGCCAGGGAACGGAGCTTGGGGGGATCCGGCGGTTCCCCGCGGTTGATGGCCGCGGCGGCGTCGCGGACGTCCTCCAGCCATTCGAGGTAGGGCCAATCCGCCCGCGGGATGGCGGTGAACCTCGCCCGGATGATCCGGCTTCCGTCCCCGGCGTAGAAGCGGATCGATTCCAGGGGCCCGAGGATTTCCGAACCGCCGCGCTCAGGAATGACGATGGCGGCCAGCAGAAAGGTTCCCGGGCTCCCGTAGAACCGGTGGAAGGCGAAGCGATCCCGGTCGGCGTGCTCCGGCGAGATCCAGACAGTGGGGATCTTATTGTCAACCGCTCCGAGCCAGGAGGTGAACACGAGGTCGTCGCCCTCGGCCAAGTCCGGTGATTCGAGGGTGAAACGAAGCCGGTCTTCGACGGGAATCTCCGGATCATCCGCTTGCGGCGCGCCGAAGGGCTCCGGGGAGGCGGCTTCGGCGAGTTCTTCGACAGGGTGGGGCGCTCCGCCGACCACCGTGGTGAGAGGGCCGGGCACCTCGCGCCCGCCGATGAAGGCGACCGCGCGCAGGAACCCGTTGGCGGCGGGCAGTTCGACCGCGGCCACCCGGTCGGCGGTGTCGCCGGAAAACTCGGCGACATCGGTGAGATCGGTCGGGAATACGCCGAAACGGAGCACCGTTTTCTCGAGCCCGGGCAGGGTCGGCAGGAGTGGTTTCGCGGGAAGGCGCACCGCTCCGTCGAATTCGCGCGGGGCGTCGGTCCGTCCGTCGGGCACGAAGCGGATCGCCACCGTCCACGGGCCGGATGCGTCCGCCCGGCCGGCGAGGGCGACCGGCCAGGGGTCGGAACCGCCCGGATCGGCGAGCCGGGGGATGAGGGGCAGAAAGTCGTTGATCAGGTAGTTGAGCGAGGAGTCCCCGCGGGCGGCGTCGATGATCCGGCCGGCGGTCTCGTAGTCCTGCGTCGCGACGGCGGTCTTGAGGGCGCTTGCGAGAGCCCCCCGGTCGCCGGACGGGTTGAGGAGGATCCCCCGCAGTCTCTCCTCCTTGAAAAGCCGCTCGAGCGCCGGATCCGGTTCGCCGGCTTCCTGGACCAGCTCCTTGAGCAGCCTGAAGCGGAAGGTCGCCCTTGCCGCTTCGCCGCCGTCGAACACGGTCGCCGCGGCCGCATGGAGAGACCGCCGCACGGCCGCGGGCGAGGCGCCGGAATCGATCAGGCGGGCGAGAAACTGCTTCGGCACCGTCCGGTGGGGTTTGGGATCGTCCCGACCCTCCAACCACGCGAAGGCGGTGATGAATTCGGAGGCGGCCGCCTCCGGATCGGAGGGGGCCAGCACCCAGGAGCGCAGGAGCGTGGAGCTGACCGCGCGGGCGTCGTCCGGTTCGGCGACTTGGGGGACGCGCCCGAGGAGAGCTTCGGAAAGCCCGAGCTTGCGGACGTTGTCCAGGGTGGCGGCGAACCGGGTGAACCCGGCGTAGGTCCGGAAGGAGTCGAAGGAGTCGAAGGAATCCGCCGGAGATTCCTTGTTCTCCCGCGGCAGAAGGAGGACCCGACGGGTTGTTTTCGCATCCGGGGGCGGTTTCGCCGAAGATCCCCCGGTCTCCCCCGGGAGAAGGATCGCAAGGGCCAGGTCCAGCGTCTCTTCCTCGGTCGCGGGCTCGATTCCCGCCGTGATCGCGTCCAGGAGCAGGAGGCGTTTTTCCCGGCCCGAGAGCACGGAGTGTTCGTAGAGCGTCCGCAGGAAGTCCGCCGCCGCCTCCGAATCCCCCGATTCGACGGCGAGGGCTCCGAGTTCGAGCAGTTGGAAGGAGTTGTTGATGGACCGGTTCCCGTAGCGGAAGGAGTCCCGCACGTGGACTTCCGGCCGGGCGGCGAACGCGAAGAGTTCGTCGAGGTTGGGAGCCGCCCGCAGGGCGTGCGTCCACTCCTTGTTGCGGGAGGGCCACCGCCGGAAAGCGTCCCCCGGGTTCGCGCGCGCCGCCCTCAGGAAGAGAGCGACGGCCGCTCCGCCGTCTCCCGCGGCGGCGGCGGCGCGCGCTTCCTTCACGATCTCCGGCACATCCACGGCGGCGACTGCTTCGCCGGACGGG
Organism: Puniceicoccaceae bacterium; assembly: GCA_046541615.1. Lineage (GTDB taxonomy): Bacteria > Verrucomicrobiota > Verrucomicrobiia > Opitutales > Puniceicoccaceae > Puniceicoccus. The sequence continues at coordinate 4,278 of JBKHCX010000065.1, forward strand.
GCCGGCAATTCGACCAATCGCAAACCGCCGAAGGCGACGCCCGGATCGACCTCGACCATCACCTGGACCGCGGCCGTCCCTTCGTGGATCGGGTAGGGGGATCCGGGGAGCGTCCGGCCGGTTTCCGGGCGCGCTTTGAAGGCGTGGAGACCGCGCACCCAGGTGTCCGGAAAGGTGGTCGGGTTTCCGTACCGGCGTTCGGTCAGTTCGTCGCCGTCCGCGTCGAGAAAGACCAGGCCGAGGAAGATGTCGCCCTGGTTGTAGTTGTTGTCGAGCCCGGTGAACCAGCCTTCGAGAACGAGATCGTTTTCGCCGGAGACCGCGATCGGTTCGGAAACGAACCGGTCGCGTTGGTGCGGGTCGCCGATGGACATCCGGCGGACGCCGGACCGGACGGGATGGCCCTCCGGGAAGTGGACGAGATGGAACCCGGCCGCCGGAAGCTCGGCCCATCCGGCGGGCTGGACGGTTGGTTCCCGCCCGGACCCGGAGGGCGCCGCCGGGTTCGGCTGGGGCAGGAGGTTCTTTCCGGCGATCACCACCGACCACCGGCCGGCCTCCGCTTCGGCCGGATCCGCTCCGTCGCGGGCGGCGAGGGCGTGGCCGATCCCGCCGGGGAGGAGTTCGCGCAGGCGCCCGCCGGTCGCTTCGGAAAGGGCGACGGCCACCGGCGCCTCGCGGGGATCGGGGGTGACGAAGACGGTGACCGGATCCGCCGGCTCGCCGGTGTTCTCGGCGGTCACGGGAACGAGGGGGAGGGGACCGCCGCGGCTTGGATCCGGAGGCGCTCCGGCCAGGGACAGGACGATCGCGTTGCCCTCGTCGTCGAGGGTGATCCGGTACGCCTCCGGTTCCGCGGGTCCGGCGAGGGACTCCAGGTACCCGGCGACGGGATGCGGGTTGTTTCGCATGCGGTCGCGCTCGCGGACGCGTTCGATCCACTCGGCCGTCTCGCCGGAATCGAACCCTCCGGTCCGGATCAGGGCCCCGAGGTAGGCGGCGAGCAGTCCGTCCGGCAGGTTCGCCTGCCCGGGGGCGAGGCTCTGGCGGATCGCGGGCAGGTTGCGGCGGAGGGCGGCGCGCGCCTTTTCCCGCTGTTCCCTGCCGTCGGCCAGCCGGGACAGGGAAAGGGCCGAGTTCAACTGCTGCGCCGCCATGTGGGAATGCTGGAGAAACGATCCGCCTGACATCTGCCGGTGGAGTCTTTCGTGGAGGTGGAACGCCGCCTCCCGGCCCTCCTCCCACGACTCCATTTCGGTGGCCAGTTGCGCGAGGATGGCCAGGTTGATCGTCACGTTCGGCGACTGGAAGAGGGTTTCCTCCTCCAGGATTTCTTCGGGGAGGGTGGGGTCGCGGTCCCACGCGCGCAGGAGGATCCCGAGGATCCGCGCGTCCTGCTCCGACATCGACGGGGGTCGGTTTTCGGCCAGCTCCGTCCGCATCCGCCCGCCCAGCCCGAGCGAGAAGGCGCTGGCGAAAACGTCCAAACCGCCCACCCGGGCGAATCCGTTGCTGTAGTGGACGCCGGAGAACAGGTTCGGCCCATGGCCCGCGCCGGTCTGTCCGAAACCGAAGCGGTTGGCCCGGGTCTTTCCCGCGTCCTCCTCTTCCTCGAAAACCGTCTTCCAGAAGATGTCGCGGGCTTCCTGCTGCTTTCCGGCCCGGACGAGGGATTCGAGGATGTCGTCGAGCAGCGGCAGGCGCTGGTGCCGGTCCACCAGCGGCAGGGCGGTCGTTCGCACGCGGGCCGCGGTCCCGAAGCGTTTCCGGTTTTCGAGCAATTGGGCCAGGTTGCTGATGAAATTGTTCAGACTGCCCGGCTGCATACGGGAGACTTTTTCGGCGAAAGCCGGATCTTCGAGAACGGCCACGAGATCGTCCAGGGAGTCGGCCTGGTCGTAGGCGCGCACAAGGGAGTGGGCGTTGGTCGAGACGGCGGCATCGGGCGCCTCGGCGAGAAGGCGGACGTAAACGTCCCGGGCGTCCTCATGCCTGCCCTTGCTGGACAGCAGGGCGGCGAGTTCGTTCCGGAGGCGGTGGTCGTCCGGCCGCAGGTCGAGCAGCCGGCGGAGGTGGGTCCGGAGATCGGGGTCGGTCTCGTCCGGCCGGTTCGAGCGGTGGAGGATCATCTCGAACATCCGGTAGTGCAGGAGGGCGGAATCCGGCGAGGATTCGAGCTGGGCCAGGGTTTCCTTCTCGAGGGCGGCCCGTTCCTCGTTTTCGAGGACTCCCAGGGCGCTGTCGCGCAGGTGGCGCTCGTTGTTGCGGGGAGAGGTCAACGGGTCGTGGGAGAGGATGAGCCGCGCGATGGCGTTCGCCTCCTCTGTCTTCCCCTCGTTTTTCAGGGTCTGCATCCGGTTGAGGACGGCGTTGATCTGGTTCCAGTCGTTCGACCGCAGGGCGGAGGCCGGCGATGCGGCGGCGGGCGAGGAGGCCCTGGCGTTGCGCACGGCCTGCCACATGCCCGATTGGTGCAGCAGGTTGTTCATGCGGTGGTCGGATGTGAGGGAGGGATCGTGCCGGAGGAGTTCCCGGATCCGTTCCTCCGCCTCGTCTTTGCGCTCCAGTGCGATGAGGGTGTGGAGCCGGAGGATTTCGACGCTCTTCCGGTTCGGGCCCGCGAGCCTCCCGTCGGCCGGGGCCGGCAGCCATTGGAGGGTTTCCTCGTGCCGCCCGGCCGCGAAGAGCGCGCGGGCCGTCACTACCCGGAGGCTCGTCCGGTCGGGGTGCTCTTCGGCGAGCGCGATCATCTGGCGGACGGCCTCGTCGGAATCGCCCTTCAGCGACATCCAGAGCGCCCGCGCGATCCGCGGCGGGATCGCCCGCTCGCCTTCGAGTTCGCCGGCCATGGCCTCCATCTCGGCCTCGAAGAGAGCGGCGGCCTCTTCGGAAGGACCGAGCAAGCCGTGCAGGGCGCTGAAATGGTTCTTCTCCTGCGGTGCCATCCACGGGTTTTCGCCGGGAAAGTCGGTGGGGGCGGTCTGCCAGCGGATAGGGCCGGAAGCGGCTTTCGCCCGGGGCGCGGGTTCCTTCTCCCAGCGGATCCGGAGGGACTCGGCCACGATCCGGGCCGTCTCCGCCGGGGTGGGCCTGCTTTCCTCCGGAGCGGAGCGGGCGGCGTGGATCGGCAGGAACGGCGCGTAGGCGAGCCGCTGGGACAGCGACGCCGAGCCGCTCCGCGGCTTTTCGTACCACTCGGCGAGCAGGCCGGGGAGGATCTGGAACCGGCCGCTCGCCGTTATCATCTGCAGGGCGGTGGTCAGGTCGGCCTCGCTTTCGACCGGTTGGGTGTCGAGGAACCGGTCCGCGATCGCGGCCGCTTCGTCGGGCCGCCCGGCTTGGGCGAGAAGATGGACGCGGATCTGGAGAAAGGGGTCCGGCTCGTCCGGGGCGATCGTTTCGAGGCGTTCCGAAATGCGGTCGAAGAGGGCGAGGGTTTCGTCGAGGTATTGCGCGTCTCCCGCGGTTTGCGACGACCAGCCGCGCAGGGCCGCGACCGTTCCGCAGAGCGCGAGGATGTCCTCGTCCGCGTCCTCGAGGAGGCGGTTGATGTGGTCCAGAAGCCGCTCATCTTCGGCCAGCAGGAACCAGGTGAAGAGCGCCTCGCGCGCCGGATCGACCCGCTTTTCGAGATCGGCTTCGACGGTGGCGATGAATTCGTCGGCCCGGTCGTCCCGGAGCGCGAGCGCGGCGAGGTAGATCAGGGCGGCGTCCCGGCGCTCGACCGCCGAGGGGACCGCGGCCTGCGGGGGGGAGTGGAAGTGGCGCCTTTGCGCCGCGGCACCGGTTTCGAGGACCGTTTGTTCGGCGATCTGGCGGATCGGAAAGGCCTTCTGCACGCGGGACATGAAGTCGGAGGAAACCGGCAGGCCCCACGGGGACTGCCTGGGCTGCTTCGGGGCGGGAGTCGCCGCGGGAGCGGCGGCGGCCTCGCGCGAGCGGTAAACCCGCCAGAAGGATTCCTCGGCGGCGGCGAACTCTCCGATGGCGGCCAGCAGCTCGCCGTAGGCGAATTGCGCGTCGGCGTCGCCGCCGCGTTTCGCGAGATTCCGGCCGAGGAGTTCGATCGCCGGGCCGGCGGCGTCCGGATACCGCCGGGCGATCCGGCGGAGGATTTCCGTGTCGGCGAGCAAGGCCTCGTGGTGGCGCTCCATCCACGCCCGGGCCTCCTCCCGCCGGTCGGCTTCGAGGAGCACTTCCAGGTGGCGGATGTGGTTTTCGTCCGAAGGCTCCAGCTCGGCCAGGCGGGCGCTGTGGCGGACCCAGTCCTCGGTCGCCCGCTGCTCGCGGGCCAGGTCGATGATCTCGCGGATGAGCGCGGTGTCTTCGGGTCGCGCCGCCAGCGCGTCGATCAGGTTCCGCCGCGCGGCCGCGGAGTCGCCGGCCCGGCGGTGGATCGTCGCCAGAAACAGGGCGTAGCGGTGGCCCTCGGCATCGGCCAGCCGTTTTCGTTCGAACTCCTCGATCAGGCGGTCGAGGGTGCCGAGCTGGATCGAGAGATCGACGAGGGGAGGGAGGGCCCGGAGGCGTTCCTCGAGGGTGCCGGCCTCTTCGAAAAGGGCGCGGGCGTGCCGGTTCGCCTCGTCGGGGCGCCCGAGGTTGCCGAGGATCTCGACGAGCCGGGTGCGGATCGGGCCGGGGTCTTCGGCCAGGGCGGCGCCCTCCTCCATGGTGGCGACCGCCTCGTCGAAACGCCCGGCCTCGAGCTGGGTGTCCGCGAGAAAGAGCAGGCCGTCCGGATCGGCCGGATTCAGCCGCATGCGCTCCCGCGCGGTGGCGACGGCTTCGTCGAAATCGCCCGAGCCGAGCCGGATGCGGGCCATGGCCTCCAGCCACTCTCCTTTTCGTTTCGGCTCGATGGCGAGGAGGGTTTCCAGGACGGCGAGCGCCTCGTCGCTCTTGTCGTATTCCTCGTAGTAGCGCAATGCGGCCCGGGCGAGCGGGGCCGATTCCGGGTGGCGGGCGAGGGCGGTCTCCGCCGCGGCTTCGGCGGTCTCCGCGTCGCGGGTTTCGAGGGCGATCAGCAGGAGCAGCCGCAGGTCGTCCGCCCCGATGGCGCCGCCGGTCAACCGGGCGGCCAGTGCCTGCGCCTTTTCGTCGATCCGTCCGGCGGCGGCGAGCGCGCTCACCTGCCGGAGATCGACGGTCTCACGGAAAAAGTCGTTCGGGGCGGCGGCGCGGAGGTCTTCGTAGAGAGCGGCCGCCTCCTCCCAGCGCTGCTCCGCGGCGAGGATGTTCCATTGGAGCGAGAGCAGATCGAACGCCTCGTCGGGGGTGTCTCCGGCCAGCCCGGCGCGGATCGATTCGAGGGCGCCCTCCGGATCCTCGTAGCGTTTCCGCAACTGGGCCAGGCGGAGGTGGCGGGCGGGGGAGCCCCGCCCGTCGGCGACGATTTCCGAGAGCACCGCGAAACCCTCGCTCGGACGCCCGAGGACGAACAGCCAGTCGGCCCAGCGCTCGCGGATATCGACCGATTCCGGATCGGCTTCGGCCGCCCGCCGGTAGGCCGCGAGGGCCTCTTCGGCCAGGTCGTGGCGGCGGAGGACTTCGGCGAGCCGGAGGACCGCCCCGGCCTCGGCCTCCCGGCCGGGGGCGATCCGGTTCCATTCGTCGAGAGCGGCCCGCCGGTCGTCCTCGTCTCCGGTCTCCTCGTAGGCCGCCCAGAGAGCCTCGCCGAGGCGTTCGGCGAAGACCACCTCGTCGGGATGGGAGCGGGCGAGGGGCCGCAGCACGGCGACCGCTCCGGCGGCGTCGCCGTCGGCGAGCAGGCGCTCGGCCAGCCGCAGGGAAAGGTCGGTGCGCCCGGGCGACCATTCCGCCGCCTTGCGGATCCAGCCGGTGGCCTCGGCGGTGCGTCCGAGATCGTCGAGAACGCCGGCGAGCAGGAGGGCGTTTCCGCTGTCCGGCTCGTCGGCCAGCCGCTTCTCGTAGTGCTCGGCGAGCCCCGGCAGGTTCTCCTGCCGGCGGTAGAGTTCTTCGATCCGGGTCCGGAGTTCCTTCTGCAGCCAGCTCGTCGATGCGGCCTCGGGCAGGGCCTCTTGGTAGAGGTCGAGGGCGGCTTCGTGGTCTCCGGCGGCCTCGGTCAGGCGGGCGACCCGGATCCGGTGGCGGACGCGCTGGTAGGGGTCGGCGTCCGCTTCCCCGGCGAGCCGGGCGAAGATTTCCTTCGCCCCCTCGTAATCCCGGTTGCGCGCCAGTCCGTCGGCCGCTTCCTCGAGCAGGAACGGATCGTCCGGGTCCATCCCGGCCAGGGCCTTCCACGCATCGATGGCCCGGGCCGTCTGGAAATCGCGCTCCCGGGTCAGCGCGAGTTGCCGGAGAATCTCCGCCCGTTCCGCGCCGGCGGTCCGATCCCCTTCCAGGGCGGCTTCGAGAACGGCCGCCGCCTGCTCGAAACGGCCCGTGCGGGCGAGCAGAGCGGCCCAGCCCGTCCGGGCGGAGACGGGGGCGTCGTCGCTTTCGACCGCCGTTTCGTACCATTCGCCGGCGGATTCCGTCATCCCCCGGCTTTCGGCCAGGAGGGCCGAGAGCACGGCCCAGCGGGCGCGGGTGGCCGGATCGCCGGCCTCTTCGAAGGCCGCGGCCCACCGGTCGGCGAGCGCCTCGGTTCCCGGGCCCCCGCGGTAGTGTTCGAGAATCCGGTCGAAGGCCGTCCCCGCCTCGGGCCGCCGGAGGAGCACCTCCTCGTAGCGCTGGACGGCGGGCGGCGGCGGGGCGGCGGTCGCGGTTGCGGCGAGGAGAAGGAAGAAGAGAGCGGAGAGCGTTTTCATGGGAGGGCGGATCTGCCAGTGGACGGAGTGGAGGGGGGAGCGGGATCGGAGACGAGGAGGGCCTCGACTTTCGGGATTCCGGGCGCTAGGTCAAGTTGGGTTTGGCGCGGAGGTCGGATTGGACGCCTGAAGCCATCCAGCCACTGGTTTCTCCGTGCGTCCCCGGAGGAGAAAAAGATTCACAAAGAAGCAGCCGCGGGATAACCTGACGCCACTGAAAAAACTGGGATGATAGACTATTTGAAAATCCGGTGCTTCCGGGGAATCGAATCCGCGGACTTCGAAAATCTGGCGCGGGTGAACCTGATTGTCGGTGGAAACAACACGGGCAAGACATCCATCCTCGAGGCCTTCGTTCTCCTGTTCGGAGACAACGAGCAAATCAAACGGCTGCCGTCCGAATTCCGCCAGTCGGGGAACGATCAGGATGTTTGGGCTGATTTTTGGCCGAATATTATCCACAAAATGAATGATTCGTCGTTTCGGCTTGAGACCAACGAGGGAGTTCTCTGGGGCGGCCCGGTCAGGGATGGTCACGGCTTGTTTCGAAAGGGTCCGGAAGATGATTTTTCCGCCGATCGGAGGTTTGCTTCGAAATCCGAAGAACCTATGGTTTCGTTTTCGGGGCGTGGCGGTACGGTTGACGCGCGGTTCTCCAAAACCGCAAAGCGTCTGTCCATACTCTCCACGGAGCAACCCGATCCGCTGGTGACATCCGAGCTTTTCAATCAGATCGCTCCACTGAATCCCGAGAACGAGACCAAGCTGGAGGAGTTGCTTCGCGACTCGATCGAACCGCGTTTGAAGCGGCTCCGCTATGCCAGGCCCCAGCACAAACAGCAGCATCTGGTGTACGTCGATCTGGGGGACGGGCCCATGATTCCGTTCACCCAGATGGGTCAGGCTTTCTCGAGAGCCCTTCATGTCTATTGCGAAATTTTCTCCCAGAATCCGGACATTCTCTTGATCGATGAGATCGAGAACGGGCTGTACTACCGCGGCCTGGAAAAATACTGGCGGGGTCTTTTCTCCGTGCTGGAAGAACAAGACGTCCAGCTCTTCTCGACGACGCACAGCCGCGAATGCATGGAGGCCGCGCAGAAGGCCTCGAGCGGGGAGGAATCCGAACTCCGGTACCTGCGGCTCGACCGGGAGATTGATGCTCCCGGGCGCATAATCGGAACCGATTTCGGTGCCAATGTAATGGGCGATGCGATGGCCTTTGACCAGGACATGCGATGAGGATGCCCGGGAAATACGGATTGGTGCTCGCGGAAGGAAAGACGGATATAGCGGTTCTGGAGCGGATCGCCCAAGCTGCGGGGATCGGCGGGCTTCGATTCGAGAACTTCGGAGGATCCGGTAACCTGAAGTCGTTTCTGGAGGTCTTGGTGAAGCGCCCCGATTTTGTGAGCGGAAGGATCGGCAAGGTATTGATCACGCGTGACGCCGACGATAGCTTTGAGTCGGCATGGTCGTCGGTCCGCGGGATGGTCGCCAAGGTTTTCGGTCCGTCCATCGAAGAGCCGGGACGCTGGGAATCCTCCCGGAATCGTCCTCGAATAGCGGCGTGGATCGTTCCGGGGAGTGGCCGGACGGGGATGATCGAAAGCCTTTGCCTGGACGTGGCGAAGAAATCGGCTCCCGACGCCTTTGAGTGCCTTCTGCCCTTCACTTCCTGTTTGCGGGACAATCACGGGATCGAACTGCACGAAAAAGAGCGGTTCGACATCTGGACGATCATCGCCCAAGGGCCGGCGCTGGGGCGAAAGAGAATGTCGTTTTCGGATGCGCTGGCGCGCATTGGCTTCGACTGGGCGGACGACACATTCTCCGAACTCCGAGATCTTCTGGAAAGTGCCTCTTTGAAATGAGGCGAATGCAATTTTGATGCTGCCGGGGCGGCTCATTGCCGCTCTCCGACGTCTTTCCCATCCGGGCGAAAGGCACGTGACCGCTCCCCGTCCGTCGCCGGTCGTGCTCCGGCAACGAAGGGGCTCCCGGCGGATCCATCTCTCCTTTTCAGGTCGATCGCCCGGAGCGTTCCATCGCCGCTCTCGAAGAGAAGGGTGTCTTCATCGGCCCATTCGAACTGCTCCGGTTGCCGCGGCTCATCTCCGAGAATTGCCTGAGCGGTCTCCCCCGTCCGCAGATTGACGAAGGAAACCTCCGGTCGGTCGGGCCTGTGGTTGGGGGAGACCGCAACGGGAACCGCCCACCAATTCCCTTCGGGCGAGATCAGTTCCACCGGAATGGTAATCTCTTTCCGGATGACCCCCATTTGCTCGGGCATCCCGATCCAAACCTGGGAACCGGCGAACCAATCCTCACCCGGCGCCGGAACCTGGACCCACTTGCCGTCGATCTTTTCGGAGCGGGTCCGGGGCGACCATTTCAACATGCCCGACTTTGTCGTGCGGCCGAGGACTGTCGATCCGGACGACGATGAATTTCGGCTCGCCGTCCACTCCCTGCCGTCCGGACCGACCAGGACCACCGCCGGCAGGCCGCTGTTCCCTTCACCCATCCAGAGATATCGGATTTCCAGACCATCGGGAGTTCTCTCTTTCCATTCGAGCAGGTTGAAGAATCCGTCGCCGCTCCGGACGGTGCCCGTGGCGGGCCGCTCGAACACGGCGGGCGGGCGGAAACCATCGACGCGGAACCATGCCGTGGTTTCAAGGGATGCCCCGGGGACGATCAATTCGGACAAATGGTCGGAGGGAATCCGCAGGATGGGTGATTGGCGCAGCGGCGGTTGGGACCCTTTGGCGGAGGCCAGCCCCCATGCCTCCGCGGCCATCGCATCCCGGGAGTCGAAACCCGGAGAGCCCTGCTCCCAATCCATGCGTGCGCCCCGCACCCGGGTCAGCGTTCCGATCAGCGCGAAGCCAACCCCTTCGGGCATTTCCGGGGCGGCCCAGGCGAGGGATATCCCCACATAGGGAATGTCGTTGAAAGCGCCGCGGGCGGGTTGTGTGAGCGAGATCTCGATGTCCTCCGCCGAGATTCCCTCCACCTCTTGGGAGACGGCGGGGCCGGGGCGAACCCACAGGAGCAGTCCGAGAGCGATCGCGAGTCCGCCAACGAAAAACAAGCCGCCGACGAAGGCGCGGACGTATCGATATTGCAGATATACGGTGATGATCCCCACCGATGCCAGCGGCAGCGCCCACCACCAACGGGGTTCGGATTCCGGATGCCAGTTCATTCCGAGGTTGCCGCTCCGGTGGAAACGCGGGCCTCGATCCGCCGGAACCTCCTCTTCCAATCATC
>JBKHCX010000066.1:0-14197 GCA_046541615.1 Puniceicoccaceae bacterium
CCCGCACCCCGTTCAGATCGATGTAGGCCGCCACCGTCCGCAGCGCCTTGACATCCCCCTCCACCAGCACGCTCCTGAACCGCTCCGCCCAGACCGGCCCGAACCGCTCCCGCGGCTTGTTGAACCAGATCGCGAAGCGCTGCTTGATCGTCTTCATCATCCACGACACATCGTGCATGCGTCCCAGCAGCTCCTCCCGCAACTCCTGCCCCCGGATGTCGTTTTCAGCGAGCAACTCGGCCAAAGCGTCGGCTGTGAGAGGCTGCCAGGGCGTGGGTTCCGGATAGAGCGCGGCGAAGCGCCGGACGATCTCCCCGTCGGACACCACCCGCTCCGGCGGCACCTCGGCCAGCACATGGAAATGGTTGTCCATCACCGCGTAGGTCACCACCCGCACCCCGGAGAACTCGGCCACCTGCCGGATCAGCTTCCGCAGATACTCCTTCTCCCGCAAACCGAACCACTTCTCCCCGTTCACCGTCCGGCTCATCAGGTGGTAGTAGGCCCGCACGCCTTCGCCCAGTTTAATCCTCAAACGATGTCGTCTTCTCATATCAGCACCTTTGTTACGTCCAATCGATGTTCCAGCCCAACGAGCAAAGCATCCCATAAATTCCCCGGAAGTCAATAGTTATTGGCAATCCGGGAATCAATCTGTTGAGAAGTCAGCCTATTTCTGTAGCCCGGCAAAAAGAAAGAACTGTTTTTCTAGTCGTTCAAGGATCTTCGGCAAAGTCAATAGCTATTTGTAGCCCGGAAAGATTAGTGGGAAAAATGAGGACCGGTCAACCTATTTTTGTAGTCTGGCATGACTTTAATACCACCAATCTAGCTTCGACAAGTCAACCTTATTTTGTAGTCTGGCATTTTTTTGACGGCGAGTTTTCCTCCGTTCCTTTTCCCGCCGTAGTCGCATCGCAATGGGGGCAGCGAATCACACCTAGGCTTGGGCTCCAGAAGCACTTGCTCAGAAACGCCTCTCGGGAAGCGGAACCGACCATAGATTGGGTCATTTTGACACAAAAAAGAGACATTCTGACTTTCCCGCAGGACGTGCCCTTTCTTACTTCAGTGGCATTCGTGTTCAGCCATCGAGCCCGTATGCCCGGATTCTCAGTGTTTTGGGCTGTTTCCTCGGACGGCACGGCACCGCTCGAAGCGGTGGCATTTTTTATGCAGAAACCGTTGCTCGAGAACAACAATCAACCACAAGAAATCCTGACGACAATGAAGACTCAAATCATACCGAAATCATGGCGTGATTCTCTCGGAGATCTTCGGGAGGATCTCTCTCACACGGTGGACCGCTGGTTGGGGCGGTTGAAGCCCGAGGAGCGGGACGAGGCGGCCCGGGAACTACAGGGGTTCGACTGGCCCCGGTCGATCGACCGCCTGTTCAACCAGCCCCGGATCGACATCGACGAGCACGAGGACGAAATCGTGGTTCGGGCTGAATTGCCCGGGCTGAAGAAAGAGGATATCGAAGTCGATCTGGATGATCGCTTGTTAACGATTTACGGGAAGAGGGAGGAAACCCGCGAGCGCAAACGGGGGCGCGCGCATGTCTCCGAAATGCACTTCGGTTCCGTTACCCGGACCATCCCGTTGCCGTGTGAAGTGGATCGATCCAAGGTCAAGGCGAAGTACCGCCACGGGGTGCTCCGGCTGAGCCTGCCCAAGAGCGAAGAGGCGAAGGCGCGGCGCATCCCGATCGATTATGAGGACGAATAACGTGAAACACGAAGAATAAGGAGGATGAACGATGAATCAACCGAATCAGAACCAGGAAAATTCCCAGGCCTTTCCGGTTTGGGCGAAAGTGCTCTTGATCGGCCTGGTTGTTGTGGTCGCCATCCAATCATGGCTCATTGCCCGGATCGGCGGTGAGGAACCCTCCGGGGCAGAGGTCCCGGCTGCGGCGGCGGAAGCCGGGAGCACACACGCATCCGCGCGAAACACACCGGAGCGATCAGCACCCGCGGTCACGGACCGCAGTTGGTTCGATACGGAGCCGTGGTGGCTGGGAACGGCCTATGACACCGCGAACTGGGATCCCTTCCGGGAATTCCAGCGCATGCAGGAACAGATGGATCGGGTTTTCGGAGAGGCCATGGGGCGTTTCCAGCGCAGTAACCGCTTCGCGCCCCTCCTGCGGGATGCCGAACCGTTCACGCCCGACATTGATGTCCGCGAAACCGACGAAGACTACCAGATCAGCGTGAACCTGCCCGGAATCGATGAATCTGCGATCGAGGTGGAAATGGAGGGGCGGGTCCTGCGCATCAGCGGCGAAGTCGAGGAACGGATCGAGACGAAGGACGACGACGGGGTGGTGCTCCATCAGGAACGCAGGACCGGTCGGTTCCAGCGCGCGATGACACTGCCCAAGCCTGTTGACAGCGAATCCATCGCGACGGAAGTCGATCAGGGCGTCGTGAGGATCACCGTTCCGAAGGCCGAAAGCGAGAACGCCGCGGCTGAAAGCTCCTGACAGGTTCGCCCTGTCTGTGGCACGGCCGTCTTCGCCCGCCTGTCGCTCCTTCGGACTGCCCGAGCGCCGGGGCGCTGGCGATGGCCCCGGCGGGGATGGCCGGTGCGGCGGCCCCGGGCCGATTCCCACAACGGGAGGCCGGGGCCGCCTTGCGGCTGAGCTTCCCTCCCCAGCGAATTCAGTGACGAGGCCGGCGGAGATCCCGGCGACCATCCCGGAGACCGGCACCCCGGCGTCGATCAGCGGGAGACAGCCTCCGCAGGTGCTGGCCATGGAGGTGGAGCCGTTCGAGCCCATGATCTCCGAGACCACCCGGATCGAGCAGGGGAAGTCCTCCTCGGCCGGGTGACCGGCAGAACCCTCATTTTATAGTATGGGATTACCCCGACTTCAACAAGTCAACCTAAAAATTGTAGTCTGGCACTATTTTGGAATCCGACAAGTCAACCTTGAATTGTAGTCTGGCACTATTTTAACTCAGAGGTTGCGAGTGCTCTGGCGCTTGCGTTTTGACCGATCCGCCCGGGCTTGAGCGGTCCCGCATCGGGGTTGGCGGGAATACGGTGCGTCCGGAAGGGCTCTTTCTTTCCGCCGGGATTTCTGTATGGTCGGGGGTGATGCTTGGGGTGCGATTCGTGCGTTTTGTTCTGGGGGTGGCTGGTCTCCTGGTCCTTGGTCTGGTGCTGCTCCTGGCCACGAGCGGGTATTGGCTGCCCGGGGCGGCGCCGGGGTTGTTGCGGCTGGCCGGGGTTGAGGTGGAGTCCAGCGGGCGCGGCGCCGGGGGGCGGCTGGTGCTGCGGGGGGTGCTCTACGGGAACGAGGCGGCGGATCTGTCGATGGGCGAGTTCCGCGCGCCGATGCCATTGCCGCTTCTCTGGCACGGGTGGCGGGGGAACGCGGGCGCCGCCGGGGAGATCCGGGCCCGGGGGGTGGAGGTGCGCCTGCGGGAGAGCTCCGAAGCCCGGGCCGAGGATGGTCCGCCGCCCGGTCCGGAGGAGGTTTTCGACCAGGCCCGGGGCTGGCTGGCGCGGGCGGACCGGTGGATGCCTCCGCTTGCGGTGGAGGATTTCTCTCTCGCCCCCGCGGGGGGAGGGGAGGCTTTCGCCGTGCCCTCCGCCTCGTTCCGGGAGGGTCGGCTGGAGGCGGAGATGGACGCGCGCCGCGACGCACCCGCCATGGAGATGACGGCCGAACTGCCCGCCGACGGCCCGTGGGGCCTGCGGGCGTATGCCGCCGCCTGGGATCTGGCGCTCGAGGCCGACCTGGACCGGGACGGCGGCGGACCGCGGCTGCGGGGCGAAGTCACCCGCGGGGACGGCACCGCTACGTTCGCCGCGGCCTGGACCGGGGACTCCTGGATTCCTCCGGAGGCCGGGTTGGAAGCGGCCGGTTTCGAGATTCCGGAGGGGATCGGAGGTCTGCCGCCGGAGGCGGGGAGGGTCGTGGTGGATTCGCTGAAGCTGGATTGGGACGGCGGGGTGTACACGGCGGGCGGACGGATCCGGGGCGGGGCGGCGGGGGAGGAGTTGACGCTGGATCTCGGGTTCGAAGGCGATCCCGGGATGGTGCTTCTCCGCGATTTCGATGTGACGGGTTCGTGGGCCCGGTTGATTCTCGACGAGCCGGTCCGGGTGGATACGGACACCCTGCGGCCGGAGACCTCCCTGCGGTTCTCGGCCTTCGTGGATCTGTCCGGGCAGGAGTATTATCCGGTCTCCGGAGAGGTGCGGGGAACGGTGGAGGCGGATATCGGAGCGGATGGACGGCATCCGCTCCGGTTCGCGCTGAGGGGGGGGGAACTGCGGGCCTCCGGGCGCGCGCTCCGCTCGGTCGAAGTGGAGGGTCGTTTGGATTATCCGGAGCTGGCGGTCGAGAGCCTCCGGATCGCCCTGCCGGAGGGAAGCGTCGCCACGGCGGAGGGCGGGGCGGATGTGGAGGAACGGACCCTGTCGCTGCGGGCGGCGGCGGACCTCCGGGCGGCCGATGCGGACACCCTCGCGGGCGGGGCGACCGGGCTCGAGGGGGAGCTTCGGATCGAGGCGGAGGTCTCGGGGCCGTGGGAACGTCCGGCCCACCGGGGCTCGGCCAGGGCCGGGGCGTTCAGGCCGGCGGGGATGGCCCCGCTGGCGCTGGAAGCGGATTGGGAGGGCGAGGGGACGGATCGGCTGACGACCGGACTGAGGGCGACGGCCGGCGGGGAGACCGTGCGGGTGCGTTCCGAGTGGAGTCTCCGGAAGTCCGTGCTGACGTTGCGGCTGGTGGATGGTGCATGGCGCCGGGCGGAGCGGACGTTACTGGCGCTGGAGGCGCCGGCGCAGGTCCGGCTGGATCTGGAGAAACAGGGGCGGTGGCCGTGGAGGGGGCTGCGTGTCGGAGAGATGCGGCTGACCGGGGAAGGGCGGGAACTGGCCGTGCGGTGGGATCCGCCGGGGACCGCCGCCCTGCGCGCGAGCGGGCTGCGGGCGGGAGATGTTTCCGCGTGGCTTCGGGCGGAGACGCCGCTGCCCGATGTGACACTGGAGGCCGTTTCGCTGGGGGTGGAGGATTTCGCGCCGGTTTTGACCGCGGAGACCTCCGCGAAAGTCTCTTGGCGGCCGGATGCCAAAGCGCCTCCGGTGGAGGTCCGGCTGGCGGGGCGGCTGGACGAATCGGGCGCGGATTTCACGGAGATCCGCGCGGCCTACGGAGACACCCCCCTGCTCGGCGGGAACCTTTTGTTGCCGGTCACCCTGCATCCCCGGATCCAGGCGGAGGCCGGGCCGGACTCCGATGGAGCGGACGAAGGTTCGAGCGGGCCGCCGGACGGTTCCGGAACGGGAGAGAGGAAGGACCGGTTGTGGCGGATTGTGCCGGGGGGCGCCCTGCGGGGCTCGCTGCAGGCGGAATGGAGCGCCGGACTGCGGGAGTGGATCCGGGATCTGGGCGGACCGGACATCGGGAGCGCGGACCTGGCGCTGACCCTCGGGGGAACGGTGCGGGAACCGGTGGCCCGGCTGGATGGCGACTTCGAGGGAATCCGCCTGGACGGGGAATGGTTGGACGGGGATATTCCGGAGATCCGGAAACTGCGCTTCGGCCTGGATCTGGACGCCGGGAGAATCCGGCTGGGCGAAGGGCTGGTCGAGATGCGGGATTCGGGCCTGCGGCTCACAGCGGAACTGCCCTACCGGGAGATCGTGCCCGCCTACGTGGCGGGAAAGCGGCCGGACGCTGCGGAGGTGCTCGGCCAGCTGCGGGCGGACGTCGAGCTGCTGAACTGGGACGCGGAGGTGTGGGAGGACCGTCTGCCGCGGGTTCTGCGTCCGGTTGGAACGATGACCGGAAGCGTCGGGTTGGATCCCGGCCTGCTCGCGCGCGGCGAGGTCGAACTGGAGGGTTTCGCGCTTCGTCCGACGCTCAACTCGCCGCCGGTGGACGACATCCACGGCACCCTGCGGTTCGACGGCCGGACGATACGGGTTGAGGACGCGGGGGCTTTGGCCGGGGGGGGGCGCCTGTCCGCCTCCGGCAGCGTCGATCTCGGGGATATCGCGGACCCGGGCTACGACATCCGCCTCACGGCCGGAAACGTGCCCGTGGTCCGGACGGCGGACATGATCCTGCGGAGCGACGCGGACCTGGCTTTCGTCGGCGGCGCCGGGGAGGAAGCGCCCCTGCTGAGCGGGAAGTTGAGCCTGCGCAACAGCACCTACCTGATCGACTTCGACCCGTTTTCGCCGAATGTCGAGAGCGGGCCGGGCACCCGTCCGCCGTATTTTTCGGTCGGGCAGGAACCGTTCTCCGACTGGCGCTGCGACCTGGCCGTAGAGGGGCGGGATTTCCTGCGGGTGCGGAGCTCGGTTTTCGCCACCCGGTTGTCGGCCTCGCTGCGGCTCACGCGGACCCTCGGCGATCCGCTTCTCCTGGGCTCGGTCCGGACGGACGGCGGACAGATCCGCTTCCCGGGAATGAACATGCGGATCGAATCGGCCGAGGCCTTCATTACGCCGGAGGAACCGAATCTGCTTCAGGTCGAGGCGGACGCCATCGGCCAGAACCGGCGTTACGTGATCACCATGAACGCCTCGGGTTCGGCGGACGATCCGCGGATCGAGTTTTCCTCGACGCCGGTGCTTACGAACGCGCAGATCATCCGCCTGCTCGCCACCGGCAGCCTCGAGGCCGGAGGGGGCGGGGCGATCGGTCTCTATCTCGGGCAGGTGCTGCTCGGTCCGGGCTCCGGGGAGGACACGCTCGCCGACCGTCTGAGCGTGGAGGTCGGCCAGGAGGTGACCGAGAGCGGACGCTCGACCGTGGAGGTGATCTACCGGGTCAACGACCGCTGGTCGCTCGAAGGGGAGTATGATCGTTTCGACACGTATAATCTGAATCTGGTCCGGATACTCCTGGATCGGTAGCTGTGATGTTGTTCAAACGGGTATTTCCGGTTTTCCGGTCGTTTCGCGGCCGTCGCGCGAGCGCGGGCCCCTGGGGGAAGGCGGGCCCGGCCAGCCGGCCGGAGCCGCTTTTCCTGGTTTTCCTCGGGCTTCTGCTGGCGGGGGCCCCGGCTCCCGGCCAGGAGAACATCAAGGTCAGGGGCATGGGGTTGCTCTCCGACATGCGCCTGAAGAACCGTCTTTCGTTTCTGCAGGGGTTTGCGGGCGACGAGAAGGTGCGGCTGGATTCGGCGATGCTGGAGGATACGGCCTTCATCCTCCTCGAGCAGATCAGGCTCACCGGGCACCTCCGGCCGAAGATCACCGGGATCATGCGGACCGCCGGCGGCGAGGTCTCCCGCACGTGGACCCACCCCTACTCGGTGGTCCTTCCGGCGGATTTCGAAGCGGAAAGCGTGGTGTTCCGCATTGAACCGGGCGTGCTCTACTACTACGACGAGGTCCGTGTGACGGGCATTGAAAGCATTCCGGAAAAGGAGGTTCTGCGCTATTTCGTTCCAACGGGAAGGCTGTTCGTGCTGAACAGGGACCGTTTTTTCACCCCGGGCAATCTGGAGGCGAGGACCGGTCGCCTCGTGCGCCAGTTGAACGGTCTCGGCCACCTGGATGCGCGGCTGGTCTCCCGCGAGGCGGAGCGCGACGACAGGACGGGCGCGGTACGGGTGCGGCTCCGCTTCGAGGAGGGACCGCTGTTCCGGGTACGCTCGCTGGAGGTGGTGACCCGGCCCGGGGACGGGGCCGCCGATACGGCGAAACGATCCCCGGCCGACACGGTGGATACCTTGGATTGGCGGCAGGATGTGCGGCGGGAGCTTGCCAACAAGGCGTACCGGAGGGGGTATCCCGACGTGAGCATCGAGGAGGAGGTCACCGCGGAGGCTCCGGAGCGGGACGGCGTGGTCGAACGGGACTACCGTTTCACCGTGGAGGAAGGGAAGAAGGCGTTCATCGGGAGGATCGTGTTCGCGGGTGATCCGGATGTGAAAAGGAGCATCCTGAGGCGGCAGACGGACCTCCGCCAGGGGGAGCTGCTGGACTTCCTGCGGGTTTCGGAGGGGCGCCGCAAGCTCATGGCCCTCGGCGTGTTCAACGAGGTGAATCTGCGGATGGGGGAGCCGGACGCCGAAGGGCGGCGGGACGTGGTCTATACGTTGAAACCGGGGCTCCGCGAGGAGCTGGGTCTTCTCGCCGGGTGGGGCAGCTACGAACTCGCGCGGGTGGGGATCCGTTGGCGGCTGAACAATCCGTTCCACCGGGCGCACCGGATCGACCTGGACGCGAAGCAGAGTTTGAAGGCGACGTCGGCGCGCGGGACCTACAGCATCCCGCAGATCTTCGGCACGGATGTCACCGCCTTCAGCCGCGGGGGCTATCTCTACCGGGAGGAAATCACCTTCGACCGGGAGGTGGCGGGAATTTCCGTCGGGGTGCGCACGACGCCGGAGTTTCTACCGGGGCTGACGACCGGCCTCGAATACCAGTTCGAGAGCCAGCGCTCGATCCGCGCGGACGACCGGAGCTTCCAGTCGCGGGACGACGCCATCGTAGCCGGGGTGCAGGCGCAGGCCACCCTGGACCGGGTGGACAACTCGCTTTTTCCCACCCGGGGATACCAGTTGTCCGCCGTCTCGAAAACGGCCGGCGACGTCCTCGGGGGCAACGTGGACTTTCAGAAGATCGAGCTGGGCGCGGCGGTCCACCATCCGCTCACGGACGGTCTGATCGCGCACGCGGGCCTGCGCTACGGGGGGATATTCTCCTGGAAGCCGGACGCGGAGAACATCCCTTTCTCGGAGCGGTTCTTCCTCGGCGGGGAGAACTCGATCCGGGGCTACCGGAGCGGAGAGGCGGCCCCGGTGGACTCCTCGGGGGAACTGATCGGCGGCCAGGCCTATCTGCTTGGAAACCTGGAACTGGAGCAGCGGGTCGTGGGCGATTTTTCGGTGGTGGTCTTCTACGACGCGGCCACGATCTCGCCGGACAGCGAGGTCTTCACCGACGGGGTTTACCTGGATTCGGTCGGGTTGGGCGTCAATTACCGGACGATGGTGGGCCCGGTCCGGCTGGAATACGGCTACAACCTGAACCCCCAGCCGGGCGACCCGGTCGGCACGCTGCTCTTCGCGTTCGGGTTTCCGTTTTAATCAGCCGTGCCGATCGCATTCACGGGGCAGGCCTCCATGGCTTCCTCGCACTGGCTGAATTCTTCCTCGTTTTCCGGCTGCTTTGCCACGTAGGAGTAGCCCTCGTCGTCGTTCCGGGCGAAATTCTCCGGAGCGGTTTCGCGGCACAGGTCGCAGTCGATGCATTCGGAGTCCACGAAGAACTTTCCGGGGACGTTGTCGGGGAGTTTGTCGGTTATTTCTGCCATGTCAGGATCCTTTTTTGGTGGTTTTCGGGTTCGGCCGTCGCATCAAGGCCGGGGCTTGATCGCCCCGGGGGGCTTGGTCCGGCGGCAAAAGTGTCGGGGTGGATGGGTTGAGGTATCTTGGGTGCGGGTGGTCGTTTCCGGTTGTCCTACAGTCCGATCACGCCGAAACGCTCCTTGAGCTGCGCGTCGGTGACGGTCCGCACGTAGTTGGCGCGCTCGATCGCTTCGGGGTTGGGTGTGTTCTCGTGGCTCATGCTGCCCTTCATGTCGGCGACGGCGGCGTATTCGCGCTCCTCCATCCACGTTTCGAGTGCCCCGAGGACGGCCGGGATCCATTCGATTCCGTTCAGCAGAATCGCGCTGACCGCCTGCACGGAATCCGCGCCGGACATGAGGGCCTTGACGATGTCCTCGGCGGTATGGACTCCGCCGGTACAGGAGAGGTCGAGTTTGAAGCGCCCGTGCAGAATGGCGAGCCAGCGCAGGCGGAGCAGGAGTTCCGCGCTGGTGGACAGTTCCAGGTGCGGCGAAGCCGCCAGCTCGTCGATGTCGATGTCGGGCTGGTAGAAACGGTTGAAGAGGACGACGCCGTCGGCCCCGGCCGCCTCCAGTTGGCGGACGAAATGGGGCAGGGAGGTGAAGTAGGGGGAGAGCTTGACCGCGACCGGTATGCGGACGGCGGCCCGGACGGAGCGGACGATTTCGAGCGCATCGGCCTCGATGTCGGCCGGTCCGGTTTCGCTGGCCGTGGGCTGGAAGTAGAGGTTGAGTTCGAGCGCGTCGGCTCCGGCCCCCTCGATCTCGGCGGCGTAGTCGGTCCATCCGAGCGTGGTCCGCCCGTTGAGGGAGCCGATCACCGGGAAGGAGACGCTCTCCTTGATCTGGCGAAGGTGGGTCAGGTAGGTCTCGGTGTTGAGGGAGAAATCGGAACCGGAGGGAAAGTACGAGGTCGCCTCGGAGTAGCTCTCCTCGTTTCCGCGGACGTAGTGTTCCTCGGCCAGGTGGTCGATCAGGATCTGTTCCTCGAAGAGCGAGTGCAGGATCAGGGCCGAGGCCCCGGCGTCCTCGATCCGCCGGACGCGGTCGATCCGGTCTCCGAGCGGAGAGGCTCCGACGACGAGCGGATTCTTCAGGTCGAGTCCGAGATAACGTGTTCGCAGATCGATGCTCATGATTCTTCCTCCGGCTGGACGGTCGCGAGAGTCTTGTAGAGCTTGTAGCGGGATTCGATGGCCGCCTGCGCCTCCTCGTAGATCGCCTCGGCCCGGGCGGGGGCGGTGTTCTGGAGAATGCGGAAGCGCAGCTCGTTGTTCATGTAGTCCCTCAGGGGTCGTTTCGGCGGCCCGGAATCGAGTTTGAGGGGGGATTCGGTTTCGCCCGCCCGTCGCGGATCGAAGCGGTAGATCGGCCAGTAGCCGGTATCGACGGCGAGCTTCTGCTGGCCGAGGCCCTGGGCGAGGTCGTAGCCGTGCCCGACGCAATGGGTGTAGGCGATCACCAGCGAGGGTCCGTCGTAGGAATCGGCCTCGTGGAGCGCGTTCAGGGTCTGGGTGTCTTTCGCGCCCATGGCGACGGAGGCGACGTAAACGTGGCCGTAGCCCATGGCGATCAAGCCGAGGTCCTTCTTTCCTCGCGCCTTGCCGCCGGCCGCGAACTTCGCCACGGCGCCCAGAGGGGTGGACTTGGATGCCTGCCCGCCTGTGTTCGAATACACCTCGGTGTCGAGCACGAGGATGTTGATGTTGGCTCCGCTGGCCAGAACGTGGTCCAGGCCCCCGAAGCCGATGTCGTAGGCCCAGCCGTCGCCGCCGATGCACCAGACGGATTTCCGGACGAGGTAGTCGGCGAGCGGCAGGAGGGCGCGCGCCTCCGGCGTGCCGATGTCCCCCAGCTTGGCCTTGAGGGCCTCGACGCGCTGGCGCTGGGCGAGGATACCGGCCTCGCCGTCCTGTGGATCGTCCAGGAGGGCGCGGGTCAGGTCGTCTCCGAGGACGGGAGCGAGCGGGGCGAGGAGAGTCCGGGCCATGTCCGCCTTGAAATCGACCGCCATGCGCATCCCGAATCCGAATTCGGCGTTGTCCTCGAACAGGGAGTTCGACCAGGTGGGTCCCCGGCCGTGGCAGTCCACCGCGTAGGGTGTGGTCGGCAGGTTCCCCCCGTAGATGGAGGAGCAGCCGGTGGCGTTCGCGATGAGGAGCCGGTCGCCCATGAGCTGGGTGAGGAGCTTGATGTAGGGAGTCTCGCCGCAACCGGCGCAGGCGCCCGAGAATTCGAAGAGCGGACGGCGGAGCTGGCTCGTCTTCACATCAAGCTTCAACTGAGAAAGGTCCGTTTCCGGGATGTCCAGGAAGAAGTCGAACTTCTCCTTCTCGCGCTCCAGCACGGCTTCGATGGGCGTCATGTTGATCGCCTTGCGGTCGGGTTTCTTCCGGTCCTTGGCCGGGCAGACGTTGACGCACAACCGGCAACCGGTGCAGTCCTCCGGAGCGACCTGGATGGTGAAGAGGAAGTCCTCGACGTCGCGGGACCGGAACCTGGTGCTCTGGAAGCCTTCGGGCGCGCCGTCCAGGCTCTCCGCGGGATAAGTTTTGGCGCGGATCGCCGCGTGCGGGCAGACGAGGGCGCATTTGCCGCACTGGATGCAGAGGTCCTCCTCCCAGGTCGGGATGGTCAGGGCGATGCCGCGTTTCTCCCACCGGCTGGTGGCGGTCGGCCAGGTGCCGTCGGCCGGGAAGGCGGAGACGGGAAGCAGGTCGCCTTTGCCCGAGAGCATGAGACCGGTGACCTTCCGCACGAAATCGGGGGCCTCGCCGGGGACGGGGGGCAGCATCGTCCGCTTCGAGCCGGCCTCGGCCGGCACGGGCACCTCGTGCAGGTTGGCGAGGCTGCCATCGACGGCGGCGAAGTTCTTCTCCACGATGGTCCGGCCTTTCCTGCCGTAGGTCTTCTCGATCGCCCCCTTGATCCTGGCGATCGCCTCCTCCCGGGGCAGAATCCCCGAGATGGCGAAGAAGCACGTCTGCATGATCGTGTTGATCCGGTTCCCCATGCCGGTCTCGCGCGCGACCGCGTAGGCGTCGATGACGTAGAATCTGATCTCCTTTTCGATCAGGATGCGCTGCATCTCGACAGGCAGCCGGTCCCAGATCCGGTCCGGTCCGTAGGGGGCGTTGAGCAGGAAGACGGCCCCGCGGGCGGCGCGTTCGAGCACGTCGATGCGGTCGATGAAGGAGAACTGGTGGCACCCTACGAAGCGGGCGGCGTTCACCAGGTAGGGGGCCTCGATCGGTTCCGGGCCGAAGCGCAGGTGGGAGACCGTCATCGCCCCGGACTTCTTGCTGTCGTAAACGAAATACGCCTGGGCGTGGTTGTCGGTTTCGGTGCCGATGATCTTGATCGTATTCTTGTTGGCGCCGACGGTGCCGTCGGAACCCAGCCCGATGAAGACCGCCTCGAAGACCTTCCCGGAGTCCAGCTCGAAGGTCTCGTCCACGGGAAGCGAGCGCCGGGTCACGTCATCGACGATCCCGACGGTGAAATGGTTCATCGGCTTTTCCCCGCGCAGGTGGTCGAAGACGGCCTTGGCCATGGCGGGATTGTACTCCTTCGACCCGAGACCGTAGCGTCCGCCGACGACGACCGGGGCGAAGGTCGCGGGGACCTCCCCGTCGGCGCGGGCCTCGGCGAGGGCGGTGAGCACATCCTGGTAAAGCGGCTCGCCGATCGACCCGGGTTCCTTGGTCCGGTCGAGGACGGCGATCCTCCGGGTCGTAGCGGGGAGGGCCTGAACGAAGCGGCGCACTGAAAAGGGGCGGAAGAGGCGGACCTTCAGGACCCCGGTCTTGCGGCCGTTGCGGTTCAACCAGTCGGACGTGGCCCGGCAGGTTTCCGCCCCCGATCCCATGACGACCAGCACGTCCTCGGCGTCCTCCGCTCCGGTGTAGCTGAAAAGCCGGTAATCGCGTCCGGTGATCCGGTGGAAGCGCTCCATCGTGTCCTCGACGATCCCGGGAAGATCGTCGTAGTAGGAATTGACGGCCTCGCGGGCCTGGAAAAAGACATCCGGGTTCTGCGCCGTGCCGCGGAGGACGGGGGCGTCCGGGCTCATGGCCCGCGAGCGATGCGCCTCGACGAATTCCTGGTCGGTGAGCGCGCGGAGATCGTCGTCGGAGAGCGTTTCGTGGGTGTTGACCTCGTGCGAGGTGCGGAAGCCGTCGAAGAAGTGGAGAAACGGAACCCGCGAGCGCAGGGTCGCGGCGTGGGCGACCGCCGCCATGTCGTGCGCTTCCTGGACCGAGCTGGAAGCGAGCAGGGCGAACCCGGTCTGCCGGCAGGCCATGACATCCGAATGGTCGCCGAAGATCGAGAGCGCGTGGGTCGCCAGGCTCCGCGCGGTCACGTGCATGCAGAAGGGCGTCAGCTCGCCGGCGATCTTGTACATGTTCGGGATCATCAGGAGAAGCCCCTGCGAGGCGGTGAAAGTCGTGGACAGCGTTCCCGCCTGCAGGGCGCCGTGGACGGCTCCCGCCGCGCCCCCCTCGGACTGCATCTGGGCGAGCGCGGGCACTCCGCTCCAGAGGTTCGGCCGTTGCTGGTTCGACCACTCGTCGGAGAGTTCGGCCATGGGCGAGGACGGGGTGATCGGGTAGATCACGATCGTCTCGCTCATCCGGTAGGCGACGGAGGCGACGGCTTCGTTGCCGTCGGCGATGGAAGCTTTCGAGGAGGACATGAACTGATACGATCAGCTTCCGGTATAAGTAGCAATAATATTATTGGAAGAATGTTCGATGGGGCGGGCCGCTATCGCCGGGAGCCGTTCGCCCGGCGAATGGGATCCCGCGGGGAATGGGGGCGGGAGTCACAACGGCTTCGCCGTCGTGCTACGGGGAGGGGTGC
>JBKHCX010000067.1:0-13957 GCA_046541615.1 Puniceicoccaceae bacterium
AACGGGTTGGCGGGAAGCGGTGGACAGGAGTGTCCACCCTCCGGGCAGGGGGGCGCTCCCTACCGCAGGCTCTCCAGCACCGTTTCCATATCCTCCCTGCCGAACAAGCGGAGGTCGTTGTGGCCGCCCTCCGGGTAGAGGAAAAGCTCGGCCGGACCGGCCGCCGCGTCCCGCAGGGCGGAGGCGTGGGAGGCCGGTATGATCGGGTCGGCCCCTCCGTGGAACAGATAGACCGGTGTTTCCACCGTGGCCATAAGCTTTTCGTTCGCGAAGGGCTCGGGGATGACGAGGGGAAACGGCACGGCCACGGAGAAGACCGAGCGGAAGGCGGATTCGAGGATCAGCCCGCGGAAGTCTTCCCCCGCGGCCAGGTGGATGGCCGGCCCGCCGCCGACCGAGCGGCCCCACAGGACGATGTCCCCGGGGGTGCGGCCGAGTTCGCCGGCGGCCAGGGCGAGCGCCGCCCCGGCCGCGGCCCGGACGGAGTCCGGCGTCGGCTCGCCCTGGCTCAGCCCGTAGCCGGGATAGTCGGGGGCGAGAACGCCGTAGCCCAGGGAGCGGAACCACTCGAAACGGTCGGCGTTGTGCCCGATATCCTCGCCGTTGCCGTGGAAGTAGAGCAGGAGGGGCGCCCGCGGATCCTCCGCCGGCAGGTGGGCGAGCACGATCTCGTTGCCGTCGGGCGCCGTCGTCCGGAGGAGGGCGCCGGAGTCTTCGTAGCTGCTCCCGCGGTAGGGAAAGAGCTGCTTCGGATAGATCCGCCGCACAAGCAGGTTCACCCCGAGATACCCGGTCACGAGGACCAGGAGCATGACGATCAGGAAGGAGCGCGATGGCATGGCATATCGGGGATTGCAGACCGGACGGAAAGCGGTCAACGTGCGCCTTTTTCCCGAAATGGTAAAGAACGTTTGTTGCATCGGGGCCGGCTATGTCGGCGGCCCGACCATGGCCGTGATCGCCTGGAAGAATCCCGGCGTGCGGGTGACCGTCGTCGATATCAACCAGGAACGGATCGACGGCTGGAATTCCGACGAGCTTCCCGTCTTCGAACCCGGTCTGCTCGAGGTCGTCCGGGAGGCGCGCGGGCGGAACCTGTTCTTCACGACAAAGGTCGAGGAGACCATCGCCGCGGCCGACGTCATTTTCGTGTCGGTCAACACCCCGACGAAGGAGTTCGGCGTCGGCAAGGGGAGCGCCGCGAACCTGATGTTCGTCGAGAAGTGCGCCCGGACGATCGCCCGGGTTTCCACCTCCGACAAGATCGTCGTCGAAAAATCGACGGTCCCCGTGCGCACGGCCGAGTTCCTCAAGCAGATTCTCCACGCGGAGGGATCGACCCACCACTTCGAGATCGTTTCGAACCCGGAGTTTCTGGCCGAGGGGACCGCGATCGCGGATCTCAACGACCCCGACCGCGTCCTGATCGGCGGCGACCAGACTCCCGAGGGGCTCGCCGCCGTCGCGGCCGTTTCGTCGCTCTACGAGGCATGGGTGCCCAAGGAGCGGATTCTCACGACGAACCTCTGGTCGTCGGAACTCTCGAAGCTGACCGCCAACGCTTTTCTCGCCCAGCGCATCTCCAGCATCAATTCGATCTCGGCCCTGTGCGAGCGGACCGACGCCGATGTCGAAGAGGTCGCCCGGGCGATCGGGATGGACAGCCGGATCGGGAACAGATTCCTCCGCAGCTCGGTCGGTTTCGGAGGCTCCTGCTTCCAGAAGGACATCCTCAATCTCGTCTATCTCTGCGAATTTTTCGGCTTGCCCGAGGTGGCCGGCTACTGGCGCAAGGTCGTGGAGATGAACAACTACCAGAAGGCCCGGTTCGTGCGGCGGATCATGGGGGCGATGTTCAACACCGTTTCGGGGCGGCGGATCGCGGTCTTCGGCTTCGCCTTCAAGAAGGACACCAACGACACCCGCGAATCGCCCGCCATCTCCGTGTGCCGGGATCTCCTCGAGGAGCGGGCCGTCCTGCGGATCTACGATCCCCGGGTGGGCGAGGAGCAGATCCTTTGCGATCTCGGTCTCGATCCCGGAAGCGCCCGGGGGCGGGTCGAGGTCGTCGCCGACCCCTACGAGGCGGTCGATCAGGCCGACGCGATCACGGTGCTGACCGAGTGGGACGAGTTCCGCGGGTACGATTACGGGCGGATTTACGGATCGATGAGGAAGCCGGCCCACGTTTTCGACGGCCGCAACCTCCTCGACCGGAAGGCCTTGGACGGGATCGGTTTCGCGGTCCACAGCATAGGAAAGGCCGAGCCATCGGCCTCGGGCAACTGGAACCGCCGCCGGTCGGACCGGTAGGAAGCGCGATGGTCGGCGGCCTGATTGCGGTTCTGGAGGAGTTCCGGTCCTCCGCCCCCGTCGTCGAGGCGGCCGGAGCCCGCATCGCGTCGTGCCTGGCCGGTGGCGGGCGGGTGCTGGCCTGCGGCAACGGGGGGAGCGCCGCCGAGGCCATGCACTTCTGCGAGGAGCTGACCGGCCGCTACGACCGGCCCCGCCGGGCCCTTCCGGCGCTCTGCCTCAACGCCGACGGGAGCGCCCTCACCTGTATCGGAAACGATTTCGGCTTCGGCGAGGTGTTCGCCCGCCAGATCGAGGCGTTCGGCGCCCGGGGGGACGTGCTCGTGGCCTTCTCGACCGGCGGACGGTCGCCGAACATCCTCCGCGCCCTGGAGACCGCCGGCGGACTCGGGATCGGGCGGATCCTCCTCTGCGGCAAGGGGGGCGGTCCGGCCGCGGAGACCGCCGAAACGGTCGTCGTCGTCCCGTCGGAAAACGGCGCCCGCATCCAGGAGGTGCATGCCCTGGTTCTGCACACCTGGATCGAGATCATCGAAGAAAACCTGTTCGGACTGCCGCGCGCCCGGGCCGCGGGGGAGGTGCGCTCATGAGCGATCCGGTTCTCGGGGCGGTCAACGAGGTGCGGGCCAATCTCGGCCTGCCGGAATGCGCGGAGCTTCCGGACGACCTCTCCCTGCGCTCCGATCTGGGCTTCGATTCCCTCGCGCTGGCGGAGCTGACCGTCCGCCTCGAAGAGGCCACCGGGGTCGATGTCTTCGCGGAGGGCGTCGTCGCGCGGGTCGGCGAGGTCCGCGAACGGATTCGGGCCGGCGGCGGGGGATGATTTTCGTCGGGCCGCAGACCGCCCGGGTGGACGGGGAAGCCTTCGCGGAGCGGGTTTTCGGTTCCGGAGCGGTCTTCCGCCCTGTCGTGCGCTCGGGCGATCCGGTCGAGGTGTTCGGCGCGGTGCTCCAGGCGTTCTGGACCGGACGGGAGGTCGTCCTGCTCGACGGTTCCTTCCGGGAGGAGGAGTGGCGGGCCCTGTGGCCGGAAGGCGACGGAGGGGGCCGGCCCCTTGCCGGCGCGCCCCGGCCCCCCCGCCTCGCGGCGGTCCGCGCGCGGTTCCGGGAGAGTCCGCCCGCCGGATCGGTGCGGCTGTTCACCTCCGGGACCACGGGCAAGCCGGCCTCGGTCGTCCACGGATGGGACTCGCTGGCACGGGGGGTGCGGTCGGGTCCGGAACACACCGGCAAGGTGTGGGGCCTGGCCTACAATCCCACCCATGTCGCCGGGGTGCAGGTGTTTCTCCAGGCCTTTCTCAACGATTGCGACCTGGTGAACCTTTTCGGGCGCGACGCCGGCGCGGTCCTCCGCGCGCTGGAGCGGGAGGGGGTCACGCACCTTTCGGCGACCCCCAGCTTCTACCGGCTCCTGCTCGCCGAACCCGCGCCCGCCCGGCCGCTCGCGGGGGTCGAGCGGATCACCTTCGGGGGCGAGCGGTTCGACCCGGATCTCGCCGCGCCGCTGCGGCGGCTCTTCCCCCGGGCGGAGATCCGCAATGTGTACGCCTCGACCGAGGCGGGCACTCTCCTGACCTCCGCTTCCGAGGTCTTCGAGGTCCCCCCCCGCAAGGCCGGCCTCTTCCGCGTCGCCGAAGGCCGGCTCTGGCTCTCCGCCACGCTGCTCGGCGCTTTCCCCGGGGGCGGCGGTTGGTTCGACACCGGCGACCGCGTCGAAGTGCTGGCCGAGGATCCGCTCCGGTTCCGCTTCACCGGACGGGAGGCCGACAACGCGAACGTGGGCGGCTACAACGTGAGCGTGGCCGAGGTCGAGGACCGGCTGCGCCGCCACCCGCGGGTCCGCGAGGCCCGGGTGACCGCCAAGCCGAACGCCCTTCTCGGGCGGATACTGGTCGCCGACGTCGTCCCGGCCGATCCCGGGCTGACCGAACGCATCCTCCGGGTCGATCTGGAAAAATACTTCCAACCCCACAAGGTGCCGCGTAGGATCCGCCTGGTGGAGGAATTGGGACTTTCGCGAACCGGAAAACTGCGGCGATGACACGGCGGAACTACCTGGTGACGGGCGTATCGCGGGGCCTGGGCGCGCGGATCGCCGGACGGCTGCTCGCGGAGGGCCACCGCGTCTTCGGCGTCAGCCGCACCCGCTCGGAGGCGGTCGGGGACTTCGCCGCCCGCCATGGGGATGCCTTTTTCCACAAGGAGGTGGACCTTTCCGGGACCGGCGGGCTCGGGGAGCGGGTGTTCCGGGAGTTTCTGCCCGCGGGCACGGTTCTCCACGGCCTCGTCAACAACGCGGCGGCGGCCTACGACGACCTGGCCACGAACCTGGACCCCCCCTCCCTCGAGGAAATGTTCCGGATCAACGTGTACGCCCCCATGGTCCTGTGCCGGGGGGCCATCCGCAACTTCCTGCTCCACCGCACGGCCGGATCCCTCGTCCACCTCTCCTCGGTCTGCGCGCACACCGGCTACAAGGGCCTTTCCTTTTACGGAGCGACCAAGGGCGCCATCGAGGCCTATTCGCTCAATCTGGCCCGCGAGTGGGGCCCGCGCGGCGTCCGGTCCAACTGCGTCGCCGCCGGATTCATGGAGACCGACATGACCGCCGCCCTCGATCCGGCGACGAAGGAACGGATCTTCCGCCGGACCGCCCTCGGCCGCCCCGCCGACCCGGACGAAGTCGCCGCGACGGTCGCGTTTCTCCTCTCTCCGGCCGCCGGATCGATCACCGGCGAGGTGATCCGTGTCGATAATGGCACCCTTTGACCCGATTTTATCATTGGAAACCGCCGTGGGATCGATAGGGTCGGGTCTCTTATTAAAACCTCCAATCATAGATCCCTTTCCATTTTCGCATGGGTATTTCAGACATCATCGCAGTCGGAGTAATCTGTCTGAAACTCGCTCCGACCTTCTTCCTGATCGGGCTCGGGTTGCGCTACCTGTTCTACGATCCCGACGCATGGAATCTGGACAGGATCTATGTGCGCTATTTCCGGGGCCGCCGCCGGAAAAACTACCGGCCGTTCACCCAGCGGATGGGGCTGGTTCTCCTGATTCTCGGCCTTCTCTACACCTGGTGGATCGTCTGGCCGATGCTGGAGAAATTCTTCACGGAGAGCTGACTCCGGCCCGCGGGAGCGTGTGATGATCCGGGCGGAGGCCAGAATCCGCGTGCGCTACGCCGAGACCGACGCGATGGGCTTCGTCCACCACGGCAGGTTCATCCCGTGGTTCGAATGCGCCCGGATCGAAATGCTCGACGGGCTCGGTTGCCCCTACCGCGAATTGGAGGAGGCGGAAGGGATCCGCATCCCCGTTCTGGAAGTCCGCTGCCGCTACCGCGCGCCGGCCCGGTTCGACGACCGCATCCGGGTCGCCGCCGAGATCCGCGATTTCCCCCGCGCCCGCTTCCGGGTGCATTACGAGGTCCGGCGGGAGGACGGCGCCCTCCTCTGCGAGGCCGAAACCCTCCACGCCTTCATCGACCGGGCCGAACGCGCCTGCCGCCCGCCGCTCCGGCTGAGGGAGGCCTTCGCCCGGGCCTTCGAGGACGGGGCCTGATCCCCCCGCCCGTTCCGCCAACGGGTTGAGATAATTCCGCGCCAGCCATGAGATCACCGGCACGCATACCGCGTCTCCGAAACCGAACAGCGCTTTGTTCAGGGACGTTTCAATCCTGAAGTCGTCCGCACCCATGAGACGGGCGCACTCCCGGGGA
Organism: Puniceicoccaceae bacterium; assembly: GCA_046541615.1. Classification (GTDB taxonomy): domain Bacteria; phylum Verrucomicrobiota; class Verrucomicrobiia; order Opitutales; family Puniceicoccaceae; genus Puniceicoccus. The sequence goes on from JBKHCX010000067.1 coordinate 6,037, forward strand.
GTCAGAAGGCGTGCTCTCACCCTTCCCATGCCCGCTCTGACGAGAATCTGCCTTCCGCTTCCTCCACGAGGCGTGCGTAGGCAGCCCGCGATGCCGTCGGAACGGAGTTCGGCCATGGATTTTCGGTTGCGGACCCTGCGGAATACCGTCCCATAGCAAAAATCATCGTTCTTCCTCATTTCCGCGAGCACCGCGGAATGACGCTCGCTCATCTGGCTGATCAGATAATCGGTTCTTTCCGCGCTCCACCACAGGTCCGAATCCTCCGCAGGATTCTCGATGATATCCCGGAGACGAGTGGAGGATTGGGGCGGCTCGGGGATCGGACGAATGTTCCAGTCGATTTCCGGATGCTCGAAGACAAAGTCCGCCAGTGGTTTCGGGCGGACCGCGCTCTGGTAAAAGGCAGCTGTTTCGTTTCCAAGGAAAGACGCGCCTGGTCGAAGGGATCCGACGACAAACAATCGCACGCGGCTCTGCGGCACGAAGTTCTGGGCGTCGATAACAAGTGCATCGACCGAGTACCCGAGCCGATTCAAGGCCAGCAAGGCCTGCTCGATATCCTTTCCCTTGTTTGATGTCAGAAACCCGGCCACATTCTCGAGAAGAACGATCGGGGGACGGCGATCTCCCATTTCCTCGAGCACGCGGGTGAATCCCCAGAAAGCCGAGGATTGTTTTCCGCCCAATCCGGATCGCATGCCGGCCAGCGAGAGATCGTTGCAGGGAAAAGAGGCGGTCGCCATCGTCGCGGCAGGAATGCTCTTCGCCTGAAGCTCGTGGATATCCCCGAGAAGAAAATGGTCCTCGGCGTCATTGAAGTGGGTCCGGTAAATTGCTTTTTTGTCGAGATCGATGTCGTTTGCCATGGCGACGGACCAGCCCTCTGCTTCAAGCCCCATCCGCATCAACCCGATTCCCGCAAAAAACTCGCAAAAGGTTTTTCCCCGATGCTTCATTACTGTCGATGATGTCCTTTGCATGGTGGACAAGTGTCCAGCCCGCCGTCCGATTGCAAACAAATTTTCCCGGCTGTCTCGGTCGTTTGGATCACAGGGACGGCGAATCGAGATCGGTCCCCGGATTCCGGGCAGGCGCCCGTTCTTTCCGCACCGGCCTGAGGCGCGCCTGATTCCCGCGGACCAGCGGACGCGAGAGCGGATAGGAGAGAAGGGTTCCCGGCCGCAGCGGGAAGGACTTGCGGAATTCCGGCCAGGGAAGGAGTTTGCGGGTGGGGCGCTGGAGGGATCCGATGGCCACCGCGCCTTCCCCGGCGGCGACGACCAGCCGCCCGCCCGCTTCGAGGATTTGGCCGGGGCGGCCGGCCGCTTCCACCGGGCGGACGCCCTCCACCCGGATCGTCTCGCCGCCCGCACGGATCGCCGAGCCGGGCCAGCCGGCGAAGGCGCGGCTGCGATCGGCCAGCGCGCGGGCGGGCAGGGAGAAGTCCAGCAGGGCGTCGGCTTTCCCGATCATCCGGCACCAGGTGGCCCGGGTCTCGTCCTGCTCCCTCCGGGGCAGCTCGCCGCGGAGCGCCGCCGGGACCGTCCCGAGGAGCCGGACCGCCTCGCGGGCGAGCGTTTCCCGCAGCGACGCACCGGTGTCGTCCGGCCGGATCGGAACGGGACGGCGGGCGATGACCGGTCCGGCGTCCATCCGCGGAACGATCTCCATGAGGCAGATCTCGGTTCGGGTCCGGCCCTCCGCGATCGCGGTCTCGATGGGCGAGGGTCCCCGGAGTTCGGGAAGAGGGGAGGTGTGGAAATTGAGGAAGCCGCCGGGGCGCAGCGCGAGCACCCGGCGCGGGAGGATCTGGCCGAAGGCGAAGACGAGAACCCCGTCGCAGGCGGCGAAACCCTCCAGATCCCCGGCCCGCAGGCGGGCCGCCTGCGCCAGCGGGATTCCGTGGCGGTCGGCGGCGGCGGCGACCGGGTTGCGTTGCAGGCGCTTTCCCCGCCCGCTCCGCCGGTCGGGATTCGTGACCACCCCGGCGAGGGAGAGGCCCTCGACCCGGCCCTCCGCCAGCGCGTCGAGGCAGGGGATGGAGATCGGGTCGCTGGAAAGAAGCAGGAGATTCATGGATGGCGGCCGCCGCCCCGCTTTTCCTTCCCGACCAGTTCGAACCGGATGGGGCTGCCCTCCAGATCGAAGGCGTCGATGATCCCGCTCTCGAGGTAGCGCCGGTAGGTGTCCTCGAACTTTTCGGGACGATTGCAGAAGAGCCGGAAGCGGAAGGGGCGGTGGCCGGTCTGGACGGCGTAGAAGACCTTGAAGGGCTTTCCGAGCATCCGCTTCGGGGGGCGGGCCTCGACGAGATCGTGGATCGTGCGGTTGAGCCGCCCCGTCGGCAGCTCCATCCGCTGCACCTTGTCGATGCGCTCCGCCGTGGCGAGGATGGAGCCGGCCTCGAACCCGGTCTTCGCCGAGAGAAAGAGGAACGGGCTCCGGGGCAGGAAGAACAGCTCCTTCTCCGCCGCCTTGCGGTAGCCGGCCTGGAAATCGGCCGTGTCGCGGTAGCCCTCCACCCCGCCGCGGGAGAAGGCCTCCTGCGCGAGGTCCCACTTGTTGACGACGATGACGAGCGCGCGTCCGGCGTCGAGGACCTCCCCCGCGAGCGCCTGGTCCTGCCGGGTGACCCCGGTCATCGCGTCGAGCAGGAGAAAGACCACGTCGCTCTCCTCGATCATCCGGCGGGTGCGGAGATTGGAGAAATACTCGACCGAGCTGTCCACCTTGCGCTTGGAGCGGAGACCGGCCGTGTCGATCAGTCGGAAGCGTCCCGTGCGGTCGCCCGGCATGGGGTAGTCGAGATCGAGGGCGACCGAGTCGCGGGTGGTGCCCGGCACGTCGCTCACGATCATCCGCCGGGTCGCGAGCAGGTGGTTGGTGATCGAGGATTTGCCGACGTTCGGCTTGCCGACGAAGGCGATCCGCGTCCGCCGGGACTCCTCCTCATCCCCATCCCCCTGCGGCGTCGCTTCGGGCAGAAGCGCCTCGGCTGCGGAAAGAAGCCTCCCGACCCCGACCCGGTGCTCCGCCGAAACCGGAAACGGGTCGCCGAAACCGATCCGTGCGAATACGGCGGCCTCGGCGGCGACTGATTCGTTGTCGCACTTGTTCGCCGCCACAAGGATCGGGCAGCGGGCGCTCCGGCGGAGACGGTCGGCGATCTCCTCGTCGAGCGGGACGATCCCCTGGCGGGCATCGACCACGAAGAGGATCAGATCGGCCGTCTCGACCGCGATGAAGACCTGCTCCTCCACCGCCTCGGCGATCCGGGCCGGAGCGTCCTTCTCCGGCAGACCGATTCCGCCCGTGTCCAACAGCGTGAACCGGCCGCCGACGTCGCGGGAGAGCACGTCGCGCGTCACCCCGGGCTTGTCGTGTACGATGGCGTCGCGGCCGCCGCAAATCCGGTTGAAGAGCCGGCTCTTGCCGACATTGGGACGACCGATCAGCGCGATCCGGGGCAGGCGGTGGACGGCGGCGCTCATTCAGCGTGCGGCGGGTTCGGTTCGGCGGAGCCGGTCCGTGAACCGGGCGATCCGGTCGGCCGCCTCCCGGATGCGGTGGAAGCCGGTGGAGAAACTGGCCCGGACGAAGCCCGCGCCCCCGGAGCCGAAGGCGGTGCCGGGCACGACCGCGACCTCCTCCTCGGCGAGCAGGCGCCTGGCGAAGGTCATCTCGTCGAGACCCGTTCCGCGGATGTCCGCGAAGGCGTAGAAGGTCCCCCGGGGGAGGTGGCAGGCCAGTCCGCAATCGTTGAACCGGCCCACGAGGTAGTCCCGCCGGTCCCGGTATTGGTCCCGCATCTTCTCCACGCTCGGACCCCCGTTGCGGAGCGCCTCGCAGGCCGCCTCCTGGCTCAGGATGGGCGCGCAGAGCATGGAGTACTGGTGGACCTTCATCATGGCCTCGACCAGGGGCGCCGGTCCGCAGGCGTACCCGATCCGGAACCCCGTCATCGCGAACGCCTTCGAGAAGCCGTGGAGGAAGATGGTGCGCTCGCGCATCCCCGGCAGGGAGGCGATGCTGACGTGCCCGCCCTCGTAGGTCAGCTCCGCGTAGATCTCGTCGCTGAGCACGAGGAGATCCTTTTCGCGGGCGAAGGCGGCGATCTTTTCCAGAGTGCCGCGGTCCACGGTGCCCCCGGTCGGATTCGTCGGAAAGTTCAGCACGAGAATCTTGCAGCCGGGCCGCCAGGCGGCCCGGAGCTTCCCCGGGTCGAGGGCGAAGGCCTCACCCGGCGCCGTCGGCACGGCGATGCCCTCGCCGTGGGTCAGGCGGATGCTCGGCGAGTAGGAGACGTAGCAGGGCTGGTGGAAAAGCACCTTGTCGCCCGGATTCACCATCGCCCGCAGGGCCAGGTCCATGGCCTCCGACACGCCGACCGCCACGAGCACCTCGGATTCGGGCGAGTAGGCGACCCCGAAATCCCGCTCCACATAGCGGCTGATCCCGCGGCGGAGCCGGATCAGCCCCAGGTTGTCGGTGTAGGAGGTCTTGCCCCGCTCCAGCGCGAAAATCGCCGCCTCCCGGATGTGCCAGGGGGTCACGAAGTCGGGCTCGCCGATCCCCAGCGAGATGGCCTGCGGCATCCGGGCGACGATCGCGAAAAAATCGCGTATGCCCGAGCGGGGAAGGCCCACCACGTGGTCGGCGATGAAGCGGCCGGTATCGCCGGGCGGATGCTCTGGATCCGGAGAGTGCATGCGCTAGGGGCTGACGGCGGGCTTCTCGGAGCGGTCCTCGTCGCCGAGCAGCAGATGGCCCTGTTCCTTGTAGGGACGCAGGAGGAAGTGGGTCGCGGTCGAGAGGACGCCGCCCAGCGTGGCCAGCTTCTCCGAGACGAAACGGGCGACCTCCTGCAGGTTGCGCCCCCGCACGACGACCAGGAGATCGTAGGCGCCCGACATCAGATAGCAGGTCTGCACCTCTTCGAACTTGCTCACCCGGAGGGCGACCCGGTCGAAGCCGCCCTCGCGCTCGGGGCTGATCCGGATCTCGATCACGGCCGAGACCCGCTGCTCGTCGAGCTTGTCGGGGTTCAGGACGGGCAGCCATCCGAGCAGGGTCCCCTCGTCGGTGAGACGCCGGATCTCGGCTTCGACCTCCTCGGCCGGGACGCGCAACATGTCGGCCATATCGGCCGTGGAGAGGCGTTCGCCGCGGAGAAGTAGTTCCAGTACTGTGCTCATGGTGGGTCGGATCGAATGGGAAAAAAGGGTGAGAATGGTCCGCCGGGCTCGGGATGACGATGCAAAAATTCCGCCCGGAATCCGGGGGCATCCCCGAGGCGGCATCACTCCGCCCGCGCGGGCGAGCCCGCGCCGCCGGGAGCCGGCCGGAGTTCCATCTTGTGCGGAAACTCCCGGGCGACCGTCTCCACCCGCAGCGGGATCCGCAGGTACTCCCCTTTCCGCCAGAGCGGCACCTGGTCGTCGAGGTGGCGGCTGCCGAGCCAGCCGTCCTGGCCGCCCAGGAGGACGAACCAATTGTCGTCCGGATCCTCCATCGACGAGATGTGGCGGGACTGCGAGCCGTAGCGGGAGGTGTGCGGTCCCTCCACGATCTCGTGCGCGGTCTTGTAAACCGTCTCCCGGGAGCCGCCGACCGGGAACCGGTCGTACACGAACGAACCGCCCAAGACCGGCAGCCCGGCCAGGAGGTGGCGCGACTCGAGGAAATGGAGATCCCCCCAGCTCGGATACCGCTCGAAGGCCTCCGCGGCGGCCGCGAGGCTTTCTTCGATCACACGTGCCTGCTCGTCGTCGGGGAGGGATTCGAGGTCTTTCGGCAGGTCCGCGCCCAGGTATCTCCAGTCGCGGAAATAGCCGTCCGTGAAACGGTCGCCGGGATAGGCGTCGAGGATGGCCGCCAGCCAGAGTTCGAAGGCGGCGGCGCCAGCGGATTCCGGATCGTAGTCGCCGTCCCACGCGGCCACGGCCTCCCGCACGGGGGAGGGCGGTCCGCCGGCGCTCCAGTCGGTCAGGAAGCCGGCGAGCGCGGCCGAGGCGGGGGACCGCACGTCGAGCTGGAGTTCCGCGAGATCCTCGACCGTCCAGAGCGCCCGGGCCTCGAGAAGTTCGTGGAGGCGGACGATCCGCTCGTCCTCGTTGAAGAGGTAACCGATCGGCGGGGAGGTCGCAACGGGCTGGTTGTTCGCCGAAGCGAGAACCCCGTCGGGCGGGTTCAAGACCCGGGGCAGCGCTCCCGAATCGGAAAACGTCGTCCAACCGGCGGCGGGATCCAGGGGATCGACGAGCAGGGCGGACAGTTCCCCGTTGGGCCGGTCCGGGAGCGTTACGGCGAGCACCATCCCGATGTTGCCGCCGGTATCGACCGCGACCATGTTCTGCCCGGAAACGGCGTACCCCTCGAAACTGTCGAGAAACTCCTCCACCGAGCGCGCGCGGTTCGCCCGGAGGAAGGCGGTGATCTCATCCGAAGGGCGGTGCCCCATCCAACGCAGGGCGATCGTTTCGCCGGGCGCGGAGGGAAAGATCTCGGCATCGCTCAGAATCGGACCGAACTCCGTTTCCCGGATCGTGAGGGTCCGGTCCGGCCAGAAACGGATCCGAAGGCGCTCCTCGCGCGTTTCCGTCACGGGCAGGTCCGAGGCATCCACGAGATCGCTGCTGGCGGAGCGCATGTTCGTCCCGCCCCAGGCGATGTCCTCGTTGCGGCCCAGGCCGAGGAAGGGCAGCCCCGGGATCATGAGGCCCACCGCGTGGTAGCCCGGCGAGCGGAAGCCCACGATGGTCCAGAAGTTCGGTAGATTCTGTCCGAGGTGGGGATCGTTCGCGATCAGCGCGAATCCGCTCTCCGAGCGCGACGGGGCGACGGCCACGGTGTTGCTCCCGCTCCGGCTGAAACTGCGGAGGAGATCGCCCAGCGCGGCCGAAGCGGAGGCGATGTCCCGATCCAGGTCGCCGGCCGGCCGGCGGCCCGCCCCGTCCGCCGGGTCCCTCCGTTGCGGCGGGGTGCCATCGGCGAAGCTCGGGGTGCTCCTCCGGCTCGTCCGGTTGGCGTGCTCGAGGATCTCCGCGAAGTCGGGCGAGTTTCGTTCCGAGAGCAGGGTGAAGAGGGTCAGCCAGTTGACATCGGTTCCGGCGAGCCGTCCGAAGGTGAGAAGATCCTCCACGGTGAACGGCTCCCGGTCCAGTCCGAGAAGGCCGGACTCCGGCGGAGTGCGGGCGGCCCGGGCGATCGCGACGTTGATCCCCTCCACGTAGGCCTCGATCCACGCGCGCGTCGACCGGTCCATGCCGGCGAGGGTTTCGTCGGTCGCCCGGCCGAAATTCACGCGGCGGAGGGCGTCGTCGATCTTCGCCGCCACGGGTCCGGCCATCTCGGAGATCCGCCCCTGCGAGATCTTGCGCAGCACCGCCATCTGCCCCTCCCGGAGGTGGCCGTGGATCAGGCCGAGGGAGAAGGCCAGGTCGCGGTCGGTTTCCGCCACGACGAAGGGAACCAGGTGGTCGTTCCAGTAGATCGTCACCCCGCCATCGAGGGGCAGGCCGGTCGTGGGAAAGGTTTCGAGCCGGTCGCGGGTCGTTGCCTCACTCGGAAAAAACGCCCGGCAGCCGAAGACGCAGAAGAGGACCGCCGGCAGAAGAACCAGTATGCCGGTGGCCGCTAGAAGGATCCGGGTTGTTTGTCGGAAGCGCATGTCGATCGGGTTGAAGTCGGCTGTGTCACGAATCCGGAGGAAACCCAGAGACCGGCCGAAGGCAACCGCGTTTCGAGCCGCGGGCGACACTCAAGCGATAGCGGGACGGTGGAGGGCAGGGCAGGGCAGCGTCCACACGGCCCTCGCCGCCTCGCCGGAAGCCGTTGGGCAACGCCCGTCCCGCCAGGCCGTTGCGGGTTGGACGACTGAAGTCATCCAACTACGTAGTCGCATGACTTCAGTCGTGCG